>JAPLVM010000044.1 GCA_026397115.1 Patescibacteria group bacterium
ATATGCAAATCCTTTAGTTTCGAGCAAATTAATTATTCGATATGTTTAGGAGATTATGAACAGGCTCTTATGCAACAAGTTGGTGCAACCGATGCAATTCGAACAGTCTACGCAGTTCAACAAAAAATATGAATTACGACATTGTTGGCAGTTTTGACTATAAAGCAAATTATAACAATCATGGCAGTTGATACATTCGTAGCACAATTCGTCATCGCTCCCATAATATAAATCGATAGAGCTTCTTACTTTTCTTATTCCTCGACTATAAAAACTATCTTCATTATGCGAACTGTTAAAAAGTAAATAACAGTTTTTATTCCAACCAGCCATGTTTGTGAAGTCGCTATTCTCGCTATTTTGATTAAATAAACCCTCAGCCGGAATCTGATCTAGAAGTTCAACGAATTGCTCTGTGAATGAACGGCTAAAATTAAAGCTCATTGTAATTTCAGCACCATCCCATTTGTCGCTCCACCAACATTCATGACAATAAACAGGACATCTTGAACCTGGTTGATAAGCAGTAACTACCTGTTTTTTGCATAAATCGCACGCTCTCTTATACAAATTTCTTTCATTCCGAAAAGCCGCCCTTCTTTGTTTACGGCAATCTGGGCACAAAGTCGGGGCGGGAACCACAAACTTATGACTATTAAAAGTCGGTGAAACCCTGTCATAAAAAGATAGGTCTTGCGCCGTAATTTCAAACTGCGATTGGCATTTGGGACAGGTGGACATTGGAAATTTAAAATTTTGAATTTAGTAGAGACGCATTGCATGCGTCTCCTTATTTCGTATTTTGACGCGTCTTTGTATTGCATTTAATAAACAGGTAATCCCGCGCAGGGAATGGTTTGAAACCATTCCCTACCATTTAATAAACCTTTTTTAGATAACATGCTTCGCAATAGACCTTCTCATCACGATCTGGCGCATAAGAACTTTCGAAAACAAAGTCGCATCCTTCACTATCACATTTTCTCCTCCATAAACGATTCGGATTGCGCAACTTAATTCTATTCGCATGACGAATGTCAGGATGCAAATTCGGAATCGGTAAATTCATCTTCCGATAAAACTCCAGTTCTAATTTCTGAATCACAAAAGGACGCTTTGTTTCAGCGCATTCAATCGCCCACTTCAAAATTTCATCTGGCACTTTCTTGATGTCATCTAAAATTGACAATTTACCAGCTGGAATAATTTTTTCTACCTTTGGAATTTCTATTTGAAGATCTCGCCACTGCCAGCCATTTTTCAAAACCTCACCTTTTTCAAGGGGAAAATATTCTTGCGCCGCAGTTTCATTGTAAACCGATGGCGATATATTTACTGGAAAAAACTCACCCCAAGATTTTTCTTTACGCATTTGCTCAATAATCTGAGGCACCAGTTGTTCATATTCTTCCTTGCTATATTGTTTATTTAAAATGCAATATTGGTTATGACGGAGGCCGATACTACCGAAAGAATTTCCCGCAGAAAAACAATTTTGGCAATAAAGAAAATCATGACAACCATTCCATGCTTGGGCACAAAATTGTAAATTAAAATCATCAATCCCAGCGTTTATGCTTTCATAAATAAGTTCAGCACCACGCCCAGCTGTACTGCAATCCATACAAAATTTTGCGCCTCGCCAAACGTGTTCGCCATACCGGCATCCCTCAGCATCGTTGGCATGAAAACATCGATAGCAATCCTTTGCATTAAAGATATAATCTCCAATACAATTTTCACCATTTTCAATCTGAGCATACTTTTTAATCTGATGTTTATTAAAATCAGCAAACTTAGTTTTCAAATTACTAAGTTCTTTATAGCTACCAAAATTCAACTCAGCCATCTTCTTCTCGTACTCTTCCTTTTTCAACTGCTCATTCCACAAGCAATATTGCTTTTGACTAAGATTTGTGCAAAAGGCACAGTATGAACATCCAGCACAACTATTCAAAAACCAGGAGTTATCACAGTTACGACAATTTTGTAAAAATCCGCTGCCATAACAATTGCGACAATTCTCTAATTCATATCCAAGTTCACACTCATCAACATAATTACAATCAACTAAATCACGACATTGCTGTAGCCAATAGCCGTATAGACAATCCTCATTATTAGAACTTTCAAACACCAAATAACAATCTCTACAATCAGCAATCAAGCTACAAAAATCACAGTTTTCCGTATTTGCGCCCAGCATAGCCATTTTAGGAACCTTATTTTGCACCTCTGCAAACTGCTCGAAAAATGATTGATTCAAATCAAAATTTTTACCATGATCTAAAGCATTCCATTTATCTGACCACCAACATTTCTGACAATAAACAGGAAACGCCGCATCTCTCGAAAATATGGATATAATATTTCTTTTGCATAAATCACAGGGTCTTTTGTATAAATTTCGTTCATTTCGAAAAGCTAATCTCCTGTGTTGCCTGCATTCCGGACAAAGTGCAGGTTCTGAAATTTGGTATTTCTTGCCATTAAAAATTGGGGAAATTTTGTCGTAAAACAGTAAATCGTCTTGGGTGATTTCAAACTGTGATTGGCATTTGAGGCAGGTGGGCATTGGAAATTTTAAATTTTAAATTTAGTAGAGACGCATTGCATGCGTCTTTATATTTCGACGCGTCTTTGTATTGCAACGCTGGGCCAAAAATTTTTGGCCCGTACGTGATAATTAATATACAGCCTCAAGATAGCATTTTTCACAATAGACAGTTTCAGGTCTGTCCGGAGAATAGGATGTCTGAATAGGAATATTACATTTATTACAGGTTCTGTTCCAGAGTTTTCTAGGATTACGAAGAGATAATCTGTCTTTGTGTCTTTGATCAGGATGTCTTTTAGGAAGAGGAAGATTATGCTTTCTATAAAAGTCTAATTCTTGTTTGATTATTCTAAATGGTTTATGTGTTATTTCACATTCAATTGCCCAATCAAGAATTTGATCTGGTATTTCTGAAATAATATCTGGTAATTTATCGGCTTTAACTATCTTTTCTACTTTAGGAAAAGGAGCTTCATAATCACTCCAGTTGAATCCTTGTTCTTGCGCTTGCTTTTTCGTAAGAGGAAAGTATTCCTGAGCTACTGTTTCATTGTAACCAAAAGGACTGAGGCTTGGGTGAAAAAATTCTCCCCATTCTTTAGTTTTCATCATATGCTCAATTATCCTTGGCACCAATTCTTCGTATTCTTGCTTAGAATACTGTTTGTTCAAAATACAGTACTGTTTATGGCGAAGACCGATTGAGGCAAAAACATCATGGCAGCTGCGGCACCATGAAGAATAATAAATGTTTGCACATTCATTAAAAGTGCAATCGCAACAAATAATGCGATAAGCGCCATCGCCGCAAGCCTGACATTCATACACAAGCTCTGCTCCTGTGCCGCCCCATGCGTCAACATCATAACAATCTTTGTAATTATATCCATCGTAAACAAAAGCGCAGCTTTGGCTGTTTTTTACGTTAAAACAATTCTTTAGATCCTTTGATTTATTGAGATAATCCCCAAAGCAGTTTTCGGTTTGCATCCCATTCATATACTTCTTCGGTAAAATGTGTGAATGACCTTCCAAAGCACCTTTTGCTATGTTAATTTGCAGAGACAGGTCAAGCGTAAAATTGTTTATCTTTTGCAAATATTCGTCTTTTGAACATTTCTCATTAAAGAAATAGTATTGCTTATTACGTAAATTCACGCACCCGAAACAGAACGAACAATTAATACAATCGCGAAGGAACCATGCGTTTGAGCATCCTTGGCAATTATATGTGAAGCTACAGTTATAACAATCGATTAAATTATCACATTCATAGCACAATTCACATTTATCGATATGACAGCAGTCTACGCAATTACGATTGTGGTAGGAATGACTTAGATAAAGGCAATCTTGATTATGGTCAGCTTCGAAAATGAGATAACAATTTTTATTTCTAGCCGAGAAATTCACATAATCGGAATTTTCATTAAAATCATTTTGCAGGGATGGATGGGGAACCGTCTCATTGAAATCTTTAAACTGTTCAAAAAATGGCCGGCTAAAATCAAAGTCACGACCTTTTTCGATCGGATCCCATTGATCCGATAAATAAAATTTTTGCGTGTATATAGGTATAGTTTTGTCCGGTGAATAAATTGATAAAATTTTCTCGTCTGTTGCATCGTCTTTTCTCCAATATAATTTGCGTTCATTTCTAAATGATAGCCGTCTTTTCTGCCTGCATTCTGGACAAAGTGTAGGCTCTTGAACTTGGTATTTCTTGCCATTAAAAACTGGAGAGATCTTGTCGTAGAATAATAAATCCTCCGGCGTGACTTCAAACTGCGATTGGCATTGCGTGCAAAAATTCATGATTTGTTTTAAAACAATTATAAATTAAATTATATCTACTTGCTACATTGACACCAAATTTGAACTACGGCTGGTCGTTATAGATAAAAAGCTTCGCATAGATTAATTTAATTTCTTATCAGATAAAACACATAACTATAATATTCATAATATTTCTTAAATATGTCGATTTCTCTTTGCACCGAGGAAATGCATTTCAGAGCCTCATCATTGCCCAAATATTTTTGCTCCAATATTTTTAATCGCTTTTCAATTGGAAAATAGTATTCATCAGCCCATGTATTTGGAGGAAGGATTATTTTATCTATCAGATTATATCCTTCTTGTTCGATTTCTTTTACATAATCTCGTATATGTAAAACTTCATTTCCCGTCTCGTATCTCCAATAATCACGTAGTTTCTTCGGCGGATTCTCCTTTATCCAGGCAATATGCGAAAATGCAATGCATGAATCATTTTTTAGATATTTTCTCCAAGATCTTAAACCGTTCTCTATACCAATTATAAAAATGGAACCCTCGGCCCAAATAACATCAAAGGCCAAGGCACTATATGGCAAGTCAAACATAGAAACATTTTCAACCTTTATCTTCTTTCCCAAATGATTTTTATCGATCTTCACCGATAATTCATCCAGAAAAGGCTGATGCGTATCAATTGATGTAATCTTCACGTTATCGAACTCCGCTAATTTCATTGATTGTCTCCCAGGACCACAACCAATATCTAAAATATTATAAAAATCTTTTTTGGTGGCTGTTTTGATAATATTAAAAACCTTTTCAGTATAAAAATCGCTTCCCGGTCCTTGTCTTGGTAGGCTTTGGTGAATTTCCCAAAAAATTTTTCCCTTATCTGCCATTTTTATTAAAAGAATTAAAGGTGATATATTGTAATCTGTTGACTAAAAAAAATGTCTAAAACGCCTAATAAATCTCCTCTTGATAACACTTCTCGCAATAAATTTTACGCTGGCCTCTTTTATATACAGTTTGAACTGGCTGTCCGCACTTTGAACACGCAATCTCCTGCAAATCTTTAAACTCTAGTATCTTAGACTTTTCCTTAATCCTTTCAAATGGCGATACACGAGGAATTGGCAAATTATTCTGCCTATAATAATCTAATTCTTGCTTAATAATACGATATTTTTTGCCACTCACAGTACACTTTAAAACAGCTTGTAAAATGTCGTCTTGCACATCACGAATATGATCAGGAATCTGATAGATCGAGGCGAACGATTCAACTTCATCATCTTTCCAGTCTAGACCTCTAGCTAATACTTCCTCCTTAGCTAAAGGAAAAAAATCTTGCGCTTCACTTTGATTGTAATAAAAAGGAACAAAAGATGCTGGAAAAAATTGACCCCATTCACAGGCTTGTCCCGCGTAATCTTGATGAAGCGGGGTCTTTTTCATATGGCTAATAATACGTTGTCGCAGATCAGAATATTCAACCGGATTATATTGCTTATTAAAAATACAGTATTCTTTCTTTTTAAGACCACAACACCCAAAACAGTTGCTACAACCTAAGCAAGCAAACATGCAATATTCCAGATTATTCGGATTCGGAAAACACTCTGCTGAAAATTTGGTGTTATAACCATTAGTTCCAACGCTACTGCAATTGTATATAAGCTCCGAGACATTCCCAAAAGCAAAATAAAATAAACAACTTTTCGCTTCGTTAATATTAATGCAATATTCCATATCCTCGGCGCTATTTACCATAAAACAATTTTGAGCATTTTTAGTATTATTCAAAAAATTACCACTGGAGTTTTCATTATTTTTACCTTGTAAATGTTTCACTGCTAGGCTCTCTTTGACCGACGCCCACTTAGCTTGCTCAGAAACCAAAACCTTGTAGCTACCGATATCTATCTCGCTCATCCTTTTCTTATAATCATCCTTGCTCAACTGTTGATTGTAAAAACAATACTCCTTTTTATACAAATTCGCGCATCCAAAACAATCATTGCAGCCTTGGCAGTTGTAAAGAAAATAAGAATCCGCACAATCATGACAATATTCAGAAAACTTCAAATTATGACAACCTTTGATACTGGCACACTCATAACACAATTCTGAATCATAAGCTGAAATGCAATCAATTAAATTTTTGACTCTATAAATAATTTTGCAAAACATACAATCTTCGCCATCCACGCCACCAAAAACAAGATAGCAATTACGCTGTTGCGACACACCATTACAATAATCACTATTTTCTAAAGTATGCTTCTGCACGCTTAGATTTGGCCAAGGCATTTCCCTGAGCATATCTGCAAACTGTTCAAAAAATGGCCTATTAAAATCAAAATCGCGACCATATTCTAAACCATCCCAAACATCAGAATTCCAAATATCAACCTCATAAACTTTCAAATTCTTCTCTGGAGGTATGTAGCTTAAAATCGGTTTTTTCGAATAATCACAAATTGAATTATAAAGATACTGCCTATTGCGAAACAAACATAAAATTCTCATCCGTTCATTCGGATGAATAGTGGGCATAGGCAAATCATTATCAGCACAGTATTTTTTCTCCGCCTCGGAAACAACGAAAGTCTTACCAGTCTGTCTACATATCTGTTGCATAGCTGATTTATAATTAAAAAACTGTCTTCTGATAACACTCCTCGCAATAAATCTTTTCTGGACGGTCAGGTGCAAACGGCGTTTCAAACTCAACACTACAGCCGAGGTTAGCGCAGGAACGGTGCCACAAACGCAAAGGATTAAGCTGTTTTAATCGCATTTCATATCGCAAATCAGGATGCAATCGAGGAAGGGGCAATCCAGCGCGACGGTAAAATGCCAGCTCGGCTTTTTGAATGATAAATGGCCTCTTGGTTTCCGCGCACTCAATCGCCCAATTCAAAATTTCATCAGGCACCTCTGAAATTGAAATTGGTAATTTGGAAGCTGGAATAATTTTTGCTACTTTTGGAATTTCAATTTTCTCATCAAGCCATTCAAATCCATGTTGAACCGCTTTTTCTTTTGTTATGGGAAAATGATCATAGGCAATACTTTCATTATAAGCAAATGGCGAAATGCTAGAAGGAAAAAATTTTGCCCATTCACCTGTCTTTTCCATGTGTGAAATAATCTTTGCAATCAGTTCACTGTATTCCTGTTTAGAATATTTTTTATTAAAAATGCAGTATTCTTGATGATTGTTCAGGCCATGGCATCCAAAGCAATTTTTAACATTCATACAACTTTGACAATAAATCAGATTCTCGCACGCCCAAGATCGATGAGTAAAAAGACAAGAATAAGTGTCATTACCTATTTCACCGCAGTTATAAGCAAGATTGATATTTGATCCCCACACAGATACATCCTGGCAGTCTTTGATACCATATTTGAGCCAAGCACAATATTTGCAATCTTCAGCGTCTTTCACAATAAAAGACTGGCTGCAATTCTTGCAATTTTCAAGCATATTACCCACCGACGCCTCACAGCTCAAAATATTCGCATATTTATGCGGAACCGAAAGATATATCTCATAAGCTCTTTTTTTTGTATCTTCTATCGATGACGGCGTAAAGAAAAAATCTCTTAATCTATGTTCATATTCAGCGCGAGTTAATTTTTCATTAAACCAATAATACTCTTTATTTCGAAGCTCACTACAACCAAAACAATTTGAACAACCATAACAGTAATGACAAAAATGACAGTTATTACAATCCTTCAAACTACGAGAGAAAAATGAATAATAGCAATTTATACCATCAACACATTCATAGCATAATTCCGCATGGTCTATATCTCGACAGTCAAAGCAATCACGCGAATACCACAATCCAGTGCAATACATGCAACACTCGCTTCCAGCAGCGTTAAAACACAGGTAACAGTTTTTTAGGCTATTACACCCATTGCAATATTCAGAATTTTCCATGCCCATAGTATCAACAAACGCGTGCGGATGAGGAACTTCGAGAGCCATTTCTCGAAATTGCTCAAAAAATTGCCTATTAAAATCAAAGTCACGACCCTGCCTCAATGGATCGTAATATTTGTCATCATGCCAAGCACTTATATGGTACACAGGAAATTTCACATCAGGCCTATGAGCTGAAATTATTGTTCTGCCTGTCGCATCACACTTTCGTTTATAAATTTTACGAATATTACGAAAAGAAAGTCTGTGTATCAACCGACATTCTGGGCACATTTCCGGCTCAGGAATCGCAAATTTCTGACCATTAAAAATTGGCGCAACTTTATCATGAAAAACACGATCTTCAGGGGCAACTTCAAACTGCGATTTACACTTTAAACAAGTTTTCATTGGCTATATTATGCAAGTAAAATCATTTTACAGATTTCATTACAACATTGTCCAATAAAATAAAAAATATTTATTATGTTAAAATAGCGCTGAAAATGCGAATCTAAAGTTGCGGCAAATGGAGAGATGCCAGAGTGGTTGAACGGGCCGGTCTCGAAAACCGGTATTCCGCTTTGCGGGATCGAGGGTTCGAATCCCTCTCTCTCCGCCAAATATGATGAACCATATTACTACATATAATTTAATCTAACTAAAACATGCGCTTGAATTACCTAATCCCAGCAGGATATATTTTAGCGTTAATCCTAGCGATCACGGGTTGCGCCAATACCAAAACAAAAGATTGCGAAACAATTGATAGGGTTAACTTGAACTTACCTTCTTATTTCTTATACGCCGACAAAAACATTGATATTCCTGAAAATTTACTTGTTTTTGGTCCAGCAATCTCACCAAACATCTTCGAAAATGAAATCATCTATAAAACAAACGGTTGGAATTTTTATTGCAAATCAAACTCAAAACCAGCACAAAAAATTGAGTATTTTTACTATAGCAAAGCCTGTATTATGGGGGCATGGCGTTATCGCTACGCCTATATTTGCGATGACAAATATTATATTCTTGACGGCAGAGATGCTGGAGGCGTAAGACTATATGGACCATTTGACATCGCAAGCCAATAAAAAAGTCGTAAAAAAATAATCATTATAAAATTTTGAAAATGCTGAAAGACCAGATAATTAAACTGCTCATCAAAAAAAATATTATTACGGAAACCGAATCCTCTCATATCAGCGATGAGGGGCTGGAAGAATTTATGGTGAGAAGAGCAAATGACCTTAAAAAAATCCCCAAAACAATACCCAAAGAGCAAGCAGAAAAAATAAGAAGGATGCTTAGTTTAGACTCACGCGAGAACAAAAAAGACAGGCCAGAAACAAGAAAGAAGGAAATCGAAAAAATCATACTGGAAATGCGCTCATACCTGAAACAATTTCAAACTAAATGTCCTGAAGTAATCGGGATGATCCTTCTTGGAAGCAGAATTAATCCAAATAAAATTCCTTCTAAAAACAGCGATATTGATACAGTATTAATCCTGAAAGAAGGGTTCGAAGCAACTTCAAAAACAAGGGACGGACAGGCAATGGTTTGGAAATTAAGATCTTTTTCAGATAGCCTACTCACTGATTCTGGCTTGCAAGTTGAATTGGACGAATTCTACACAGCTGATAGATTTTTCGAAAAGCTAGATTCTAACGAGGATAAGAGCAAACTAATATGGGGCTGGCACCCAAAAGCAATAAGGTATATAGGAAGCAATATTGATGGAATGAATGAGGCTCAAGTCCAAACTCGCATTTTGCAAGCGCTGAACTCAAAAAAAATGCGAACGCTCAGAGAAGAAGTCATTACCAAAGCCAAAAAAACCATCTCAAAATATCTCTGTATGAAAAAAAATCATTCTACAAATAAACCCGCAAAAGAGCAGATCAATAAACCAAAAATCATCACCTCTTACATTAACCCTGATTTGGACGCAGTGGCTTGCATCTTTGCCTATCAAGAATTTCTAACAAAAACTGGTTCTAAAGTAAAAATATGGCTAAATGGCAAACCACGCGACGAAGCCAAATTCATCATCAAAAAGTTTCATCTAAAACTCCCGAAATCAATAAAAAATCCAGCAAAAATTAATGAATTTATCCTAGCTGATGCGAGCGACATACGCGGCATAGATCCAAAAATTCAGCTAAAACAAGTTATAGAAATCATCGACCACCGCGAAGTCCAAGACGCGCACCTCTTTCCAAATGCAAAAATACAAATCGAAAAAGTCGGCGCCGCAGCCACGCTGATCGCTGAGAAATTTTATGAAAAACGAATTACCCCATCAAAAGAATCTGCGATTTTACTTTATTCAGCCGTAATTTCAAATACATTAAATTTTCAGGCAAAGGTGGCTACTGATCGCGATCTTAAAATGTCAAAATGGCTTAAAAGCTGCGTGGAAATATCAGATTCCCTGCCCGAAGAAATGTTTGCCGCAAAATCTAATTTGAATGGCGAAAACTTAAAAGCTCGATTTCATCAAGAATTTGCATGGTTTGATCTTGCGAGTAAAAAGATCGGGATCGTTCAACTCGAAATTATAAATGGCGAAAAGCTCATTCTTGAGCGACATGCTGAGCTGATAGGAAATCTAAATAATATTATAAAAAATTATCGTCTTGATTTCGGATTTGTAACAATAGTTGATCTAAACCACGGATGTAATTGGTTCATGACGGAAAACGCTAATATGCAAAAAATCCTGCATGAAATTTTCAAGATTAAATTTGAAAATAATGTCGCCGTAAAAAACAGCCTAATCATGAGGAAAGAGCTCGTCCCGCTAATCAAGAAATATTTGGAGCAATAACGATAAAAAATAATCAGGAATAAATACGCAAACCATACAATTACAGTACGGCGCAATTTTTATCGCGCCGCATAAAATAAAGAAAACATGTACGACCCAGAAAAACATCACCGTCGATCAATTCGACTAAAAAATTATGACTACTCGCAAAATGGCGCGTATTCAATAACCATCTGCGCGCAGAACCGCGAGCATTTCTTTGGAGAAATTATTAATGAAAAAATGATTCTAAATGATGCGGGAATAATGGTGAATGCGCAATGGAATGATCTAATAAATAGATTCAGCAATATTCATTTGGATCAATATATTTTGATGCCAAATCATTTTCATTGCATTCTAATTATTAATGATCAAAATGATTCGAGGCAGGCACAAGAGCCTGCCCCAACGATAATCAATCCTAGGCAGCCAGATTCAGGGCAGGCACAAGGGCTTGATTTTGATTCAGGGCAGCCACGAGGGCTTGCCCCAACGATAATCGAGGCAAGTACGGATACCCCTCGTGGGTATCCGTATCCGCATCCGCAGCCATCAAATTTCGGAAATTCTGGGCGGCCACAAAGGCCTGCCCCAACGATAATCGAGGCCCCCACAAAGAAAACCATCGGCGATATAATCGGAGCATTCAAATCAATTACCACGAACGAATATATCAACGGCGTGAAAAATAAAGGCTGGAAAACATTCAATAAAAGATTATGGCAACGAAACTACTACGAACACATCATTCGCAACGAAAATGAATTACACAGAATCCGTGAATATATCATCAATAATCCGCGTAACTGGGGACGTAATAAAAAATCTAGGAAATAATTCCGCGCTTTGCGCCCCAATTTATAACGCAATATTCCTAAACGCAAGTCAAATCCAAAGATATCGAGTCCATTGACAAATAATGAAATTTTTCTAAAATGCGGGTGTAGTATGGATCAAAAGAGGGCTTATTAATCAACAGCCCCCAAATCCATATGCCCTATTAAAATATCGGGAAGGGAAAGATTTTTTGCTTACAAATAGGAAATTATTAATAATTTAGTTTTCTGCTTGTAGGCAAAAAATCTAATTTTACGGAGGTAAAATGAAAAAATATCTTTTGTTTTGCTTGTTGGTAGTCGCACTCTGTGCGACTACCGTGTTTGGAAATGTAATGGCAGCCGATGTCGGACCGGGATACTACGCATTTGGCGAGAGTAATTCCCAGGGCGATGCCATTACCGGTATAATGGTTGGAAATTGGTGGAACACATATTGCAAACTTATGACTATTTCCACTGGTACAACCATCATTAATCATCCCCTGACCCAGGAAGCAACCGACAACGCGAACACTTATACGATGGATGTACGCGGCAAAACGATCGGTTTAGAAGAAACATCTTCCGTGTGGACAAATGAAGCAGGCGGTAACAACGTCGGGGCTTATCATTACGGTGGCGTATTTTCAAATGTAATTGTGGCAGCGACGGACTATGCGGCCTCGAACGAGGCATGTACTATGTCTACCACCGGGTCAAAGTGCACCGACGCCAAAGACACTGGACCTGGATGGAAGTGGTTAAATAATAATTATACCAAAATGGATATCCCCGGTTAAATCAAAAATCCCACGCGAGAACAAGGCATCTCCCCTTCCCGAAACAAAAACAAAAAAGAAATACCCGTTGAAGGAAGGGGAGCTGACCTTATGTCAACTTCCCTTTTTTACTTTCCATTTCTCACCAAGCTCACCAGTTTTTTCAAGATACCCGAAAAAACTAGCCTTTGATTCCAAGCAAAACTTAGTATAAAATACCCCCAGAATTCACACATCCACAACGTGCCAACGAAAAAAAACACCTCAAAAATATCATCAGCCAAAATTGATAAACCCAAAAAACGAGTCGCTAAGCCGCAAGCAAATAAAGAAAGCGACACTGAGATTGCGGTAATTGTTAAAAAACCGATAACCAAAGTCGAAGAAGAAACCTTATTCCATAAAAAACCATCAAGCGAAACCAAGCCATTCCAATCAGATGAAATTTCAAGCAAGGAGCCTGAGCCAAAAGCAGAGGACCAAAATAAGCAAAATCCGATTCAGAAATTTCAAATGCGCATCTCGCATTCCGGCAAAAAAGCACTTGCTATTTTTATTGCGCTTGCAGTTTGCTTGATCCTTTTGATTTCATTTATAACCCTTCCAACCGCAACAATCTACATAGAGCCACGAACCACTGAGGAAATCTTTGCGACAAGTATTACATTTGCTGATCGCACAATCAATCAATATGACCTCTTAACTGAAAAGCCGAATTACATAGCTACAGAGACTCTGAGCTACACACTTGAGCTAACCAGTGAATATCCAGCGACAGGTGAGCTTTTTGAAGGCAAACCAGCACGCGGAGAAATCACTATTTACAACCGCGGTACAAAACCAAAAACATTTGTTCCAAGCCGCTTCAAAACACAAGATGATTTACTCTTTTGGATAGAATCAGAAGTCAAAGTACCAGAGCGTCTTGATGACGCAACCCCAGGATCAATTACAGTGCCAGCGCATGCCGCTGACTATGACACATTTGGCAGACCAATCGGCACTCGTGGCAATATACAAGCTGGTCAACAACTGACAATGCCGGCAATTCCATATCTCTCACCATTGCTTTATTACGGCGTAAATCATAAAGCATTCACTGGCGGCACAGCAATTAGCTCAAAAATCGTTCTTCAAGAAGATCTTGATCTTGCTCGTAAACGCATCGAAGAAGAGCTGACCAAAAAGACTATGAAACTAATGGATGAGAAAATTATTGCACGCAACAAAGCTGAAAACCGCAATGATACTATGCTCATGGTAGATGGCAGTTATGATTACAAGGTTGAAGAGGTAAAAGTTGATAAAAACCTATTAGGTCAAAAACGTGCAACTTTTCCGGCCACTATAAAGTTAACTGTTACTGGGCGCGTATATAACCGCGATGATTTATACAGAATACTTGTTTCTGGGCTTCAGAGCAGAATCACGCCTGGCATGCATTTGGGCAAGGTTGATTTTTCAGGCATGGAAATGAACATTGCCGAACGCAATATCAAAAAAGAGCTCATCCGTATAAATACTGAAATACGCGGACTTACAATTTACGACTTTGATCCAGAAAATGAAACCGGTCAAGAGATGACAAAGCGCATCAGACAAAAACTTGCTGGCCAGCAAGTTACATGGGCTGAGAAATATCTGCAAAACCTAACAGAAGTTGAAAACGCTGACATTGTTACATGGCCGTTTTGGCGAGATAAGCTGCCATCAGTAGAAAATAACATTGAAATTAAAGTAAAAAACTAGCCTGCCCAAGCACTCTTGATTTAAAGTAAAAAATAGGGTACATTTCACAGTAACCCTACTTTTTATCAACAAAAATGTCTGCTTTTGAAATCCCTACGCTACCATATTCAACAAGCGCGCTAAACCCATACATTTCAGCACGCACCCTCGAATTCCACTATGGCAAACATCATGTCAACTATATGGAAAATCTAAATAAATTGATCGCAGAAACAGAAATGGAAAATCTGGATTTAACCTCCCTTATCCAAAAAACCGCAAATGAAGACCACCGCATCAATGTCTTTAACAATGCCGCTCAGGCCTGGAACCACACTTTTTATTGGCGCGGAATGAAACAAGGCGGAGGCGGTCAACCATCCGCAGAGCTTGAAGAATTAATTAATAAGAGCTTTGGCAGTTTGGAAAAATTTCAAGAAGAATTCAAAAAAACAGCTTTAAATCATTTTGGCAGTGGCTGGGCTTGGCTAATAATAGAAGATGGAACACTCAAAGTAATGTCAACCAGCAACGCAGATACTCCAATTGCTCACGGACAAAAGCCTCTTCTCACAATTGATCTTTGGGAGCACGCGTATTATATAGACTATCAAAATAGACGCGCAGAATATATAGACATGTTTATAAATAAGCTAATTAACTGGAATTTTGTGCTGGAAACGCTCAAAGACTGATTTTAAAGATTGAATTTTTGAAGAAGGCTTACGCACCGTTCGCGTCTGGAACTGACTTTAGGACGTCTTTTGCATTGATTATGATGCTTCGAAACCATCAAATCAATCGCCTCAAATGTTATATCATCGATAATCTTTTACAGATAACCAATTCTAAAGTCTTAAGCGTGAAAGAGTATAAGTAACGCCAAACTGGCTTTTTTAAAATAAATTTCGTAAAATAACCTTGTTCAACTCTTAAGGCGCGCAAAAAACTTATATCCTGAAATACTCTAAGCTTCTGTCATTCTGAACCGGTCTTCCCAGGTGAAGAATCTACATAAATTCATCACTCGGACTATCGAGCGTAGCGAAAAACACCCTATATAACTACTTGCCATAGACTCTTCCCCAGATAAATCAAGGTCAGAGTGACAAAATTTTCTTGTATATACAAAATACTTTCAGCCACCAGCTAACCGCTAAAATGATAAATTATAACGCTATCATTTCAATCATATTCCCAAATTATCAAACAGCATCAATCAGCGCGCTGATTTTATTGATCTTGGCAATCATCATAATAATCGCAATTATTAAGCGCCGCTCATGCCGTCGCCAAGAAATCCTCCGCGACAAGGAAAAAGCATTATCCGAAGCGCGTTTACACTCAATCGAAAATGCAACAAATAGCGCAACAACCGATGCCATAATCGAACACGCCGAATCAAGCCAGAATCAGCAAAGTACAAAAAAACGTGTTCGTAACGCTGAAATTAATCGCATATTACGCCGCGTTGAAATTTTAATGGCTCGCGATAATTTTGACGAAGCTGAACGCCTTTTAATTGAAATCGTCGCTGACGATGAAAATAACAAAAAAGCATACGGTTTTTTGGCTGAAATCCATCTGCGTAGACAACTCCCCGCAAAGGCAAAACTACTTGCAGAAAAAGCACTTGAGCTGGATCAAAACAATGCTATGGCTCATCATGTTCTCGGTCAAATTTATTTTGCCGAGGGAAATATGGACCTAGCGCTACAAGCCTATAAGCAGCTGGCTGAAATTGATCCTAAGCGCGCAACGAATCATTTCATTCTAGCGCGTCTTCTAAACGAAACTGGCGATCATGACGCAGCCAAAATTAGCCTGGAAAAAGCCTTGTCGCTTTCACCGCGTAACCGCGAGATAATATTGGCAATGGCAGATCATTTACATTCGTATGCTCCAAGCCTTGAATATATACAATTTTTGCAAAAAGTCGCAGCCTTTATGCCTTATGATGAAGAAATAAGACAAAGATTAGACGCTGTTGGCGGCACATAATCTAACAGCCGCTTGTTTAACCCAACCCTTTACCTTACAATATTCGCACTTATTCACTCACAAAAATGGCAAAAATCTCACCGAAAAAAGAACTCCAAAAAATCATTGACCTGATGCAGGTCGATCTAGACCACATAGAAGAAGACGCTGAAGACAACACTGTCAACCTTGATATTATTACGCCTGCCCATGCTCAATTCTACGGCCAACGCGGCCGTACATTTGATGCTCTCCAGCATTTATTAAGAGTAATTCTTTGGAAAAAAGGCCTCTCTGAATATATAAATCTTGATTTAAATAGTGCCAAAAAAACGCAATATGACAAAGTACGGGAGCAAGCACGACAAGCAGCTGAAAAAATTACGAATGACAAGGATCACGGCGATCTGCCACATATGAATCCTACTTTTAGACGCATTGCACACTTAACTATAAAAAATGAATTTCCAGATCTGCAAACAGAGTCAATCGAAGAGCATGGCTGGAAATTTGTACGCATATCCAAAAAAGATAAATCCTAATTTTCCGATATAATCGTGCCAACACCAAACTCGCCACAAATACCCAAATTTTCCTGGAAAATATTTTTAATTACCCTAGTTATTTTACTTGCGGTTTTTGGTGCTTATTCATACTCACAAATAGAAGAAGTTGACAAAAATGTGCAAGAAACCTCTCTGTCAGAAGTTATAACAAAGTCCAAAAATGGTGATGTGACTAAAATAGATGCCTATGATCAAGATTTGGTCGCTACGCTAAAAGATCAAACCAAAATTCGCTCTCGCCGCGAATCATTTTCAAATCTAGTTGACCTTGGCATTGACCCAAGCAAGACTGAAATCGTCATCCATGACACCTCAAAAGGACAGCTATTTTTCTCGCTCGCCGGGAATATATTGCCATTTATCTTAATTTTCGGCTTACTATGGCTATTCATGCGCAAGATGGGCGGTGGCGGAATCCTTGGCGGGCTAACAGGCGGCATGAAAGAAGACGGCGAAAACGCACAAAAATCTCAAATCAATTTTAAAGATGTAGCTGGCGTAGAAGAACCAAAACAAGAACTGATCGAAGTTGTTGACTTCCTGAAAAGTCCTCGCAAATACCAGCTCATGGGAGCAAAAATTCCCCGTGGCGTTTTACTCGTCGGCCCACCAGGAACAGGAAAAACACTTTTAGCCAAAGCTGTTGCTGGTGAAGCTGGAGTGCCATTCTTTCATATTTCCGGCTCTGAATTCGAAGAAATGTTTGTCGGTGTCGGCGCTTCTCGCGCACGCACTTTATTTGCCAAAGCCAAACAAACCGCTCCTTCAATCATTTTTATTGATGAATTGGACGCCATTGGCAAATCTAGAGCACAAACCCCAGTCGGACATTCAGCCTCTGACCAAACCTTAAACCAAATCTTGGTGGAAATGGACGGCTTCGGACCAAGAGAAAATGTAATTGTATTGGCTGCAACAAATCGTCCGGATATTCTAGATCCAGCGCTACTTCGCCCAGGCCGTTTTGATCGGCGCATAGTTTTAGACATGCCGACACTGTCTGAACGCCATGAAATCCTCCGCGTACACGGCCGTGGCAAAAAACTAAATCCAAAACTTAACCTCAAAAGAATCGCCGACATGACAGCCGGGTTTTCCGGCGCTGACCTGGCAAACCTGCTAAACGAAGCTGCCATAGCAACAGTTAAAAATAAAAAACCATTTATTTCCGAACGAGAAATAGACATGGCACTAGAAAAAATCGTGCTTGGCCTAGAAAACAAGTCATGCGTTCTCAGCGAAGAAGAAAAGAAAATCACAGCTTATCACGAAGCTGGACACGCCCTAGTCGCTTTTCAAATGCCAGCTGGTAAAAAAATTCGCAAGATTTCCATCATGTCTCGTGGCCACAGCCTAGGCTCCACATGGACAGTATCTGAAGAAGACCGCCATCTACATTCCATCGATGACTTTGAATCTGAATTAGCGCATTTACTTGGCGGACGCGCCGCAGAAGAGCAAGCCTTTAAAAAAATCACAACCGGTGCTACGAACGATCTGGAACGAGCTACAAAGATCGCGCGAGCCATGGTCGCTGAATATGGCATGTCCTCACTCGGCATCACCTCATATTCAGATCAAGAGGTAAATCCATATCTACGCGGATTATCAAGTGCTCGGCCATTTTCAGAAGAAACAGCCGCCAAAATAGATAAAGAAGTCACAAAAATTATCAATCACGCTTATAACATAGCAAGCAAAGTCCTTCGTAAAGAAAAGAAAAAATTGGATAGTCTGGCAAAAGAATTATTGCAGAAAGAAATGCTGACCGAAGAAGATATTCAGAGGATTTTAGGACAAGGACGTAAGGCCATAAAAATGTAGGGGTTAAAAAATTTAGTAGGGGGCTAAAAACTTTTAGCCCATCCAAACCCCCGCCAATATCTTTTTACCGCCTTGCCGACATCCAGCAACAAACATCCAGCAGCCAGCCCAGATGGTGGAATTGGTAGACACGCACGCTTCAGGGGCGTGTGGGAGTAATCTCATGGAGGTTCGAGTCCTCTTCTGGGCACCAGAAAAGAAGAATAAGAATGGAGCGTTTTCAATATACTTGAAAGCGTCGGCTCGAGGATAACACCTCAAGCCGACGTCAATGGTCACCTAAGACGGTCTCAATAATGTCGAGAGGTCTAGATAGGTAATGTCTACCATCATTTTTTGTTTTTCCTCATATAATTGTTGCCATACTTGCGTTATTTGTCGCTCCCTGCCCTCAGCGGTTATAGCTCCGGCGCCAAAGGCGGAAATAATTTTCTCCCGCTTTTCACGCGCATTATCTTTAGCCTGCCCTATTTTTACAGACACATCGAAAAACACTTCAGGAATATTAACATCAACCCAGTTCTCACTACTATCTTCATTCAAAACCACTTTTTGGCCTGAAGCATTATTGATAGACAGTACTTTGAGACATCGACCGTTATCAATATTGAAATGGTAGTCGATCCTAAGCGTAGCTTTGATCTCAAGGTTCTGCATTGTAACTGGCACATTAAAACAAAATGTCAGTACATCATTCTCGAAATGAACTTCGTCTGCTATAGTGTAATCGCTGAGCTCCAAGGTTAATAACGATTGTTTTTGACCCATTTTGGTCCTCCTAATATTGTTAATTTACTATTTATTTTCGCGGCATAAGAACGGAATTTTAGTCCTAAATTCCAAAACCCGTCAACAATAAAATTGTTTATAATTTTCTGATCAGTCCTCTCACTCCACCTCCACCCTCACACTCTCACTCCCAGCCACCCCTCGCGCTTCAATTTCCAAACTGCCACTTTCCTCAGGTCTCCAAGAAATATCAGCCCCGCTACCAACGGAAATCCCATCAGCAAACCACTCCACTTCTGAACTTGCTTTCAAAAAAATCTGCGTGTCATCATCCAGTAAAAACACATCACCATCATGCGGAGATAAAATTAAACTCTGATTTTCCTCCAATAGAACATTTTTAGCCTCAGTAAAATCATCGCCGCTCAAACCAAACTCAATCTGTCCATTGTCATTATATTCCTCAAGCAAATCAAACTGCCACAATGTGTTTTTATTATACTTGGAATTCAAAAGCAAATTTACAACCTCATGCAGGATTGCTCCTGCTCCAGACTGCCCAGAAACCCCACTCATTGCCTCATTACGCGCATTACCAATCCACACACCAACCAAAAAATCCGGTGTATAACCAATTGCCCAGCTGTCATGAAATTCGCGCGAAGTACCGGTTTTTATGGCTACTGCTTTTGGAAAATTTAGATCGCTTCTTAGTCCAAATTGATCACTAGCAGTAACCCGATCAAGTAAGATTTTATTGATAAGTTGCGCTTGAGATTTATCAAACACTTTTTTATCTAAGCCAAAAATTTCTTGACCTTCAGAAATTTTCAATGGATAAAGATGTCCTTGATTTGGAAAAATCGTGAAATAATAAGTCAAATGCAATAAATCCATTTCCAGCTGTCCAAGCGCAATTCCAAACTGATAATCTGTAAGTTTTTGGCTTGGCTTAAATTCCAAAACATCAGTCAAAAAGCCATAAAACTTATCAAGGCCAACAAATTCCAAAACCTTCACCGTTGGCACGTTCAAGCTATTTGACAGAGCATAATGCAAATTTACCAAACCATGATATTTGTAATCATAATTTTTTGGATAAAACGAAAACCCATGTCCAGTCTCATAACGATACTCTTTATCTTCAATCAAAGTATATGGCCGCAAACCCGATTCAAACCCATTCGCATAAATAAATGGCTTCACAGTTGATCCAATAGCTCGCGGCTGTCTCGTCATATCAATCTGATAACCATTGAAATCTGCGGACGGATCAGGCGTCCCCAAAGAAGCCAAAAGCTCATTTTCCGGTAATTTAATAACTACAACCGCGCCATTTTCCGCTTTTTCCCCAAGCCTCGCCCAAATATTTCTTTGCATTATTTCCCGTATTTTTACAGTCAAATCTTCATCAACAGTCAGCTTGCAAGTCGCCGGGCAATCTAAACCCAAAGATTGCATTTCAAAATAGCTATCTTTTGAGACTACCTGATTAAAAGTCTCTTTTTGGAATAAGATTTCCTTTTCAGTAAGTTCGACCTGACTTCTGGACGAAATTTCCAGTCTATCAGACAGGTTTTTTACAACATTAGAATTATTTTTCAAAAAAGGATTAGTTCTCGATGGACTAGAAATAGTAGCCAAAAGCTGCAATATTTGAGCCTTATTCAGCATTTCCAAAGTCACTCCGAAGTAAAACTGACTGGCTAAGTTCAATCCAGATATTTTGTTCCCAAAATAAATCGAATTCAAATACATCTGTAAAATTTCTTCTTTAGACAAATTCATTTCCAAAGCAATCGCGTATAAAGTCTCCTGTAATTTATTTTCCCAAGAACGGTTTTGCTCATGGCCAAGGAGTATTTTAGTCAACTGCTGAGTAATCGTGCTCGAGGCTATGCGGGAATTTCCTATAAACATTCTGAAAATGGCTCGGCCAACACTCACTGGGTTTACTCCAAAATGCATATAAAAATATTTATCCTCCTTTTCCAAAAGCAGCTCAGCAAAATCAGCGGGCACAGTATCTAGCTTTTGGCTTAAATAACCAGTTTTGTTTGGTTCAATGCGAATAATCTCGCCATTGCGATCATAAAAAATACGCGAAAACTGTGCCTCATAGATTCTCACTAAATCATGAGAAACATCAGCACTCATGAAAAAGCTTGTACCAACAAATGCTAGAGCCAAAACCGCTATCAATATTAAAATAATCTTTTTTTTCATGCGCATATTTTACATCAAGTATTGAAACATCACCTCCATCAACATATAATCATTATGTAAATTTTTAACCTAAAAACATGACTAAAAATCCGCTCATCGCGATTCTCACTTTTGCTCTGATAGTAGCCCTCGCCGGTTGCACAGCAACCAAACCAACATCTGAAAATAACGACTCCTCAAAAACAACTGACCCAGCTTCTTCCTTTGAAACCCAGCCAGAAAAAGATATTACAGCCAGCCAAGAAGACCCAGCCCTACAAACAATCAAACACTACTACGAACTTCTCGGAGCAAAGAATTTGATGGCAGCCTATGAAATAACTCAAAAAGAAGTACCTTTTGATACGTTTAATTTTTGGTATCAAGACCTTTCAGCTGTGAGTCTAAAAGACATTCAGAAAAAGGCCGATGGGACTTATTCATTCATATCTGAGCTCACAGAAGGAAGGATTCGTACTGAATATCAAGTGGAAATGACCGCTGACAACGAAAAAATTCTTGATTCCAAAAGTAGTAAGACAAAAACGATTAACATGGACACCTGGCCATCATATAAAAGCGACGAATATGGATTTGAGCTCAAATATCCATTTGGCTGGCGCTATTCCTGGGACACGCCAAAAGGCGTAGGCAAAGGAATCACTGTTACTTTTTGGCCATTTGATAATGCTATTTACAACGAGAAAAACCCTGCCATCTTCTTCACTTTCTCACTAAATGGCGGAGATGAATGGAGCGTCGCTGCCAAAGATGACGCGAGTATTCTTCAGGCTCTAAATGATATGAAGGGCCTGGCGGTTTACTTCTAATAAAATTGCCAATCAAAACAGAGCTTCGATAAACTTGGAAGTATGATCATAAAAATTCGGGATAAAATTTATTCAGCCCTCTAAGAAATTACAAAAAATGCTTGCTTTAAAGTGTCCGGTCAAGCAATAGCTAATGCTACACCTGACCGGACACTTATTTTGGTTCTAAGAATGTTTCGCCAGAAAATCTGTTGCTTTATCGAATGTTTTTTTACAGGCAAGACACCCATTCAAATGCCCTAACGCGGCGTCCCAAGCTTCATTCGTAAAGCTAGAACTGTTGCCATCCACCAACGCGGCCATTGCGCACTCCCCAAGATGGCCATTCTCGAAAAGTTCACCAACCTCAATAAGGTGATCACACATTTTGGGCACCTCCATGAGGGCTAATCTCGTCGAGGATATCGCGAAATGTTCCATAGCAATGTGGGCAACCATTCATGTGATTTTTCAGCCGCAGTAAATCACCGATATCCACCAACATCCATAACCCATTATCGAGAAGCATTCCGTCGCCAATAATACGCATTACTTCGCACAACTGTCGCGCGCCATCGGCAGACAGACATCCTCCACCTTCGAGGAATAACAATCGCGTTTTTTTGGCTGGTACGAAATCATCGCTTAAGCCACCATTGCCGATTGAAGACCTGAAAACATGAGCGAAATGTTGCAGATAGACGCAGCTTTCATGCGCCAGACTATTGTCGAGCAGATTAAAAGATATTACATCAATAACCCATTCCAACTTACTCATTATAAATTCCTCCTCTTCTTTAACTGAGTATTTTAATTCAATTTATATTTAGCTTTTTGTAGTTCCAAATTTAACCAAATTCCCTCACCCCTGTCAACCCAAAAATTTACAATAACAAAAATTTGACAAATAATCACCTATCACATATACTACCCCCCCAATTTTTTAAAATCTTTATATATTCAACATGAAAACTGTCTCCCAGACAGCAATTATCGCTGTCATTGCCGCAACTCTTTTAATTACATCAATCCCTGCACAAGCACAACAACTGCAAATTGATAACATCAATATAACCAAACAAGAAGTCTATATCCCCTTATCAACACTTTGCCCAAATATTTGGGACGGCTATATCGGCGCAGACAACACTCGCTATTGCCTGGCATATTGCTATCTTGATCACCGCACTCACGACTGCACATTTACTGTCAACGGATGCCCAGATTCACCAAACAGCTACCTCGGTGATGACAACCGTTGCTACTGCAAAGACGGACTCAACTGGAACGATACTGAAACCTCTTGTGTAAGTCCCAAACCTGCCTGTGGCAATAATGCTTTTCTAAATGGAAACGGCAGATGCCAATGCAATTATGGATATAAATGGATGATGAACGGCGAAGACTGCACTAAAGCCACAAATCCAATTAAGAAGAAAAACCGCCAACCACACGAATTCTTTCCTTGGTACTGATAGGACAACTGGTTGCAACCAGTTGTTGACTATAATTACTTTGATGTAAACGACTAGAGACGCCCATTCGGGCGTCTCTTTTGTAAATTGTTATAAGCCTCGAAAAATCCGTATACGACTTTCATCGCCTTATGATAGAATATCCTTTGCATTACTCTATAAAATGGCCGATAAATTCAACCTCATCTCCAATAACAAACCTACTGGCGACCAACCGCAAGCAATTATTAAACTTACCGAAGGCATTGACTCAAAAACTCACGACCAATTGCTGCTAGGAGTAACCGGCTCCGGCAAAACTTTTACCATGGCCAATGTAATCAATCATGTACAGAAACCAACTCTAGTCATGGCTCATAACAAAACACTTGCCGCCCAGCTCGCCAGCGAATTTCGTGAACTTTTTCCAGAAAACGCAGTTGATTATTTTGTTTCATACTACGATTATTACCAGCCAGAAGCATATATTGCCAAAAGCGATACCTACATTGAGAAAGAAACCACTATCAACGAAGAAATAGATAAATATCGCCACAAAGCTACTTATGATCTTTTAACCCGCCAGGATGTAATTGTCGTAGCCTCAGTTTCGGCAATATACGGACTTGGATCACCAGAAGATTATATTGGTCTAGCCGTTACTGTGAGCAAAGGACAGAATATAGCTCGTGATGATTTTTTGCGTTCGCTGATCGCCATCCAATACCGCCGTGATGATTTTAAATTTTCTCGCGGAGCATTTCGTGTCCGAGGTGATATAGTCGAGGTTTTTCCGCCTATGTCTGATTCTGCTTTCAGACTTGAATTTTGGGGCAATGAAATAGAAAAAATCCAAGAAACCGATCATCTAACAGGACAAATTTTGAATGACGTGAAGCAAATTCTTTTCATTCCTGCTAAACACGCCATTACCTCAGAAGAACGCATCGCTGAAATATTGCCAAAAATAAGGGAGGAAATGGATCTGCGCACAGCCGAGCTTAAAGCCAATGGCAAAATCGTCGAAGCGCAAAGACTCATGCAAAGAACAATGTATGACATGGACATGCTTAAAGAAACTGGCTATGTAAATGGCATTGAAAACTATACACGCTATTTAACCGGCGTCATGCCTGGTCAGCCGCCTTATACTTTACTTGATTTCTTTCCAAAAAAACCAGATGGCACTCGCGATTTCCTGCTTTTCATAGATGAGTCACACATGACCGTGCCGCAGATCGGTGCCATGCATGAAGGTAATCTCTCCCGCAAACGCCAACTTGTCGAATACGGCTTCCGGTTGCCATCATCTTACGACAACAGGCCACTGACCTGGAAAGAATTTGAAGAGCGCATGCCACAAACCATTTATGTGAGCGCTACTCCGGGACACTATGAACTTTCAAAATGCGGGGTAAAAGGAGACTTATATGAATGGTTGAAAAATAATGAGTATTCTGAAAATGCCAATGATAAACTCACCAATCAGTGGTTTGTAATTAGGCACGGCGAGGCTGACCATAATATCACTAAAACTTATGTTAATGATATAAATAAAGATAATTCTCATTTAACCAAAAAAGGTATTAGGCAAGCCAAGGAATCAATTAAAGAATTAAAAAGGCTTGGCATAACTAAAATGTTTGCTTCAGACTTTATCCGTACTCGTGAAACAGCTGAAATTGTATCTGCTGGATTAGAACTGGAAACTATTTTTGATCCACGGATTAGAGAAATCTTTCGCGGCGACTGGGAAGGAACGGTTTATGATCCACCTCCGCGAGACTGGGACAAGTGGGCCGAAAATATAGATTTTGCCGAAACGGGTGAAACGCAAAAACAGGTACGCCGAAGAATGAAAGATTTTATCTTAGAAAAGAACCAGGAATTATCTGGAGAAAAAATATTGCTTGTATCACACAGCGGCTCCATGAAATGCTTGCTTTCAGAATTGCAGGATAAATCTTATCCGAAGAAGATACATGATGAAATGCGTAACTGCGAGATACAAAATTTTTCATCTATCGTTGACAGCTATTTGAATTCGTCAAATCAAAAGCCAAAAGTCATTATCCTGCACGGAGCGCCAACAAAAGATCGAAGCAATGAGCCAAATTATGTTCCAGATAATGTTCGCCATTGGCTCGGCTGGCTTAAAGAAAATCTTGAACAAAATGGATTTTCTGTCACAAATCCACAAATGCCTATTCCATGGCAACCCGAATATGAAAATTGGAAAAAGGAAATCGAAAAACTGGATATTGACGAAAATACTACTTTGGTTGGAACAAGCGCTGGCGGTACATTTTGGGTCAGATGGTTAGGCGAAACTAAAAAACGGGTTAAGAACCTGTTTTTAATTGCCCCATCAAAAATAAAGTGGGAAGAACGTCATTATCTTAATGATTTTGTTAATTTTGAAATTGATCCAGAAATAAAAAATCGCGTTGAAAACATAATAATTTTTGTATCAAACGATAGCCCAGGTATCATTCAAAGTTGTAAAATTTACAAAAAAGCACTTTTAGCCAAACTCATTAAACTCGAAAATCGCGGACATTTCACTGCCTTCAATAACCCTGAAAACAAAAAATTCCCTGAACTCCTAAAAGAAATTCTACATTATACTAAAGACCTGAAACGAAAAAAAATAGAGTTAGGCAATAAAAATAATGATCAAGAAACACCTAGAATAATCCAACAAATTATTAGACCTACCGGACTTCTTGACCCAGAAATCTCTATTCATCCAATTGATGGACAAATCGACCATTTACTTGAAAAAATTCGCCTACGAATTAAGGCAGGTGAAAGAACACTTATTACAACTCTTACCAAAAAAACATCTGAAAAGCTTACTGACTTTCTGCGAGAAAATGGATTTAAAGTTGAATATCTACACAGTGAAGTTGAAACCCTAGACAGAATTAAAATACTCCGCGATCTTCGCCTCGGTGAAATTGACATAATCGTTGGAATAAACCTACTCCGCGAAGGAATTGATCTACCTGAAGTTTCACTCGTTGCCATTCTCGACGCTGACAAAGCCGGATTCCTGCGTTCGCGCGATGCGCTCCTTCAAACCATAGGCAGAACCGCCAGAAACGTAAACGGACAAGTCATAATGTATGCCAACATAATTACACCTGCTATGCGCCAAGCCATTGACGAAACCAACCGCCGTCGCAAAATGCAAGCCGCATATAATGAAAAACATCACATCACTCCAACAACGATTATCAAAAAGATCGCTGATCTTGAATTTAAAAAGGCCGAGGGCCTCAAGAGAGAAAAACGGAAGAAAGAGGAATACTTTACATATCTCGACGACGATGGAAAACAGAAATATATTGGGGAGTTGGAGCGTCAAATGGATCTTGCCGTGCAAAATATGGAGTTTGAAAAAGCTGCTGAGCTCAGAGACGAGATTGCAGAGCTTATGAAGTAACAGATCATTTTTGAAAAACCCCAACATAATTAATGGATGAAGGGGTCTTCCAAGTATGCTAACAATTATACAATCAGGTTAACGTGAAATTCAAACTCTTACAGACACAAACCATCCTTACAGCTATTGCATTGAAAATTGTAGGTTTGAACTACGGGACCAGTAGATTTACTGTAGCAATAACTGTCTTCTTCAAAGCATTTGCTACCAGCGCATGAGTTAACCATGGTTCTATTAAGCGCATCCTTGATACGCGCTGTATAGCATTGATCCTTAAAGTTTAGCTTGGCAATCTTACCTTGGGCATTTTTAAAAGTCATGGTGGCTACTCCTTTTACATTTGCAACCTTACCGTCATCTGAATCTTGACATTTTGTAGCATCATAACCTGTAAGATTTACATTACCATCAGCCATCATTGCGTCACCTTCACCGGAAGTCACATCTCCGGACAACCAGCTCGGATTCATACGTACGCCGATAACAGCAATCACAGCAATTGCAAGTATGACGGCAGCTCCGATAATAGTTTTAGTTTTTGTTTGCATTTTTTAATTCACCTCCTTTCTATTTCGTATAATTATACTGAAAAAATCGCTTGAAATCAATGAAAAACCTTATTTTTTGTCAATATTGATTTTTTTGGTCACCTCAGCTGTCTTTCCATCAAGATCTCGAACCATAAGATACACCTCATAACTCCCAGCCGCGTTATAAACATGCCTCACATGAGGCTCTTCAGTTACTGCATTTGCCCCATCACCAAAATCCCATTGATATTTTTGAATATTATTATCAGGATCAGATGACGCTCCTGCATCAAAATCAATCTCCAAATCGCTAATTTCATCTGCACGAAAATCAGCTGTCGGAGCTACTGGAACAATATGAATTTTTGACAAAGACGATTGATAAAAACCGTCATATTGCCCACCAGATTCATCAGTTGCAGACAATCGTATTTCATATTCACCAAGCTCAGCAAAACGATGCGTAATACGACGACCACGCATTAACACTGACCCATCACCAAAATCCCAAGTAAAAGACATTCCACGATCTGAGCCGTCTGAGCGCAAAGAAGGAGCCGCATCAAAAGTAAATACTTGGTTGCGATAACCTTCTTTTGGGTCTGAGGTAAAATCAGCCACAGGCGCGCCAGAATCAGACACAAAAACGCGATATGAATCAGATGCTTTACGATTATTTTTATCAACCGCAGATAAGCTCACTGTATAAATTCCAGGCTGACTAAATGTGTGAGAAACCACTTTTTTGCCAGCGCCATTCTGCCCGCTAGACCCATCGCCAAAATCCCAAATATAATTACTTACAATAGTCTCATCCAAACCAGTCGAAGAATAATCTCCTGCGTGCGCTGTAAACATAAAATCCGCAGGCGCAATTTTAATCTTATCAGTATTTAAAATTTCAACTGATAAAAGCGATTCCAAAACGTATTCAATTTTTTGCGACACCTGATATTTATATTCATCACCACCAGAATAATAATTATAGCTATTATTATTTTCATCCTTTTTTACGCGCGCCTCACATTCAATATTATAAGTTCCAATTGCCGGTAAAGTATACCAGCCAAAAGTTTTATTTGCTGACGTATTTTCGTCCTTTTTTTCAAAAGTAATCTCTTGATCGTCAACTCGCCATGCGAATTCTTGCTCGCCTGATGAATAAAATTTAGTTTTACTGGCATCTAAATAAACATGCGCTGGATACTTTTTATCAGGCACAATCTCGCAAGAAACCTCTGGGGCCTTTTCAGAAATAGTGACTTTATAAGCTTTATTCGCCAAAGTATCAGAATTTATTGCAGTCAGATTCAGATCATAAGTTCCTGGGGCATCATAAGACAAAATAGGGTCTTTACCAGCAATGTCATAATCATTAGCTGCCACACCATCGCTATCAGAATCAATCGCCATATTTGTATCCCAAACAAAATAATCACCATTTTCAACCTTTAAATTAATTTGAAACTTTTCATTCACATATAAATCCTGCACAGGCTGACCATCAACACTATAAGACAGACCAACAAATTTAATCGCTCCTGTATGCGGTAACACTTTTGGCTTATCAGTTTTAGCGCCATTCGCATCAAGCTCAACCGGAGTTCCAACGATCAAATGCGGGCTAACTTCACTATCAGCAATAACTGTGCGTCCAGTTCCAGCCGCATTAACAAAGCTTGCGGAACCAGAAACAATTGCCGTAGCACCAGTTCCATTTTTACTCAAATCTATGCCAACTTTACCGGTTCCAAAACTTGTAGCGCCAGTATTGGAAAGAGCGCCTTCTTCCTTTACCGCAGATCCTGAGCCCATCAGGTTTGTTGTTTCTTGCTGTGTTTGACTCTCTTTTATGACTTCCGGCTCATCAGCTGAAAAAGCATTAATCACAAAAATGCTGATGATACCTAAAATAAGCATGCCAACACCAAACGCAACCACTCGTAAATAACGACCAGACTCTTCAACACTTTCCGAGCGCCAAGCGCGAAAGCCGCCAAGCCCAGCAAAGGCTGCTCCTCCGACAATAAATATAATTGGGAAAATAATTGCAAACATTGAAATTTTTTAAGATTAGGATTCAGGAATAGGCTGGCAGCAGCTGTCAATGCAAGTACCTTGCTTGTTGAAACCGTTAACCTTTATATATTTACAATCCTCTTCTGCGCCACATGACCCATAATCACATTCAAAACTTGGGAAAGGATCCTCTATCGGTTGGCAGCATCCATCAGTACAGATTCCTTCCTTGAGTAAGCCATGCACCTGTATCAAAACGCAATCCAAATTGCTCTCGCATATTTTATACTCACACCCAGTCGTTCCAGGTGTAGCATTATCCACATCAACATTACCAGAAGGCAAACCCTTAACCAACAAGCGAGTTAGCGCAAAGGCAACTGTCACAATAACCAAACCAAAAATAGCATATCGCATGGAAGCCAATCCCTTTTTCGCTTTATCAGCATCGCTCCAAGCAGTCAAATATTCCCATCCGCTATAAAAAGCCGCTACCAAAAGCATGACAGCCACAAAGCCCAGGAAAAAATCAAGATATTTACGCACAGAAACCATAATATCATAATCCTCACCACCAGAAGCAGTCAGCGCATTATCATAGCGACCAGCAGAAGGCATCCGAAATCCAGAATCAAATGAGTTCCACGCAGGAAAAGTCCCTTGCGCAGCCATAGCCAAAGGCATATTCAAAATCACCACGCACAAAGCTATCCACCCTAGAAATCCTGCTATTTTTACTGAAAATTTGTTATTAAACTTCATGTTTATTTTACTTGATTAGATCCTTAATCACTGTATTTATAATCGCATAAGCGCCAAAAATAATCATTGCTCCTACTACAACTTGCCAGATAATTTTTCCTGATGTCTTGGTTTTATCAGCATCACCCATAGCTGACAAACTCTGCCAAGCCGCATAAATAATATAAATCAAGGCTACAACAGCAATAAATCCTACCGCCCAGTTTGTCCAATAAATAATTACATCTTGAGCTGTACCCTGAGAAGCCTGTTCTTGCTCCTTATCTGTTGAATACAGGAACTGATATCCTTGGCCAGGCTGAGCCTCACGTGGAATAGCCAAACCATCATTTTGAGGAATTTGACTAAACTGAGCAGCTAAAGTTGGAGTTACTCCAACTAATAATGCAAGTGATAGTCCGATACCAGCCAGCAGATACTTAATCATTTTTATTGTTACAAACAACTATGATCCTATGCCGCAACAACCTTGTTTAGTACAATTATGAATTACAAGCCCACCATACTGCTTACAATCAGCATCCACGCGACACGGATATTCGCAACCCTTACCCTTAATGAAGGTATTAACAATCGCATACGCAGAAATAATGATTATAATTCCAATAATGGCCTGTATAATGATATTTGTACCTTTTTTCGTGCCATCCTCATCTCCTGCAGCAGTCATGTACAAAAAGCCACCATATACAATAAAGCCAATCGCAACTACAGCCACGAATCCAAGCGCAAAGTTAGTCCAGCCAACAATAGCATCTATTAAAGAAACATTACCAGTCTCAACTCCTTGCAAATCTTGAAACTCCTCAGGAATTGAAAAAGATAATGGCTCTTTATTAGCATCACAGCCATAAACAGAATCACAGGTTCCAACCGCATAAACGCTGGAAATGCTAACCAATCCAAAAAACATTACCGCAATCGAAACTATAAATATCCAAAACCTAGACATATTGATGTTTATTTTTAACAATTTTTCATTTAATTATATCAGACTGAACCTGAAAAAACAATCTTTTTACCAAAAGTTTTAGTTGGGTTGGGGTTTATTTATCAGCTTTTTTCTTGACCACCTTTTTCACGATCTTCTTGTCAGGTACTGACTTATTCGACTTTGACTTTTCTTCATCTATGCTAATTTCCTCTTCGTCCTTTGCTTTTTTAGCCTTAATCTTCTTGCCATCTTCTTTCTCTTCTTCCGAAGAATCAACTGCTGTGCGTTTCTTACCCTTTGACCCAGGTTTAAGCTCTTTAATGCTAAGACCTATACGATGATCTTCAAGCTGAATATCAATAATTTTCGCCTTTACAATATCGCCGATTTTCACAACATCTTCGACTCTATTTGGCTCAGGATCAGCAAGCTCAGACTTATGAATCAAACCATTGACCTCATCATTTAATCTTGCAAAGGCGCCATAATCAACTATCTGTGCAATTGGACACTCAATAACATCGCCCAAACTAAATTTAGAAGCAGCTGTAACCCATGGATCCTCAACTAATCTCTTCATTGAAAAAGCAACCCTATTTATATCAGCAGACAAAACCATTACTTCAATTTCATCCCCTTCACGAGCATAATCGCGTGGATTTTGTACTCTTTCCCAGGCAATCTCAGAAATATGCACGAGTCCCTCAATACCTCCAGGAATAGAAATAAAAATACCAAAATGTGAAAATCCTGAAACTCTGCCTTTGATAATCTGACCGGCAGACAGTTTATCCAATATTTTAGTGCGCTCGCCTTCATGTGCTTTACGTTCGGAAAAAATCAATTTTCCCTGCTCCTGATCAGCTACCATTACGCTTACTTTCAAGTCCATGGCTATCAATTTCTTCAACTTCTCCAAAATCATCTCTGAATTTGAATTTTCCACGCGAGGATAGTGTTGCGGCATCAGCTGAGAAACAGGAATAAAACCACGAATACCATCCATATCACAAATTAAACCACCACGATTTGCCACTGTTGGCTTAACTTTGAAAGTATCGCCGCTCTGGATCGCCTTCTTAAATCTATCCCAAGCTGAAATCTGCGTAGCCTTACGCAAAGAAAGAATAAAATTACCGTCTTCATTTTCTGGCTCAACAAGTACTGCTTGAATTGGATCGCCAACTCTCAAACTGGCAGCTGTACCCAAAGAATCCTTTGTCTCACGTCCAGGAATAAGCCCTGTAAACATACCGTCCATCAAATCTACAATAATCGCATTTTTTGTGATTGCAGTAATAACGCCGGAGACAAGATCACCAAGCTTAGCATCAAAAACCTGTCCTTTTTTTTGCGACAGTAAATCATCCATGGAAGATTTGGCAGGTTTTTGGATTTTGATGTTGGCGTTGGCTTTAGTTTGGGTAGCCATGATTAATTATAAAAAATTAAAAATAAAATATGCAGTAAAAACTGCCTGCATATTTTAAGTTAAGACTGGCAAAATGACAAGACTTTTACAAAAACCAGTAATTAACAATGCCAAGAGCTGTTATCGTGGTAAAAATCAGTGTTGTGACCAGAATCCCAATTTGTCCTGCCTGCCTATATGCCTTCCATGATGAATATAGCCAAAATGGCTGCGCACACAAATTGATTATCAACCCAAACTGAGGATATTTCAAAGATGTTGCAATCTGCGCGCCAATAGTCAGCCCAGGAAGAGCAAATTGCGCAACTGAATTAAATACCTTTTCTTTATTAATTTTACTTTTCATAATTCTTAAAAATAACTCTTGCCATCAGGACATTCATGCTTAGTTATTTGCATCTGATACTCTGGATCATAGATTTCAATAATTTTATACTTTCCAGATGTTGTCTGCGTATCTTTTGTCGTGCCTTCTATGGTTTGCGCAAGCATGATTATTTTACCCCAATATAACCATTTGCCATTGATGTTCTGAACCAAAAAACATCTTGTTGGCGCAGTATGGAAAACCCTAGCACCAGATTTTTTGGTAAATTCAAAAATCATGTCAGCTATATCAGCCAACTTGATAGGATCGCGTTGATGCTTTTCCAGATTTAAAATAGCTACTGGAAAACCTTGTTCCGTAGTAATTTGAAGAGTGTCGTTTAATTCAATAAAACTTCCCATTTATATAAAAGAATAAAACCTAATACTGGCCTAAAATCTCAAGAATATTATTTGAAAGCTTTTCAAATTCCTCTTTTGCTTTTTCAATATTTTCCTTTGTGCCCACTTGACGCGCATCAACTAAATCAGAATCAAGATCAAATATTGCTACGCCTAATTCTTGGCACTTAGCTGGAATCCGACCATAATCCTGAATGGTTTGCAAAGGCTCTTTCCAGCTTGCCTGAACTAAACCATTTCGACAGTGTTTTTCAGATAAAAACGTTTTAACCTTTTCAGGAATCTTCTCTATCCACGCACGATGATCAGCAATAGGCTGTTTTCCATAAACA
>JAPLVM010000089.1 GCA_026397115.1 Patescibacteria group bacterium
GCTGAGAAAGTTTACATTGTTTATCGTCGCGATTCGCTCAGAGCTGAAGACGTTAATGTTCGTAGCGTACAAAATAATCCAAAGGTGGAAATCATTTATAATGCTTATCCAACAGAAATAAAAGGACAAAATAAGGTTGAAAAATTAGTTTTAGATAATAAGCGAGAATTGGATGTGGATGGTGTTTTTGTGGCAATTGGACGCGAACCTCTTACTGGTATGCTTGATCACTTGGAAGTTGAATATTCTGATAAGGGAGAAATCATTGTTGATAAATATAAGATGACCAAAACTCCAGGTTTATTTGCAGCCGGAGATATTATTCCTGGCGTTAAACAAGCGCTGACAGCTTCAGCGTATGGAGTAGAGGCAGTGTTTGGAATACGTGAGTTTAATAAGAGGAAATCTGCGTAACGCTATTTTCTATTCTTGGGAAAAGTACACTCCCTTTCTTAAAATCCCCTATCTTATCTAATTTTAAAGATATTTTTTCATTAAGCTCATTTGGTTTAAGCTGCTCTTTCCAATCCAAACCAAGCTGTTTGGACATTTCTTCGGCAATCTGCGGCATAATCGGTGTAATCATCCACATAACTTGAGACAATATCTCAAAACACATAAAAATTGACTTCTTTGCTCTCTCTGGATCTGATTTAATCAGCTCCCAAGGCTTTTCCTGCTCAAGTAATTTATTTGCAAAATCAAGTATATTATTTATTTCTTGCGTTGCGTCACGAAAACGAAATTCATCAAAAGCCTTGCTAGTGTTTGTCCAAGCATTGCTTATTAAGTCATGTATCTTTTTTGCGTCTTCTGAGTGGTTGTTTTTCGCTTTCTGCATAGATAGTTTCTCTCCCAAAGTCAAAACTCGAGACAACATATTTCCCAAATTATTGGCTAGTTCCTTGTACCTTACATCAGCTCTTTGCCAAGAAAAATCGCCATCTTCCAGAAAACGGATTTCTGACATTATAATATAGCGGCTAGCGTCACGACCATATTTATCAATTAAATCCTGCGGAGCGACTATATTGCCTATGGTTTTACTCATTTTTAAGCCGTCAACAGTAATCATCCCATGCGATACGATTTTTTTAGGCATTTCAATTTTGGCTGACATAAGCATTGCTGGCCACATTAAGGCATGGTGACGCAAAATTTCGCGACCAAGTACATGCGTGGTATTTGCCAGCCATATTTCACGATAATTTTTATCTGGCCATCCGGTTGCTGTCAAATAGTTGGTTAAGGCGTCAAACCAAACATACATTACTTGAGTATCATCACCTGGCACAGGTATGCCCCACTCTAAGCGTTTGCGTGAACGAGAAATAGATATGTCCTCAACTCCAGACTCAATAAAATTTAATATTTCATGACATCTTGATTCTGGTATAAGCTGTAATTCTCCTGATTTGATTTTATTGGCAACAACATTCGCATATTTCGACATAGCAAAAAAATAATTTTCATCCTCTATCCATTCAGGTTTTGTTTGATGATCTTGGCATAAACCGTTCACCAAGTCTTTTTCTGTTTTAAAACATTCACAACCGACACAATACCAACCGCTATATTTTTTTTTGTAAATATCGCCATTTTTAGTACAAAGACGCCATATTTCCTGCGCAGCAGCAATATGATCAGTATCTGTTGTTCGGATAAAACGATCACATTGAATTCCAAAGTTGTCATTCATTTTTTTGAATTCTTCGCTCATTTTTGCCGCAAAAATATCTGGCTTATCCCCTACCTCAGCCGCTTTGGTCGCGATTTTCTGTCCATGCTCATCTGTTCCAGTAAGAAAAAACACTTTTTCGCCATTTAATTTTTTCCATCTGGCAACTATGTCTGTGGCCAGCGTACACAATGCATGTCCAAGATGTGGTTTGCCACTCGCATAATATATTGGCGTTGTTATATAAAAATCAATTGGCATGAGTAATAATTAGTATTTTGCGAGCATTGTAACGAAAAATCCTATAAAATAAAAACAAAATGAATGAAAATGAAACTGCTTATCTTGACCCAGACCGTTGATTTGAATAATCCATGTTTTGAATTTTTTCATGGTTGGCTTATAGAATTAGCCAAATATTGCGAATCTATAGATGTGATTGCTTTGCGAGTTGGAAAACACAAATTGCCTAATAATATTAAGGTTTATGATGTAAATCCCAGCAAAAGTTTGATATCTAAATTTACTGCAGCTTGGCGTTTGAGCTTTTTGATTAAGAAACTGCTGTTACATAATCACGCTGTTTTTGCGCATATGTGCCCAGAATATGTCTTATGCGCTGCTTTGTGGGCAAAATTATATAAAAAGCCAATAATTCTCTGGTATGCACATCTGAATTCTGCGCCATTTATGCTAAAAATTGCGGAAAAATTTGTGAATAAGATTGTGTCTCCGAGTAAGTTTAGTTGTCTACTTAAGTCCAACAAAATAATCAGTCTTCAGCATGGTATTAATACTGAGTTTTTTGCTCCATCAAAAAGATTAGCGGCTTCTAACAAGATCAATAATTTGCTTTTTGTTGGTCGAGTTTCACCAGTCAAAAAAATAGAATTAATTATTGAGGCAATAGCTATTTTGAATAAACAGAATCTTTATCTAAATTTAAAAGTCATTGGGTCGATTGGCTCCCTTGCTCATAAAAAACTTTTAGACAAAATTGTTAAAAAATATGAACTAAAAAAACAAGTCTTATTTTTAGGCAGAAAATCGCGAATAGAAGTAAGGAAAGCAATGCGAGCTGATAGTTTATTTGTCAGCGCAATTAGCTGTTTGGACAAAACTCTGTTAGAAGCTATGGCTTGTCAATCTCTAGCGTTAGCGCCAAAAAGCGAGTTAACTAAAAGATTGCTTCCCGCCGACTGTTTATTCGAAGCAAACAATGCCCAAAGTTTAGCTAACAAAATCTCGTTTTGGTATAAGGCAACTGGGCAAAATAGATTATCTATGAAATGTAAATTACGAGAGATCATAATAAAAAAACATTCTCTTTCAAATTTGATAAAAAAAATGATCTTTATTTTTACATCAAACTCTGGTACAATACTATGAAAATCATGAATCCTAGAAAGTATTTACTGAACACAAAACTTATACAAAAATCGCCAAACAAATGCAAAAAAGCCAAGTAAACGTGAACGACGAGTTAGTAAATATTAATCGTGAATTTGAAGAACGGTCTGTAAGAGAACGTGCTCGTGTTTTAAATTTGGCTTATGCAGATATTTCGCATTTATCAATTGATTCTAGCTTGCGCAACAAATTTCCTGTTCAGGAGTGGATTTTAAGCCATGTGATTCCATTTCGCGTTACAGGTAAAACCGTGCATATTGCAATAGCTGATCCAAATGATGAAAGGGTCAAAAATATCCTGACTGATTTGCGAGCCAATGACTGGGTTCCAAAAGTATATTTAGCTACAACAAATAGTATAGATGAAGCATATCAGAGACTGCATGGCATCAAGGAGTTTATCCGACCAGAAAGTTTTAAAAACATAGTTGATGAAAGTAAAGTTGGTAACGTAGATCGAGAACTCGCTATTTTGCGTATGCTAAAACAAGAATTTAGACAAGCTTCAAGTGCTGAAATGCTTAATACGATTCTAGTTGGGGCGGAAAGGCTAAAAGCTTCAGATATACATATAGAACCTTTTGCCGAAGATGTTCGCTTGCGTTTTAGATTGGACGGAGTTTTACATGAGGCATTTCGTTTTAGTATTGATGAATATGACAAACTGGCTACGCAAATTAAGCATAAGGCTGGCGTTAAGCTTAATCTGTCAGCTATTCCTCAGGATGGTCGTTTTAATTTTGAAGTTAATCAGCGCGAAATAGATATTCGCGTAAGCATTATTCCAACAGAATTTGGAGATGGTATGGTTCTGCGGCTTTTGGACTCGCGAAAAGAAGTATTGGGCTTTAATGATCTTGGAATTGACGAGACTAATAAAAAAATGCTGGAAAACGCCATTAAAAAGGTTAGCGGTATGCTTGTAGTCACTGGTCCTACTGGCTCTGGAAAATCAACCACTTTGTATGCTATCTTGCAGAAGCTAAATACTGAGGAGCGTAAAATCATCACGCTGGAAGATCCTGTGGAATATCATTTGGAAGGCGTTGAACAAAGTCAGATACAGACTGCGGAAAACTATACTTTTGCCGATGGTCTGCGCGCAGTTTTGCGTCACGATCCAGAAGTAATTATGGTTGGTGAAATTCGCGATCCGGAAACAGCGCGCGTTGCCATGCAAGCGGCAATTACCGGACATCTGGTATTAACTACTTTGCACACAAATGATACTGTTTCCACGATTTTGAGGTTCACGCAAATGAACATAGAGCCATATTTGATTGCGCCATCGATTTCTACTATTGTGGCACAAAGATTGGTAAGAAAAGTCTGCCCAGATTGTGGTAGTACGAGAAAAGTAACTGATGATGAAAAAAATACTTTGCTGAGTATGCAAAAGGCTCATGGTAATTTTGAAATCCCTAGTGAAGTGTCAAAAATTGTTGGTTGCGATAAATGCTCAGGCACTGGTTATCAGGGTCGTACTGGTTTATATGAAATATTGCCGATTGATGATGAGATTAGACGAGCCATAATTACAAATATATCCAGTCCTGATCTGTATGCTTTGTGTATCAAAAAGGGGTTGAGGACGATTTTTCTTGATGGTATTAGCAAGGTAGCGCAAAAAATTACTTCGCTGGAGGAGGTTTTGAGAGTGTTGGGAGAGTAAAGATTATAAAAAATAAATTTTAATTGATAAAAATGCAAAATGCAGACCGCATAAACCGGAAAGCAGGGGGAATCAGACAAAAACCCGAAGAAAAGTTAATAGAATTTGCTGGACGCGTTCACGATTACGCCGATGAGCATAAAGAGGATTTTGTTGCAGCATGTGGAAAAGTAGAAATGAATATACGAGTAAATAAAAATTTAAGCGCAGGCAAAATAGCTGATGAATTTAAATATTTGATTGCTGCCGAAAGCAACCGAGAACATCGAGTTGAAATAGAAAAATTATTTTCAGAGCTGAACGCTATTGATTCAGATGATTATGGCAAACTATTCAATTGGTTCATAAGATATCATGAAAAAAGTGATCGCCAAGACCATGTGAAAGACGCGGAGAGAATCCAGTCTGAAATGCAAGAAAAAGGATGGCCTAAAAAAATTAAAGAAGACATGTCGCAAGGTCAAATTTCGGCAATTCAACAAATAAATGACCTCCTAGGCGAAGATGGAATGGGAGTGTTTATAGATTACATAAAGCAAGATCACCCAAGCCCTCCATGTAATATGATAACCGATATTTCGATCAAGGACTTCAGAACTTGGCTAGAAATTTATAAAGAAGATACTGATAAGAATTGGCTGGCTCATAAAGAGACAGATGAAATAAAGCAAGTAGAGACCTTAAAAAAAACGATTAGAGGTGAACCTCCCACGGATTAGATTCGGCGCGCCAATGAGCGAAAGACACTTCTAAAAGATTGAATTTTTTGTCTAAGTTGATAATTTTGAGTACAATGTTTTTGACATTGTTTTTAACGTTCATCTAAACTGTGCTTTATTCAAAATTATTCGGAAAAACCAGCAAGACAAGTAAACAATACGATACGAAAAACGCGGCTTTATTGGAGCAGGCTGGTTTTGTGAGGCAGCTTATGGCTGGTGTTTACACTTATCTGCCGCTTGGGCTACGTGTTTTAAACAAAATAGCAGCTATTGTGCGCCAAGGTATGAATGAGGTTGATGGTCAAGAAATTCTCATGCCTATTTTGCACCCGGCTGATATTTGGAAGCAAAGCGGTGGCTGGGATAATGTGGATGTTTTGTTCAAGCTTAAAAGTCGTGCTGATAAAGATTATGCGCTTGGACAGAGCGAAGAAGAAGTTGTCACGCCGCTGATTAAAGATTTGGTTACTTCATACAAAGATCTGCCAATTAAGCCATATCAGATTCACTGGAAATACCGTGACGAACTCCGTGCTAAGTCTGGAATTATGCGTGGTCGTGAATTTTTAATGAAAGATATGTATGGTTGGTTTAAAGATCAAAATCAGTTTGATGTGTTTTATGAACAAATTAAAGGAAAATATCTGGATATTTACAAAAAGGTCGGCCTGACTGCTAAAGTCACGGAAGCTTCGGGCGGCGCGTTTTCCAAAAAGATTTCCTATGAATTTATGGTTTTGACTGACGCCGGAGAAGACAATATTTTATATTGTGAAGACTGCGATTACTGCGTAAATCAAGAAATTGCTAAAGATAAAGGAAGCTCTTGCCCAAAATGTAAAAATAAGTCGCTTAAACCAGCTAAAGCCTCAGAAGTTGGCAACATATTTGATCTTGGAAATAAGTATCAAGAGTCATTTAACCTGTCGTTTTTAGATCAAGACGGTAAAAAACAGCTCGGAGTAATGGGTTGTTATGGGCTTGGAATATCGCGCTTAATGGGCGTAATTGTTGAAAAATATAATGATGAGAAAGGAATTATTTGGCCTGAAATTGTTGCGCCTTATCAATTTCACTTACTTCATATTGGAAAAGATGAAAACGTGATTGCAAAAGCAAATGCTTTATATAAGCAATTATTAGATAGAAATATTGAAATAATGTATGATGATAGGGATATATCAGCTGGCGAAAAATTAGCTGATTCTGATTTGATAGGAATTCCAACTAGAATACTTATTTCAGCAAAGACTTTACTTCAAGATAGCGTGGAAATTAAAAAACGTGATGAAGAAAAGTCCAGTTTAATAAAAATATCTGATTTTTTAAAAACTATATAATGAATCAGCCACAATCATCAAATCGCCATCGCAATCATAGTAGAAATCAAAATCGCCGTCATTCGAGAGAAAATAATATTTCAATGGAAGATTCAGCTAGAAAGGCTAATAGAAGGTTATTACCGCCATTACCAGAAGAAATTTTTGACTTTGATACAGCCGACAAGGCAGGTATTGTTTTTTGGTGCCAGACATGCAAAGGTCCTGTAAATCCTGAAAAAGATAAACGTGATCATTTAATATGCCCAAAATGTAAGACTGGACAAATAATTTGGGGTACGCAGAAATCAGTCCAAAATTATACTTCGCATAATAAAAAGGAAACTGTTAGTAATTAAGCTTTTAATTTATAACAATAAGACAATATGGAATTAGATAGATCGCCAAAAGAAGTTTTTCAAGAGACATACCAGAAACTCGAACAAATGATTACTGACTTGAATCTGTCTTCTGCCGAAAATGAGAAGAAATTCAAGCATGAGGCTGAATTCATGCGTGAACTGGCTGATGATATTTTTGTTGTAATGAGTAAAGTTGCAAGTAAGGTTTCAGGTTGCGCAGACTGTCCAGGCTGTCCTATGTGTCCAATGGAGTTTGGCGAAAACGATGAAGATGACGGGTAATTTATAAACAATAATGGAATATTCAAACAAAGTTCAGGATCATTTTGTTCACCCGCGTAATATGGGTGAAATACAAAACCCAGATGGTCGAGGCAAGGCTGGTAATGCGCACTGCGGCGATATTATGCTTATGACTATTAAGGTGCATAAAAATAAGATTTTTGATATTAAATTCAAGACTTTTGGCTGCGCTGCAGCAATTGCAACAGCTTCTGTAACAACTGAGCTGGCTAAAGGCAAAACTCTTGAGAAAGCTGAGCGAATTGAATTTAATGATGTGATCCAAGCGCTAGACAGCTTGCCTAAACAAAAAATGCATTGCTCTGCCTTGGCCATTACTACTTTGCGTCTAGCTATTTCTAATGCTCGCGGTGAAAGTGACGATGATATGACAAAAGATTCTGATTCTGAAACCTGTGTGCCTGAATGCAATAATGTTTGCGTTGATTGTCCAAAGAATAATTAGTTGCATTTATGTTAGAGTTTCTTCTAAAATGCTTGCGGAAAATTTAAGTTTAAAAAATGCGTGTAGTTTTTCTTATTGCTGGTCTCTTGTCATTTCTGCTTTTGATAATTTTTACTGTTGAAAACGTGAGCTGGTATGCAAGCTACAACCTTTTTAGCAGTCTTAATCAAACCGGAATTGTGGCCATTCCTATAATCGTTGGAGGACTTTTTGGGCTTATAGCTGGATTTTTCTTTGCTCTTTTTGTCATGACAAAGCAAACGGGGACAAAAGATAATGATGATTGGCAGTAACAATTACCAGTTTTCAGGGATATTGAAACTTGTAGTAAAACGCTTCTAGGTTTTTATGTGCCAAAAAAACCGCTTTTTGATAAGATGAAATTGAACATATCTTAAATATTATTGAATCTCAAAACGTGAATAATTCGGACGAACTTCTCATAACAAATAAGTCAGGCTTAAATAATAAATTGGATCAATTTGATGACGCAGTGGAAATACTTAATTCAGATGATGAAGTTATAAGTAGTAGTAAGGAGTCAGCTGAAATTTCAGGATGGTCTTATATTTTGGATCTTGTTTTAAATATAGTGATTGTTTTTGGCATTGCTTGGTTTATCAGAATGATGATTGTATCGCCGTTTTATGTAGATGGACAATCAATGGTGCCTAGTCTTGCTAACGGCGATTTTTTAATAGTGAATAAACTTTCCTATCGTCTAGATGAGCCTGAGCGTGGTGATATAATTATTTTTCGTCCGCCAGATCAGGAAAATGTTTTTTATGTTAAACGCGTAATTGGATTACCTGGTGAGACTCTGGAATTTACAAATGGACAGATAAAAATAAGGAATAACATATATCCAGACGGTATAAACTTACCTGAAAAATATTTAAATGAAGAAAATAATGGGCACACCTATCTCCCCTCTCGCGCAAATCAAAAAGTTTATATTCCAGAAGAACATTATTTCCTGATGGGCGATAATCGCAATCATTCTTCTGATTCGCGCGCATGGCTTTCAGCTCATCCTGATATAGGTGGAACAGTCTCAAAAAAGATGATTGTTGGTAGGGCTGATTTACGCATTTGGATACCTGAAAAGATATTTTGGAAAATTGGGCTACCAAATGCTGAAATAATCCCTAATGCAAAATATTCATAGTGCAATGGCCATGAATTTACAAGATAATATTTTGATTCATATCTGGCGTAAACTTTGGATTAATGCTGAAAAAATTGCGACTGTTGTAACCATTGCAGCAGCCTTTTTTAACATTGGATTTTGGCTTGAAAATTCAAATTCATTTCGTAGCGGTCTTTTTGATCCATTTGTTACTCCAAAAGTTCAGCTTTTTGATGTTTGTTTTTTGATTACAGTTGTTATTTATTTGTTTAAGTATTTTACTTGTAAGCCAAAAGAAGATATAAAAACTCCCATATTTTCTAGTCATCGCAAAAAGATTTTGACTGTTATTTCAGTAGCAATTGCGCTGGTTTTGGCTTCATCAATTCTTGGTTTAAATCCATCAAATAGCGTATTTTTTATTTTACGCCTAGCTGAATGCATAGGCATCTATATAATTCTTAAATCTGGCATTTTCCAGTCAGATAAACTAGTTTCTCTTTTAAGCAATCTTGGGATATTTCAAAGCGTTCTTGCCATTTGGCAAGTAATCATCGGAAGATCCATAGGACTTAACATATTAGGAGAAAGCCCAATTTCTACAAATATATCCGGAGTTGCTAAATTTACATTATTTGGTAATGAGATACTTCGTGGATATGGCACTTTTCCTCACGCGAACATTCTCGGCGGTGTCTTGGCAGGTATTTTCACTTTAGTCTTAGTCAGCGAAAATAAATCCAAATATTATTATGTTAAACTTGCAATTCTGGCTCTAGGGATACTCTCAACAGGCTCACGAGCAGCTATTTTAGGGGTTATATTAACAGTAATTTTTACTTTGTTCATAAGTAAAAATAGCCTAAATCGTTTAATTAAAACGATTTTAATTACTGGTATTTCTTTGGCCCTTGCAATTATTGCCATTCGTTTTGCCACGCAAAATAATATATTTAAAGAACGGTTAAGCGGCTATTTTATATCGCAAGAAATTATTTTTGAAAATCCAATCTTTGGCGTTGGGCCTGGCAATTACACTCTTGCGTTAGACTCAAAAGCAGGATTATCTGCATGGGAAATTCAGCCAGTTCATAGTATTCCAATACTAATAATGGCTGAAATTGGCTTGCCTAGCGGATTGATTATTATAGCTATGTTAGTTCTCTTTTTTTGGAGACGGATTTTATGGGCCAAAAATAAAACCATAGCCATAATCCTAACTCTATCTCCATTATTGCTGTTTGATCATTGTTTTTGGGATATTCCGCAAGCCTTGATTATTTTTACAATCTTTCTATTTCTAATAAGTAAATTTGATCGCGAACGTTTAAAAATGAATACGGAAGATACTGTATTGGGAAAATATAAACAACGACTTGGCAGAAGCCCGCGCTTCAGGCACAATACTCATGTTTCTAATATTTAACTAAGGATCATGAAAAAATACATTATAAGTTTGGCGATATGCGCATTTGTCCTTACTGGATGCAACTTTCAATTTGGCAATTTAAATAGTGGGAAAACAGGAATAGCAAATCCTGCTTCAACATATTGCGAGCAGCAAGGTAATAAGCTAGAAATTCGTAAAAATGATGATGGTTCAGAGGCTAGTATATGTGTTTTGCCAAATAATGTTGAATGCGATGAATGGGCTTATTTCCGTAAAGAGTGCCCAGAGAAGGTTAACTAGAAGCATCTAAAAAAGCATCTATGCCTATTTGCAAAGTTTCGGGGCAGAAATTTGAGATATCAGATTTAGAGCAGAATCTACGAATGAAATTAAATGCTTCCGAACCTGATAAATTACCAAAATATATTTTTCAAGAACTGAATGCTTTTTGGTGGCATTTTGCTTTGTATAAAAGAAAATGTGACGCTACTGGAAATGGTATTATTTCTGTGTTTTCTGAAAATTGTCCTTATCCGGTATGGAAGCGTGAATATTGGCTTGAAAATGCAAGTCCTCCTTTTGCAGAATATAATATGAATCAGCTATTTTTTAATCAGGTCTGGGATCTTTTTCAAAAATGTCCAATACCGCATAACATCGGTGCCGGAAATGAGAACTGTGATTATGCCGATGATTGGTGGTACAGCAAAAATTGTTATTTGTGCCATTCAGGACTTAATTGTGAAAATGTTTATTATTCCTATAGAGCTCTTCGTCTTCGTGATTGTCAGTATTGTGTTTTTTCATTTGACAGTGAATTGTGCGTTGATCTTATAAACTGTTTCAACTGCTATTCTGTAGATTACGCTTTAAATTGTAGGCAATGTAATAATGGACATTTTTTATTTGATTGTCAGAATTGTTCTGATTGTATTTTATGCTGGAATCTGCGTAACAAAAAATACTGCATTGAAAATCAGCAAATGACAAAGGATCAGTATGAGGTTGAAAGACAGAAATATGATTTCTCATCGCTGAAAGTTTATAGATTGGCTAAGGAAAAATTTTCACAATTGATTAAAAATAAGGCTTGGTGGAAAAATATTAGCGTTGAAAAATGCGAAAACTGTACAGGTGATTATCTTGAGAATGCAAAAAATTGTCATAATTGCTTTATGATGCAAGAAAATGAGGATTGCGTAAATTTCATGCGTGGGTTGTATAACAAAGATAATGTGGATTGTACAAGTAACTTAAGCTCTGAGCTTTGTTATTATACGTGTATGGCTCAGGACAAATGTTATGATATTCGTTTTTGTTACAATGTTATTACATGCAAATATCTTGAATACTGCGCTAGCTGTTTTAAATGTGAAAATTGTTTTGCTTGCTGCGGCTTGGTTAATAGGCAATATTGTATTTTAAACAAGCAATATGAAAAGAATGAATATTTGAATTTGAAAGAAAAAATCATAGATGCGATAAAAAAGAATGGTGAATATAGAAAATTTTTTCCAGGCCATTTTGCTCCAAATCCTTATGAAGAAAGCCTGTCTGGAATACATTGGACACTAACAGTTGAAGGGCAGAAGGCGTTTGGATTTCGTGTAAAGATATCTGCTGAACAGAAAATATCTGAATATTTATTGCCCAAGGAAATTCCTGATTCTTCCAAAAATGCAGATGAAAATATCTGCAAAAAAATTTTTTGGGATGATCTTGAAAAAAGGCCATTTCAAATTACAAAACGCGATTTGGAATTCGCTAAAAAAAATAATATTCCATTGCAAAATAGTTTTTATATTAGGCGGCTTAAGGAAAATTTTGACTGGATGTTCTTTACCGGTGAATTACGTGAGACAAAATGCTTTGAAACTGGTCAGAAAATTATGACTTCGCTACCTCCAGAACTCGATGGAAGAATTTTAAGCGAGGAGAGTTATTTAAAGAAAATTTATGAATAAAGATGGAAATTTGTAATAAATGCAAATCTACATTTAACGTGACAGATAAAGATAAGGTTTTTTACGATAAAATTTCGCCTATTTTAAATGGTAAGAAATTTCAAATTCCAGCTCCTACACTTTGCCCAGATTGTCGTAAACAACGCCGCTTGTCTTTTCGCAGTGATTCAATGCTCTACGAGAGAAAAAGTAGTTTTTCCCAAAAATCAATGCTCTCCCAATATAAGCCAAATACCAATTTTCCTGTCTATAACTATGACGAATGGTGGAGTGATAACTGGGATCCGTTTGATTATGGGCAAGATTTCGATTTTAATAAGCCGCTCTTTACACAATTTCAAACACTACGAAATAAAGTGCCAAGATTGGCCTTGTATATAGATAATCTCTGCGAAAACAGTAAGTATTGCAATCAAATCTCTCAATGCAAAAACTGCTATCTAGCTATTTCCGGATCCAATAGTGAAGATTGCTATTATACTTATCGATTGGTAGATTGCCGCAATTGCATTGACTGTCTCATGATTACAAATTCAGAGCTTTGCTATCAGTGCATTGAAACATTTTCTAGCTATGATTGTCATTTCTGCAAACAGATTTCAAATTGTTCAAATTGTTCGTTTTTATCAGATTGCCAAAGCTGCGATCATTGCTTATTTAGCTTTGGTCTACGCGGTAAATCCTATTATATTTTTAATAAGGAATATACAAAGAATGAATTTCAAGAAAAAATAAAGCAGTTTGATTTTAGTTCATATTCTAAGCAGCAAGAATATCTTGATGAATTTATTAAATATACGAAAAAATTCCCTCATAAATTTGCCCAACTTAAAAAAACTGAAAATGTCACCGGAGACAACATTGAAAGCGCCAAAAATTGCTTTAATGTTTTTGATGGCACAAATCTTGAAGATGTTAGCTATGCGCAGTTTGCGGATAGCACAAAAGATTCTATGGATGTTAACTATTGTTGCGATTACACAACTTTACACTATGAAGTATGCACGTCTGGAATAAATGCCTACAATATAATTTTTTCAATAGATACGTGGCCAAATGTAAGTAATCTGCTTTACTGCGATAGTTGCTCAAATAGTACTGATAACTGTTTCGCTTGCATCGGTCTACGTCATAAGCAGTATTGCATTTTGAACAAGCAGTATTCGAAGCAAGAATATGAAGAATTGGTACCGAAGATTATTGAACATATGCAGCTTACCCCCCTTAGTCCCCCCTATTCTAGGGGGGAAGCGAGCGAAGCGAGCAGGGGGGTAAATTTGTCGGAATGGGGAGAATTTTTTGACCCAAGCCTCAGTCCTTTTGGTTACAATGAAACAGTAGCTCAGGAATATTTTCCTCTGACAAAGAAACAAGCGCTAGAACAAGGCTTTAATTGGAGTGATTATGAAGCTCCTTTTCCAAAAGTTGAGAAAATTATTAAGGCAGAAGATATAGATGGTAAGGATCAAAAATTTTTGATCCCAGAAAATAACAATATCCTTAACTACGCCATTGAATGTGAAATAACACATAAACCATTTAGAATAATAAAACAAGAATTAGACTTTTATAGAAAGCATAACCTTCCTCTTCCAAAAAGACATCCTGATCAAAGACACAAAGACAGATTATCTCTCCGTAATCCTAGAAAACTATGGAATAGAACCTGTAATAAATGTAATATTCCTATTCAGACATCCTATTCTCCGGATAGACCTGAAACTGTCTATTGCGAGAAATGCTATCTGGAAACCGTTTATTAAATGGTAGGGAATGGTTTGAAACCATTCCCTACGCGGGATTATCAATAATCTAAATCTTACAATTATCATGATTCGAAAAATTTGCGTTCAAACTGGTCTAGAATTTACAATTTCCGATCAGGAAATGAATCTTCGAAAGAAGCTGAATGTTGCTGGCGAGCCAGAAACTTCGCCAACTTTTCGCCTAATGCAATTAGGCGCTTTCTGGCAGAGTTGGAATTTGCATCATCGTAAATGTGATAAAACCGGACGTGATATTATTTCAGTTTTCCGCCCAGATTGTCCCTATCCTGTCTGGCACAAAGACGAATGGATCAAAAATGCCAATCCGCCTAGTATTGAATTTAATCAAAATCAACCGGTCTTTGATCAAATGTGGGGAGTCTTTCAAAAATCACCAATTGCTCATAATGTCGGTGCTGGCAATGAAAATTGTGAATATACCGATGATTGGTGGTATTCAAAAAACTGTTATTTATGCCATTCTGGATTTAAGTGCGAAGATGCCAGATATTGTTACAGAACTTTACGATCCAAAGACTGTCAGTATTGTGTTTTATCCGAAGATAATGAGCTTTGCGTTGACTTAATCAATTCTCATAAATGTTTTAGCACAATTTATAGTTATAATTGCCATTTATGCCATAACTCGGCTTTTCTTTATGATTGTCGAAACTGTGATAATTGCATGTTTTGCTGGAATTTACGAAATAAAAAATATTGTTTTCAAAATGAGCAATTAACTGAAGCTGAATATCGTGCCAAAGCAGCTGAATTAGATTTCAAATCTAGGATGAAATACGATAAAGCAAAAGAATCATTCCAAAAAATCCTAGAAAATCAGGCCTGGCTTAAAGCATCCACCATAGAAAAATGCGAAAATTCCACTGGAGATTATTTAGATCAATGTAAAGACTGTGAGGAATGCTACTTTTTAACTAGCGGTGCTGAAAATTGCATTCATACTGTACGCGCCGGTGCTAATATAAAAGACTGTCTAGATGCTATCGGGCCTGCTTTTCAGACAGAATTGATTTATCTAACCTGCATGGCTCAAGATAAATGCTTTGGTTGTTGCGGATTGGTAGGAAAAAATTATTGTATTTTTAATCAACAATATACAAAAACTCAGTATGAGAAGCCTCTAGCTGAAGTTATTGAATATATGCAAAAAACCAATGAATATGGACAATTTTTCCCAGGATATTTTGCCGCAAATCCTTATGAAGAAAGTTGGGCCAGTTTTTATTGGCCGCTGACTTTTGATGAGCAAAAAAAATACGGTTTTAGAATTAAGTTGAGCGAGGAAAAACGCTCGCCAGCATCTTTGGATTCCTCGAAAATTCCAGATAATATAAATCTGGCCAAGCCAGAAATTATGAACCAAATTTTTTGGGATGATCAGTATGGTCGACCTTTTCAAATACAAAAAGCTGATATTGATTTTTCATCAAAATTAGGTATTCCTCTACCTAATTGTTTCTACATGCATCGTATTCAGGATAATTTCCGATGGATTCCTTTTAATGGATCGATGAGAAATGCCAGATGCGCTAAATGCAAAAAAGAAGTGCGAACCAGCTGGTCAGAAAAATATGATCGTGGTATTTTGTGCGAAGCTTGTTATCAAAAAGAAATTTATTAATGTTTAATCTAAAAACGCCAATTATTCTTGGTATTCTCAATGTCACGCCTGATTCATTTTCAGATGGCGGAAAATTTTTGTCCTTGGACTTTGCTATCAAGCGCGCTGAGGAGATGATTTCTCAAGGTGCAAACTTAATCGATGTTGGCGGTGAATCTACTAGGCCTGGAGGAAAATCTATTTCAGCTGAAGAAGAACTTCAAAGGGTGTTACCTGTAGTCAAAAAATTACACGAGATGCACATTAAGATCTCTCTTGATTCACGGCATCCTGAAGTGGTTTCTGCGTGTTTGCCATTTATTGATTGGATTAATGATGTCAGTGGATTATCAAATTCAGAAATGCGACGTCTTGTCGCTGAATCTAAAAAACCAATTATTATTATGCATTCTACTGATTTACCTGTAATTCCAGACAAAGTACCGGATTACAAAGATATAATTACTGATTTAAAAAGGTTTTTTCATGTTCGTATTAAATCCGCGCTAGAGGCAGGTGTTAACCAAGATCAAATTATTCTTGATCCTGGAATTGGTTTTGGTAAGAATTTACAGCACAATTTAACTGTTATTTCGCGTATTTCTGAGCTTTCCAAGCTTGGATATCCAATTTGCCTAGGAACAAGCCGTAAGAGTTTTATTAGTAAAATAGATGGTTCAGATGCGCAAAATAGATTAGGTGGTAGCTTGGCTTCGGTATTATTCGCGTTGGAAAAAGGCGTCAAAATATTTCGTGTACATGATGTTCAAGAAACTGTTCAGGCTATTCGTGTTTGGGAAGAGATTACGCTGGCTAAACGCAAAATTTCTTGATACAGTCTTTTTTGAACTTTGTGAATGAGCCGTTTTCTACATTCTGCCTAATTTCTTGCATCAATCGCAGATAAAAACGCAAATTGTGCAGAGTTGAAAGCCTTCTGGCTAGATCTTCTTTGGCTGAAAACAAATGACGTAAATATGCTTTTGTATATCCATTATTTTGGTCGCATAATGGACAGTCGCATTCAGCATCTATTTGCGTGAAATCTGTTATATATTCAGCTCTTTTTATTCTTAGCTGGCCAAAAGAAGTATATAAAACTCCATGGCGTGCCATTCTGGCTGGCAAAACGCAGTCAAACATATCAATACCGCGCTCAACTGCTTCTAAAATATCTAACGGCGTGCCCAATCCCATTAAATATCTGGGTTTATCATGCGGCAAAAAAGGTACTCTTAAATCGACAAGCCTAGTTGTCATAGCGCGTGTTTCTTTAGAAATAGGTAAACCATTGGATGCCCCACCTAAAGCATAACCATCAAAATCAAGGTCTATAATTTCTTCGGCGGATCGTTTACAAAGTTTCGGGATTAGTCCTCCCTGGATTATACCAAAAAGCAATTGCTTAGATTCTTTATTATTTTCAGATTTAAGCAGCTTATCGTGCTCTATCTTGCAGCGTTTTGCCCAATTTGTAGTACGCATAACTGCACGCTCAACCTCATTTTCTGGCGCAGTCATTATTGTGCACTCGTCGAAACACATTGCTATCGAAGAATCCAGATCATGTTGAATCTGCATTGCTCGCTCTGGAGTAAATCTTAGTTTGGCTCCATCTATATGCGATTGAAAAGTTACGCCGTAGTCATCAACATTATTTATATTTGCCAGACTAAAAACTTGAAAACCACCGGAATCAGTCAAAATAGGGCCATTCCAACCAATAAACTTTGATAATCCTCCAGCCTGTTTAATAACTGATTCGCCAGGACGCAAAGACAAATGATATGTGTTACTTAAGATTATATCTGCGCCAAGCGCACGTAAATCTCGTGGTTCAATGCCAGCCTTGATTGCACCTAAAGTGGCTACTGGCATAAAAGCCGGAGTTTGAATCTCGCCATGCTTTGTACTTAGTACTCCTCGACGAGCCTTTTTATCGGTGTGGGTAAGTATAAAACTTGATATCAATTATTTAGATTTTATGCCAATTAACCGAAAGGCAAAATAATTAAAAAGTTCATAAAATAAGTTAAGCAGATGCTTTTTATACATTTTTGCACCAGATTTATAATGCTGGTTATCAATATCAATTAAAATCGCGCCTAAGCATCGCTCCAGCATCATCATATCAAATTTATTACTGAAATTAGGATCTTTTTTTATCGACGATAGGCTCATATATAAGCTGCGCCATTTTTCAATATATTCAATGGCATTCTTACTTTGAATCTTCGTATTACGAATACTTTTGATTTCCCACCAGATATGAAATGTCGTATCATAATATTCAGGTCTAAAGCCCCATAAAGTATTTGATAAAACTAAATATTTATCTTGAACAGTCTTATAAAGACCACCCATATATAAATGTCCATGCTGCCAAGTCATTTTCATCGGTGACAAATAAAGCGGAGCTATCTCAAAATAAAGTTCCAATGCGCGAGTTACTGCCGAATTTAGCGGCTCTGACTTAGCCTCGGCAATTTTACTCCAATGAACAGCTCTACGCATACAAAAAATCAACACGCTTCGATCAACCGGATCTTGCTTTAAAAATGCTTTCTGTAAACAATTGGTACGAAATTCTTCAAAAAAATTAGCGAACTCCTTCATTTTAGCTTCAGAAGGAAAATTCATTTTATTCCCACTTTCAGAAATTAATGGCTTTCCTTCAGCAAATTCAGCAATGAGCCAACTATATTTATTTTTATCATCCCAAGTCTTCTGGACAAGCAAGGTTGGTAAACTAATTTTTGAACTTTTATTTTTGATCTTAAATTTACTCAATGTTTCCGCTTCGTCAAGAGGTTGTTCTATAAGGTTGATCGTTAGGACTGCTTTCTTCTTTTTATAAAAACCCTGATAGGTTAATCTATAAATTTTGCTTGTATCATATATTTTCCGTCTAAATAACTCCTTTTCCAATAAAAAACTGCTTTCTTCAAGAACTCGTTCAAGTAAAGCTTTTTCGTTTTTTGGAGATAGGGACTTATGGATGAAATATTGTTCTGAGATTTTGTTAGCCATGCTGTTTTTATAAAAAGTATAAAAAATCTAACTCCATTTTTCCAATTCTTTTTTTTCATTATCAGCATCATCTATACGTTTTGTCTTTAAATGAGAAATTTTTACTCCAAGTTTTTTAAGCCGACCAGGTAAATCTTCATATCCGCGATTGATCATATAAATATCACGTAAAACTGACTCCCCTTCTGCTGCTAACATGGCAATTAGCATCACCATCCCCGCTCTTAAAGCGGCCGGACACATGACTTGTGCTGCTTTTAGCTTACTTGGTCCGGTGATCTGTACCCTATGCGGATCAAGAAGCACTGGTAATAAGAGTTGTTTTACCCGTTCCGGGTTTTCCGATAATCACGATTTTACTACCTCCTTGTTGAGGATTATCCATTGTTTTTGTAGACGGTGCGATCATATCTGGATCAAGTTCTCTGATCCGGTACGTCATGATATCTCTTCCTGACATTTTATATAAATCTATTTTTAAATATAAAATGGAAAATATAAACAAATGTCTAAAACTGAAATTGAATTATTGAAACATATTTTAGAGAGTTCTAAAATCGATCATAAAAATGAAATTCTTAAAAAAGATTCTTTAAAAGATGCTTGTATGTATTGTAAAATCCATAGTTTATCTGGTCAAATGACAGGCCCTTTGATTGAGAATTATATA
>JAPLVM010000059.1 GCA_026397115.1 Patescibacteria group bacterium
TGACACTGGCAAAATCACGAGTGTGATGAAAAACGGCATTTTGCATATTATTTTGCCGAAAAAGAAAGAGAACGGAAAAAAGAAGATCAATATTAAGGCAGAGTAGATTTTTATTCGCTGTAATCAGATACAATAAAAGCCCTGGCTAGGGCTTTTATTGTATTGTTTTACGATATTACTTATTACATACCAGCATCCTCTTCGTCTGCATCAATATCATCCTGGCCGGTTGAATCGTCTTCGTCAATTTCCTCAGCCTCATCAGTAGCTTCCGTTTCTTCTGTTTCCTCTAATCTATAAAACATGGATTTGTCGGTCATCATTGTTTAAAAAATTAATTATAAACTGAAGATATTATAACTTTGATTTTGACTATTTGCAATACTGATTTCCAAAAATTTGTTATTTGAAATTATTTTTTGATATCATTTGCGCTTTTATTGGCAATTTAATGGTGGAATTATACAACTCTGCCCGAACATTTTTTGAACGGAGTTGGCGGTCCCCTTTAAGAAAACTTATAAACTACCCAGTGCATTTTATTATATCCCGCTGGAGAGAATTTGTTTTTGAACTGAAACAGTCCACCAGTCTCGGATCCACCGAGATTCAAAAACTTGTGGCCGGCTTGTTTTAGCAATTTGCAAACATACACGATCAGGTACTCGGAAAGATATGGAATTTCTTGATGGAGAGTTATATTTGCAAATAATCCTACAGAATCTTTTGAAATTGGTTCGGCCGCAAAAAATGCGATTGGACGATTTTTGAGGTATAATACTTGAGAAAAATAAGTTCTACCATTTTTTCCGAGAGGCGGATGATGAATGATATTATCATAATCCGTCGGTTGTGAAATATGAAGCTCCTTGATTTCAAGATACTCAAAAAACTTTTTCACAATCTCTATCGCATTTTTTTGATTTGCCTCGGATAAATCTTGCGCTGTTATCTCTTTTCCATATTTAGAAATAAATCTTTGATATTTATCCTTCAAATCTCTTTTGCCCGGACCCTCGGCGTTTGTGATAGTTTGCTCAATATTCAAAACCTGCTCCGGGAAAGTATCATCTTCTTCAATGGCTTGCGCATGCCACGGATAGGCCTCAACTTGAGAGAACCCAGCGTTGAGCAATTTCTTTCGTTGTTCTGCACTCACTTTTTTTACAAAAACAGGATTTCCACTAAGCTCCAGCATACCTTTAGCAAGCGTAGTAATTTTCTTTACGTCAAAATTGCCAATGGGATGAATGATGTGAAAATGCCATCCGCCGCCAAGGGACGCACGATTGAAAATTCCAATTGGAGCAAGCATTTCTCCGTCGAAAAATTTTAATCCGAGCTTCTGCTCCCCTGTGCCATTGGCCGCTTGACCTAAATAGTAAAAACTATTAGCGTAAGTTTCTACATTTTCAGCTACCAATAAATCTCTGAAAATCTTTTTATCTTTGTCAGTAATGGATGAGACTCTGCCGCCAAATCGTTTTATGATTGCTTGCTCCAAGCGTTTTCTCTCATCTTCCGAAACCTTTTTTGATGGCGGAATTTTCGCGTGCTCCCAAATAAAAAGGAATTGTTTTCGATAAGCATCCGCAAGAATAGGGTTCTGAATAATAATTACTTGCTGGTATGGTCCCCACACAATCATTGCAACTTTTTCTCCGTATACATAAATTGGTGTAGGATTAAAAAGATTTTCAGGCACCCAGCGATAAATCGATTGTGAGCCAGCAAAAAAGAACGAATCGCCATCGCGGGCAAGGAGTCGTTCTTTTATTCCTGCCTTAGACAGGCGTTCGATATGAGCCGTGATTGCATTTTTATCCGTCTCCAAAAATTTTCTTTCGTCTACACCGCTGATAAAAACTTCGCCACCAGAATCTTTAAGCGTCGCGTAAACGTCGTCCAAAATTTTTGCAATACTGTCACGTCCTTCCGTCGTTTTCACTATTCCCTCGTGATTAGCAAGTGCTTCGATAGGAACACCTAGCGTTCTCGCAATGCTTGTTATCACCTTGATCGAAGGATTTTTGATAGCACCGGATTCAACTTTAATAAGCGTGGTATAGGGAATACCAGTCTTCTGAGCCAGAGCTTCTTGAGTTAGTCCTGCTCCAAGGCGAAACTCTTTTATCCTCAATCCTATGTGGTTTTTCATTCGCGTAAGTAAATATTGTCCATATATTGCTAGTATGATACTATGGTACCGGACTTAGTAGATTTTTGCAAGATTGAAGGCCAGTGGCGTGAATCGGTTGGTCAAAAATCGGAAAGTTTGATATTGGTGCCGCTGGTGGGAGTCGAACCCACGCGCCCGAAGGCAGGGATTTTAAGTCCCCTGTGTATACCAATTCCACCACAGCGGCTTTTTTGGCCAGAAACTAAAGAAAATAGGTAGCACTATTTTATACTCTCAAAGCTGATTTATGCAAAATTAATTTGACGTTTTACGCTTCTTACCTTAAAATCTCCCTGTTTTAAAGGTAAATAAATCATGAGAAAGACATCATCTGCCAAAAAGCACGGCATAGAAAATGCAATCAAGACGCGCCCAAGATCGAGTAAATCAAAGAAACGTCAAAAGATTTTGTTGCGTATGCGTACAGCTGAAAAATTGGCTGCTGGTGTTATTGTTCGATAGGTACAAAAGCTTGACTGCTGGCTTGTAATTAGATATAAAGGCTTCCATACTTGGAAGTTTTTATTTTTTAAATTATAAAAGGGTTGACAGACATAGAATATTAGGTTAATATATTTTAACCTATTCAAATTGACTAATTACAAAATTTATAATGAATTCGCATCAGGACATAACAGAGGCAATTAAATTGGCTAAAAATCCGCTTATTGTTACGCATGAAAGCGCGGACGGAGACGCGGTTGGCGCCACATTGGCAATGTTTTTATTTTTAGTGCGTCTTGGTCGTAACCCGACAGCGGTTATTGATAAGGCTGTACCTGAAGCATTTGGATTTTTGCCTGGTGCAGACAAGATAACATCAAATGATTTTTTTCCGCGCGAGCTCGTTATTCATCTAGATGCTGCAAATGCAGAGATTAACTCTGTAAAATGGTCGCGAGATGAAGATAAAAAATCAGTTAAGATAGTAGTTACGCCAAGGGTTGGTAGCTTTGAGGCAAAAGGAGTTTCTTTTTCTGACGGCGGGTCTAAATTCGATGCAATTTTGATTTTGGATGATGCTACTATTCCTAGGCTTGGCAAAGTTTATGAGAAGAATCAAGATCTTTTTCAAGGTTTACAGACTGTGAATATTGACCATCATCCAGATAATCCGCTGTTTGGGAAATTAAATTTAGTTGAATCAAAAAAGTCCAGTACGTCTGAAATTCTTTATAATCTGTTTGTTGAGATTGAGCAGGAAATGGGGCAGAACTTGATAGATGCAGATATTGCAACTTGTCTTTTGGCTGGCATAATTGCTGATACTGGATCTTTTCAATATCCAGCAACCACGCCAGATACACTGCAAGTTGCGGCGAAATTAATCGGTCTCGGCGGTCGTCGCGAGGAAGTCATCAAGAATATCTATCACACCCGTCGTTTGACTGCATTACATTTGTGGGGACGTGCTTTGGCTAAAATGAAAGTTGATAGGCAAGCCAGAATTGCCTGGTCTACTGTTACAAAAGAAGACATGACCTGGTCGCAAGCTGAAATGGATGATCGCAAGGGCTTGATCAATGATTTGATGGCTAATGTGGCAGAAGCTGATTTGATTGTTTTGATCACAGAAGATGATGATGGAGCTCGGGCCTCAGTGCGGACAAAAAATGGCAATCGTCGAGCTGCTGAATTCGCTGCTTTGTTTAACGGCGGTGGGCATGAAACAGCTGCTGGTTTTCATATTGCTGGCAAGAGTTTAGAAGAAGCTGAAAAAGAGATTGTAGCTCGAGCTGTTGACATGCAAAAAATTGTTTCTGAAAATGTTCTCAGCGTAGAAAAAGATATTCCAGCGGTGAAAAATGCTGAAGGCGAAAAATCCAAGGTTGTAGAGGATTTATCTGATTTTGTTGGTAAGGAAAATATTGATGAAGACGCTGATACTGTAAGGTCAGGTATTACTGGCGAATTTTTGGAGCGACTTGAACAAAAGAGTGAAGATGAAGTTGATTTGGCTAAGAATGATGAATCTATGGATATTTTTGATTCATTTGGCTTAAATCCAATGGCAGATGTTTCTTTGGCTGATAAACAAAAGCAAGAAGAAGGCTCGGATTTTCTTAAGTCAGTTCCAGAGCCAAAAGAAAAGGAAATGGTTTTCAATAATTCTTCTGTCCAAGATAATGTAAACGCGCCATTTTTAGACGTGCTAGGCAGTGATAAAAATTCTGAGTCTGAGGTTATTGTGCCAGATGATCCTGTTAAAAAGCAGGATGCTGAGCCATTGCATGATGCAGGAGATAAGTCATTTGCAGAGCTTTTGGGCATAAAGCCGGTTTCTAGCAATGAGGATCCGATTGTTTAGACTAAATTTGAGTTTTCTTGGCGTTCTTGATAAGATTTCTCTGTCTAAAAATTATCCCTTTAAACACTATCATGCCACGCAAGAAAGCCAATCGTACATTTCTCAACTGTTTTTGCAGTAAATGTAATGCCAAAATAGGAGTTTCTGAATACAACAAGAAAAACCATACCCTTGCTGATTTAGCCGAAAAAGTTAAGACTAAGTTCTGTCGTTTTTGTCGTGCGATACAGATGGTTAAACTCAAAGATTTAAAACAATAAAACATGTCTAAAATAACCTCATTCGTTTTAATCGGGTTATCCATCGTTTCTTTGAGCGGTTGCGACAATAAATATATTCAAAATAAGGTTGATCAATACAGCGATTCTGCAGAAGAAAAGTTAAACACAGCCGTCGAGCAAATTGAAACAAGGGTTAAAGATGAGGCCGGTGAGGCTATTGAAGCGATTAATCAGAAAATTTCAGACGCGATTAAATTGAAGGTTAATGAATGGCTTGATAAGAATCTGCCGAGCGTGGATAAAGAAAGCTTGTCAGACAATGATTATGCTCGTTTGATTGATGGAAATTCTGAGCTAAAGGAGCTTTTCGCAAAACATTGAAATGAAAAAGCTTAGGGCATTTTATTTTTTATAAGTTACTTCGAGTAATTTATATCATTTTGATAATGATGGTATAAATTATTGATACTAAATCAAAAAATAATTACCTTAAGTTTATCCTCCTATTTTTATATTTTAATAAAAATCAAAAAATATCAGTAACATTTTTCCAAAAATCCTTCCAAGCATATTCTTTTTATTTTTTATTTTATAGTCAATGGCTAACTCTCTAAATCTCGCTCAGATTATCGGTAACCTTACTCGTGATCCAGAGCTTCGTCAAACGCCAAATGGTCAATCAGTTTGTACTGTCGGCGTTGCTACAAATCGTTCTTGGACTGATCAAAGTGGACAGAAGCAAGAGCAGGCAGAATTTCATAATGTTGTGGTTTGGGGCAAGCTTGCTGAAATATGCGCGCAATACCTTAAAAAGGGGCAGAAAGTCTATTTTGCTGGAAGAATGCAAACCCGCGAGTGGGAAGGACAAGATGGTCAAAAGCGCCGTACCACGGAGATTGTTGCAGATCAGATGATAATGCTTAGCTCCGGCAAGGGAGGAGAAAAGGCAAATGCTGCTGCGGTTGAGGCTGGGCCTGCTGCGGGCACAGATGATGATATTGAGAAAATCAATGTTAATGATTTACCGTTCTAGATAACTCGAACGGATATTTTGCCTAAGCTTTATATGAAAACGTCGTCATTATTTGGCGGCGTTTTTGTTATAATCATTTCATCTAATTGTTCTAAAAATTATTTTCTGCATGAATTTGCCCATAGTTTTGATTATTGGTCGTCCAAATGTTGGTAAATCAACTCTTTTTAATTATTGGGCTGGGCATAGACTTGCTATAGAGTCTGATATTGCAGGCACAACCCGCGATTATATTGAATGTGAGATTGATTTTAATGGACAAAGGGCGAGTCTTGTAGATACGGCTGGGCTTGACCAATCCACAAGTGACAAGCTTCTAAGCATTGCTTTTGATAAAACAAGCGAACTAATAAAGCACTCCGCATTGATTCTTTTTGTGGTCGCGGCAGATGACGGCTGCCATTCGCTTGATTTGCAAATAGCAAAATTTTTACGTAAATATAAAAAGCCTATTATTTTAATAGCTTCAAAGGCTGATAATCTAGCGCGAAAGAGCATTGCTAAAGCTGATTTTTGGAAATTGGGTTTAGGAGAGCCGCTTCCGTTTTCCGTAAGGCAAAAAATAGGGTTAGAAGAACTTGGGCATCTTACCGCTGAAAAGCTTTCAGCGCAGGAGTTGCTTCCCGTCGTTTCTAAGGGTTCTTTGCGCAAAAAAGATAAGTCTGACTTAATGCGAAAGCTGGAGGAAAATGCAGCTAATTCTGGGCAGGCAGAACCAGAATCTATTCGGCTTGCTCTAATTGGTCGCCCAAATGTTGGAAAATCTTCTCTAACTAATAAGTTGATAGGCGAGGAACGCACGATTGTCTCTGATATTCCAGGTACAACGCGCGATTTAGTTGAGATGAATTTCTCTCGTGATAAACAAAAATTCGTTCTTATTGATACTGCCGGGATGCGCCGACCTGGTAAGCATAAAAATTCGCTCGAGTTTTTTAGCGTTGACCGCACGAAAAAGGCGATTGACCACGCTGATGTAGTTGGAATTGTCCTAGATATACACGCTGGTTTAGCCAAGCTGGACTTGGCTTTAGCCAGCGAAGTTATACACGCTGGAAAAAGTCTTTTTTTTATTGCCAATAAATGGGATCTGCTTGATGAGGATGAAAAAATATACATGAGAAAGAGTTTGCCGCCAGCTCTCCTGTCGTTTGCCCAAGCTCCAATCGTAACTGTTTCAGCGCTTACAGGATACAAAGTTGATCAGATATTAAATACGGCTACAATTATTTATGCTAACCGCGGTTTATTCATAAAGACTTCATTAATGAATCAGCTCTTTGCTGACGAACATGATATTTTGTATATTGCTCAGAAATCCATTAATCCGCCACTATTTTCCGTTTCTGTCCGCGGATCTAAGATACCGCATTTTTCATTTCATCGTCGTCTGGAAAATAGGATTCGTAAGGAGTTCGGATTTAATGGGACTCCGTTTAAATGGGTTTGGCATGTGAAAGATAACTGGACTTTGGCAAAGGAAAAATTAAAGATTAGAGATCAGAAATCATAGATAATATTTTGAACAGGATTTTTGTTAGCATTGTGTTAGAATATCGCTGCTTAATCAGAAAAGATGTCTTTAATCAATCATTTTCTGCATCGTCGTAAATATTCCAAGCATCCAGCAAGCGGATTTTTCGTTTCATTTTTTAAGCGCAAAAACCGTCCTTCGCTTAGATTTCAAACGCATGAGGCTCGCGATCGTCGCAGGCGTTTTGTTTTTGCCACTCTAGGATTGTTCACGCTAATTGTTTTGGCACTAATCTTTTTTAAGTCGCCGTATTTTCAAATCCAAAAAATTAAAACATCTGGCCAAACCGCTTTTACAAGTGATAACGCGACTGCGCTCCTAAGTTCTTTTTTAGGTCAGAATATTTTTTTTGTTAATACAAATTCAATAATAGCCAAAATCCATGAGCAGTATCCGACTATTAAAAATCTTTCAATATCAAGAGAATTGCCAGATACGATTATGATTTCTGCGGATGATTTTCGAATTGCATGGGTTTTGACTCAGGTTGGCTCGGGTGCAATGGGTCGCTATCTTCTCAACACTGCAGGCTTTGTTTCTGGGCCAGCCACTTCGGAAAATGCTATCGGATTTCCGCTGCTTGAATTGCATACAAATAAAAAATTAAGTGCTAAAACAGAGGTCCTCTCGCCAATAATTCTTGAGAAGATTCAGGTTTTAGCAAATAATATTAAATCTCGTTTTAATCAAAAGGTTTTGAAGTTTAAAATTATTGAAACTGCGCGTGAAGTACATTTATTACTTGACAACAACTGGGTTTTGCGTTTTATGCTGGACCAGGATTTGGATAAAGCTTTAAATGGACTGGCAGAGGCTTTGCGCGGACAAAATATATCAAAACTTAATTTTGAATATATTGATTTGCGAATTCCAGACAAGGTTTTTTTCAAACCAGAATAAAATTGCTTAAATGTTAAATAATGATAAAAAGTTCGTTCGCGTATCAGTTATAACTTTGGCTGGTTTTGACAAACCATTTTTTCACTATGAAAATCAGGCAGGTCTTGAAATAGGTCAGCTCGTGCGCGTGCCGTTTGGACACAAGGCTTTGGTTGGGATTGCAGTTGGGTTTGATGACTCTTGCGACTATCAGGCTAAGAATATCTTGGAAATCCTGCCGGCTAAAATGCCATTATATCTGATAGATGCATTGTCTTTGGCTGCTGATTATTATTTAGAGTCATTAATCCGTTTTTTTCGTGCAGCCTTGCCAAAGATGATTCGTGACGCTAAGTTTCCTGATATTCATGAAAAATGGGTTTGCTTACCCGATAAAGCTTTCAAGGCCAAAGGTGCTAAGCAGAAACTAATTATAGATAAGCTGCTTGTCTCAAATTGCGTATTTTCAATTTTGCGCGAGCTTGCGCCGCTAGCTGTAATCAAGAATCTTGAGAAAAAGCGAATAATAGCTATTTATGAGCAAGAATTTGTTCAGCCAAAATTCAAAATGCCCGAGTTTTTGAATCTGACTGTTGATCAAGAAAAGGCTTTTTTTGAAATTCAAAAATCAGAAAAACCGATTTTGCTCTACGGCGTTACAGGATCTGGTAAGACAGAACTTTATTTACGTTTAGTCGCAGAAGCGCTGAAAAAGAATCAGACTTCGTTGATGCTTGTCCCTGAGATTGCAATTACGCCACAGCTGGCAGGAAGATTCATTGATTATTTTGGTAGTTTTGTAACGATTTTGCATTCGCATCGTTCTGACGCAGAGCGCGCTAAAGCATGGCTAGAAGTATCCTATGGCGTAAAAAAAGTTGTTGTTGGCTCTCGCTCAGCCATTTTTGCTCCTGCCCAAAATTTAGGATTGATTATTTTGGATGAATATCATGATCAATCATACAAGCAAGATAATCAGCCGCTTTATGACACTCGTAAATTTGCTGAATTTCTGGCTGAAAAATCTGGGGCAAAGCTTATTTTTGGTTCAGCTACTCCAAGAGTGGAAGACTATTTTTGCGTGGAATAATAAAGCTGTTATAATCAAGTAAATATTTCGGCATGAAAAATCTTAAAATTCTTATTGCAGGCGCATATGGTGTTGATAACTGGGGAGATGAAGCGATTTTAGACCGCATTTTGTTTTTTATTCGTCGAGACTTTCCTAAAGCGCGAATTCGCGTGTTATCAGGAAATCCTTCTCGCACAGTTGGATTACACCATGCTGAAGCAGCCCAATTTTTCCCAATCGCTTTTGGGTTTTTTCATTTGAGCGCACTTCATAAAACATTTCAGTTTTTTAAAGAAGCTGATGCAGTTGTGCTAGGAGGCGGGGGATTATTTCATGATAGTGAACCTCGCGGGATATTTTTATGGTCAGTCCAGTGCCTAGTTGCGATTGCAATGAAAAAGCCGCTTTTTGTTTTGGGCATTTCTGCAGGTCCTTTGCGTCGGTGGTGGTTTCGAAGGCTTGTGCATATGGCTCTCAATCACGCAGAACACATTGTTGTAAGGGATCGCTCTTCATACAATTCTCTTGTAGATATTGGTCTTGATCCTGAGCGGATACTTGTTTCGGCTGACATGGCTTTGTTAATACCACGTCAAAAAATTACAGCGAAAAGAAAAAAAGTCGTTTTGTCTTTGCGGCAAACACCATTTTTAAGAAAAGATTTTCCGATTGTCATTTCTCAGTTTGTTGGTTATTTAGTGAGTGAAGGTTATAGAGTTGAGCTTATCTCCATGCAAAATTATGGCGAGAATTGCGATCCAAATTTTGCAATGAAATTAGCTCAAAATTTTCCTATTTTTATCCCTCAAACTTTGAATGAGGCGCTGAATCATATTGCAGAAGCAGAGGTTGTTATTGGGATGCGACTGCACACTTTAATCATGTCTGCGACGCAGGGAATACCTTTCCTCGGACTATCATATTCGCCAAAAGTGCAATCTTTTTGCGATGAGATAGGAGTCGGTGAATTTACTTTGTCATCGAGAAAAGCTAATTTTTCTGATTTGGTGCGCATTTTTGAAAAATTGGTGCATGAATGGCCCGAGCCTAAGCTCAAAGAAATGCGAGCAAGAGCTGAAAAAGGCTTGGATTTGTTTCGAGCATTTCTCATGAAAATACAACACTAAAGCCAGACTCAATTTTATGCTTGGCTATGATTTCTTCATTTTTAATGCGCGGCGATAATGTAACGCCCACACTGGTAATGAAATAATGACAAACGCAATTGAGGAAGATAACGTGCGATTGTGTTCATTGCGTTGCCTGCGAATCGCGATTTCTTTAGCTCGTTCAAGGCATTGATCAAAATTTTCAGGCGGTGTTATTTTTACGTTGTTTGTACCATAGTTTTTTATACGGTTACATTCTTCAGTCTCTTGCGTGCTTTCAACGCCATGGTCAATTGGGAAAAGCCATGTTTGCAGACCAAGGTGCACTACTCGACCAATGTTGATTGTGAGGATTATCAACGCGGTTAAAGATACTACATAGAGATAGACGGTGCGTATGACTTCCCAAAAGGTTGATTTTTTGTGTGCTACGGTTGAGGTAATGGGCTTTGGCATTTTTAAGAGTGAAAAATTAAAAAATAGTTCTTAATCCAATTTGCATTTTATTGCATATTTCAGGCGGTCGCGTACCAACTGTAAAAGCATATCGTCTTTTTGTGAATGATTTTATGCATGAAAATGTAATGCTTATGAGATTGGCAGCGCTCAAAGTTGCCTCAGATGATAAAACGCAGGCTGAGCAGCTACTTGAGCAGGTTGTTTTTGATCTGGCTGAGGAGAGTAAATTGCTTGCATTTGCAATCTTGCCCTCAGGCCAAACTTTTTATCTTGGGTTATCGCGATTGCTTCTTGAGCCTGAGTTTTCTGATCCCGTTAGGATTTCGGAAATAGTTGACTTAATCGAACACCGCGATAAATTCACAACCTTTATTGATACGCTTGAAATTGATAACTCCTTGAGAGTATATATTGGCGCGGAAAATATACTGCCCTTTATGGCGGCTACTTCATTGATCATCACGCAGTACAAGATTGACAAAGCTGTAGGCGCGATAGGTCTTTTAGGTCCGGTTCGCATGAATTATCCAAAGTCGCTTCTGATTCTAAAAAAGATAATTGAAAAATACGGGTTAGCCGAGAGAATGATTGAGTTGCCTAGCGCACGCGGTTATTTTCTGACATAAAAAATACATCATTGCTTTTTAGCAGGGATTTGATTGACGATTGTGCCTAAGCGTAAGTTAGAAGTTGACTGCTAATGAATTTTCGCGATTTACAAATAACGGCGTGCCGATTGCTACCATATTTTTATCCTTTACAATGGTGCCGATCTTTTTTAGTGACTGTTCAGAAGCTATTTGAATGCGAAGTCTACTGATTTGTTGCTCGAGATCGCTACGACGTCCCTCTTGCTGCTGCAAAGAAAAGCTATCTGTTGCAATTGCGTTTGTATGAGCCAAAAATAATCCAGACATTCCAACAAGAACAATAACAGCTAAGAGAATAACTAATCTGTGACTACGATCACGGAAAGTTGAAAATCGATGTTGGCTGATATATGTCTGAGTATACATGGATTTTGTATAGTGGGTATTGTGATTTTCTACTAATTTTATACAGTTCTTGATTGATATTTGCAAGTAGAATCAAGATGGAAGTTTATAAACCGCTCTCATTTTAGCACTTCTGGAACGACAATTACTAATTATTTCTTTATCTGATGGTTGAATTATCTTGGAAACTAAATTCTGAGCCAGCGGACCATTACATGTGCATATGGGGCTTTCTTTTGGGCAATGACATTTTGCCGTGAGGTCTCTGAAATATTTTTTTACGATTTGATCCTCAAGTGAGTGAAACGAAATAATGATAAGCTTTCCATTTTTTTCCAATAATTCAAACGCTTGCGGTAACATTAATTTTAATGCGGTTAGTTCATCATTGACTGCCATTCGTATTGCTTGAAATGTTTGCGTCGCAGGATGAATATTTTTTTTGAAGCGACTGGTTTTTACCTTAGACACAAGTTCAGCCAGTTGCTTTGTAGTATTTATTGGGCGAGCTTTTATAATGGCTTGAGCGATTTTGGAAGCTTGTCTTTCCTCTCCGTATTTATAAAGAATATTTTTAAGTTCAGAATACGATGACTTATTTATGATATCTTTAGCAGTTTCTTTTTGGTCAGGATTCATGCGCATATCAAGGGTTGCATCTGACAAGAAAGAAAATCCACGTTTTTTATCTTCTAATTGCATTGAAGATATGCCTAAGTCAGCCAAGATAGCATTAAATTTGGGTAAACTATGATTGCTAGCTATTTTACTCAGGTTTGCGAAGTTGCCATGAATTGCTTGAAACTGTGGATATTTGGATAATTTATCTTGAGATCTTGATATTGCTTCTCTGTCTTGATCAACGCCTATGACTAGTCCATACTTTCCAACTTGCTTGCAAAACATTTCACTATGTCCGCCAAGCCCTAAGGTTAGATCTGCCACGTTTTGTCCCTCTTGTAAATTTAAAAAATTTAAGACTTCTTTGCTGAGAACAGGTATATGTATAAAATCTTTATCCACAATATTGAACTTGAGTTTTTAAATAGCGTTGAATCTTATGATGTGTGCAAAACTTGTGAACAACTTGTGTAAAACTCTTTCTTGGCTCGTAGACAATTCATATCAGATTCCGCATACAATTTAGTTGTTCAAAAAATTTTGGTCAATAGTTTTTTTACTGCATGGCTAATTTCAGGCTGGAATTCAATGATTTTTGAGCACAAAATTGTTGCATATGCTATAATAAATTACTCTGGCATTGACTTTTTATAAGGAGTTGTTTTTTGTTGCAAAAAATATTTTTTATATTAAATTCATAGATACCGCATAAACAGTAAGAATAGTTGACTATCTTTTTTATACAGTAATACATATTTTATTCACTGAAAGTCAGCATTTACTTTTTCTTGATTAGTGCTTTAGAATAACAATCACCAGCGCAAATCGAAATTTAACTATTAAAGTAATATAAGTGGCTAAAAACCCATTAGTTCCGCCATATGATATCGAAGCTGAACAGGCAACTTTAGGTTCATTGCTTATAGACCGCGAGGCTATGGTTAAAATAGTCGATCTTTTAAGAGTTGAGGACTTTTATGAGGGTACGCATCGAGAGATTTATAACGCGGCGCTTTCTTTGTATGAGAAACGTAAACCAATTGATTTATTGACTTTGGTTTCTGAATTGAAATCTTGCAAGAAACTGGATGATATTGGTGGGGAAACTTATTTAGCTGAGCTTGCCGAGTCAACGCCAACCGCAGCCCATATTTTTGAATATGCGCAAATAGTTAAGCAAAAATCAACATTGCGGCGACTGATTAATGCTGGCCAGGAGATTTCTGCAATGGGGCAAGAAGAAGATCGGGATATTTCTGAGGTGCTTGAAAAGGCTGAGCAACGATTATTTCAGGTTTCTGGGCAATTTATTTCAAATAAGTTTATTCACATTAAGAATATTTTATCTGAGGCGTATGAAAGGATTTCTGAGTTGCATGCAGCGGAAAATAAAGATGCATTGAGAGGTATTCCTACTGGCTGGAAAAAGCTTGATAATTTGCTTTCTGGTCTTCAGCCATCAGATTTAGTTGTTCTCGCGGCTCGACCGTCAGTTGGAAAAACAGCGATTGCTTTGAATATAGCCCAGAATGTGGCGATTACAAATAATAAGTCAGTTGGCCTTTTTTCTCTGGAAATGAGCAAGGAGCAACTGGTTGATAGAATGTTTGCCTCTTTATTACAGGTTAATTCACATGATTTGCGAACAGGCCAGCTGGCTGAATCTGACTTTGACAGGATGGGAGAGGTAATAGATCGCCTTTCTCGTTCTAATATTTTTATTGATGATACTGCTGATTGCACTGTTTTGGATATACGAGCTAAGTCGCGGAGATTGCAAATGGAACACGGCTTAGACTTGATTATTGTTGACTATCTTCAGCTGATCCGCGGCAATAATCCAATGAATCGCGTGCAAGAGATTTCTGAAATTACGCGCTCGCTCAAAGCGATTGGTCGTGAGCTTCGAGTACCTGTTTTAGCGCTTTCGCAGCTGTCACGTAACTCTGAAAATAGACCTACAAAAATTCCACAGCTATCTGATTTGCGCGATTCAGGCTCAATTGAGCAAGATGCAGACGTTGTTTTAATGCTTTATAGAGAGGAAATGTATGATGAGGAAACTGATCGCAAGGGTATTGTTGATATTTTCATCCGTAAACATAGAAATGGACCAACAGGTCATGTGGAATTATACTTTGATCGTCCAAAGCAAAGGTTCATTGAGATTGAGGCTCAGAGGGAATTTGAAAATGCTGCCACAGAATAAAATTGCCTGTTTTTCGTGATATGATAGAATGCGTCTGCATTTTTAACAGTTTTGATGTATCGGGGTGTAGCTCAGTTGGCTAGAGCGCTTGCTTTGGGAGCAAGAAGTCACAGGTTCGAGTCCTGCCACCCCGACCATTAAGTGTAACGACGAATAATTATGGAACAATTGCTCTTGAATCTCGGGTTATCGATTGGTGCCAATGCGATTTGGGATTTTTTAAAAACAGTTGGAACAATTTCTAAGGAGAGCTTGAAAGAAAAATTGGCCAATTTTCTCGGCGTTCAAAATGAGAAGGTTAAGGCAAATGAAATTATTGATTTTCTTATCAAAAATAATTATGCCAGAGCGGAACAAGGGAATAAAATCTCGATTTTATTGGAAAACATTAACGCGAGAGGAAACGTAACTGGATTTGAGGGGAGTACATCCAGTCTAGCGGTAAGAGATATTTTTCAAAATAAACCCATGGATATAGAAATGAAAAATATTACGGCGGAAGGGGATGTAACTGGAATGAAACTTAATGTTGATCAGCCTGTCGAGCTCAAGCAGCCGTTAAATATTCAAGGAGATTTTGGTAGTGTTAGCTTCAATCCAAACAAGAATTGCAAAATTATTTTTGGTGCTCAAATTGATAAAAAAAAGTGAATATGCGCCATTTTTAATGAGCCAATCCAGCCTGTATCATAATTTACCTATTGTGAGTATCCATGCAAAATCTAGAGCAGGAAATTCGATTTATCCATGAGCGGAATAAGAAGGTTGAGCTAGACAAGGCTTGGGAAACGAGTTTATTTCGCAAAATAGTCATTGCAATTTTGACTTACTTTGTAATAGTTTTATTTTTTGTGTTTGCAGGCTTGCCAAAACCTTTTTTGAACGCAATTGTTCCGACTTTGGGATTTTTATTTTCTACACTGTCATTGCCTATTTTCAAAAAGATTTGGTTAAAGTATTTTCGCAAAAGAATTTATTAAAATATTCCTAACAATTTTATTGATAATTTACTTGAGTTTTATTCAACATTTGCTAAGATAATAGTACAATACAATTTAAAGATAATTATTATGAGCAATGC
>JAPLVM010000041.1 GCA_026397115.1 Patescibacteria group bacterium
TAACGGCGTTGTCCTTCTGCATAGATCGTGTCAAAGGCGAGCGAACTTTTGCCTGAGCCAGAAAGACCCGTGATTACGACCAACTTGTCGCGAGGAATGTCTATGTCTATATTTTTCAGATTATGTTCGCGCGCGCCGCGGATACTGATGAAATTATCAGATTTTTTGAACTCTTTTGAAAGCTTTCTTGGCATGATAAATATGATGAATATAGCTAAATATTGGCTCGTGGAGCATATTTTTAAGTGTATCAAATAAACTCAATTTCATCAATAAAAAAATACCTGAGACAAAAAGCCGTTTGCTTTTTCGATTTCTCGCGATTAAAATTACAAAGCATATCAAGGCTATTTATTACTAAACATGCTTCTTGCCCCAACTTGGGACTTGGTTTACATCGCTCTTGGACTCACGATTGTTGTTTATTCATGCATTATCGGACGCAGCTGGACAGCAAAAATCATGCTTGCAACTTATGCAGCCATTTTGGCAACCGATGCTTTTGGTTTATTTTTTGAAAATATTTTAATGAATGCGCAATATATTGATCTGTCGCGTGGTATGGCGAGTCGTGAGATTTTTCTTGCTTTTTGGAAACTCGGATTCTTTGCTCTTTTCCTGATAATTTTTGGGCGGAAAGTTGGATATTCGCTTGAGTTAAATGAGCCGAGTTCATACACAATGAGACTTGGATCAAGATTGCTCTATGGAATTATGTCAGCAGCGCTTATTGCAACAGCGATTATGGTTTATACAACAGGCGCATCTTTTATTTTTGGCGCTTTTGGGGGTGCAGGTTTCCTGTCCCAAGTGATGAGCAGTGACTTATATCGCGATACGCGACTTGTAAGCGTGATTTATGAAAATGCCCGTTGGATATTTCTCATCCCAGTGACAGTCCTGATATTTCGAGTGAAGTAATACTAATCTACTGCTTGAAAGCGGTTAAATTATAAGAAAACATCGTCATTCTGAGCCGGTATTTTAGGCGAAGAATCTTCGTCAGTAGTAATCAAGGTTTATTTATCGCTTTGCTCTGCGGTCCAAGAGGTTAACTGCCGTAGATGTTTCCCCCGATAAATCGGGGTCAACATGACAAAAACTATTGTCCACCGTGCTTAAATAAAACTTGCTTCTGACAACTAGCAGCTGCTAACCAATATGCGCCTCCCGAAAATAATCAGGTTTGATTTCTTTTGCCCAGTTTAATTTTGAGTTCGATAAAATCAAATCAAAAGCTTTTTTGGGTCCGATGCTTAATGGAATGATTTTATCTGGTGATAAAAAATCCCTGATTTCTTCAGAAAAGCGCTCTGAATAATCCTGAATTGTGATGATTTTATCGAGTTTTTTTAGCTTTTTAATACAGTCTGCAGTTGTTAAGGATTCTATTTTGCCATTTGCATTTTCTTGCCATAAAACATCATGGCCATTTGGAAGAACAATGGGCAGATTTTGATCAGCGCGCATTCGCAAATAATCAAATGTCGTAATCTTTGCAATTGGTATATTCAGTGCGTATGCAATGGCATTTCCGGCTGTAACACCAACTCTCAGCCCAGTAAAAGCACCTGGGCCTGACACAATCAATATTTGCTCTGGCTTGTCATTATCTATCAAATTTTTAATCGATGAAAAAAGCTTTTCCGCTTGATGACGGTTTGCAATAAAGCTTTTCATTCGACATTTGCTATCCGAATAAAACAATACTTCTGCTTTTGGCAATACGGTTTGAATGCAAAGTGTTTTAAGCATAAATTTCTTCAGAATCATTGATGGCAACTTTACTGGCGAATATTATACTGAGAATTACTTGAATAGCTAATCATAAAAATTGACATCCGCGTATATCTTTGCGAAAATTAGCATGTTCATTTTTTAACCTTTGGCTAAAGGAGGCCAATCCAATATGTTTAAAGAAGTAAGACAAGAAGACGAGAAGTTTGATAAGGTTTTTAACCGTTTCAGAGAAAATACCCGCAATCTGCGTTTACAGCAGATCGTGCATGGCAGCATGTTTCATCAGCGTAAGCTTAGTAAGCTCAAGAAAATGAAACGCGCTAAAATGGCAAGTTGGTATCGCAGTGAAAAACTGCGCAAATCATATTACGCATCATAAAATGCTCAATGCTACATATCCAAAAAGCAGAAGCAAGGCCAGGCAGAAACTTTTAGATACAGCTGAAAAAATCGGATTGGTTGAAATTCTGGAAACCATGGAAAGACCAAGACGGGTTATCTGGATTAATTTCTTGATTGGGACTATGCGAGGCTTGGGATTTCTTCTTGGAACAATGATTGTAGTAGCCATCTTAGTTTGGATGTTCAAAATACTTGGCGGCGTGCCGCTTATAGGCGAATGGGTACGTAATGGCGCAGATTTTATTCGTGAAAACGCTGATCTGTCCTCATTCACAAAGCAGACAGAAATTAGTATTCCTACGTCAGCTATCCCAGATAATATGACTTTGGATCTTGCAGATATCTCGAAATAAACCTTGAATTTTGAAAAAATTCATCATAATTTATATTAAAATTTGATTCCATCAAATCAGCCCTTAGATAAAAATCGCGCTCCGCGTAAAAACGAGCAAATTAGGGTTCCATCTGTAAAAGTCATAGATGAAAATGGGCAAATGCTTGGTGAGTTATCTACTGCCACAGCGCTAGCCAAAGCTCGTGAAGCTGGATTGGACTTGATTGAAATTAATCCAAATGAACGTCCACCAGTTTGTAAAATTATTGATTATGGAAAGTATGTTTACAGCCAGCAGAAAAAAGAAAAGGCTAAGCGCGCTGGATCAAAGAAAACTGAAATTAAAGAAGTGCGTATAGGTTTTCAAACTGGAAACCATGATTTGGAAACTAGTCGCCGTAAGATTAAAACTTTCCTTTCAAATGGAAATCGCGTAAAAATTGCACTTAAAATGAAGGGTCGTGAGCAAGCGCACAAGGCACTGGCAATCGAAAAGCTTGGACAATTTGTAGATAGCATAGAGATCGCAGAGCCAGAAGGATCTGCTGAAGCGCTCGGGAGAGCATTCTATATACTTGTGAAGCCAAGAAAAAGTGTCAATAAGCCAAACCCAACGCAAGATACATAACAATTACTCATATTATTAATTTCTGGTCATGCCAAAAATGAGAACGAGCAAAACAGCCAAGGGACGAGTAAAGGTTACCGCTGGTGGTAAGCTCAAAATGAAACATTCTCAGCGCAATCATCGTAAAACTCATAAATCCCGTAAGGGTAGTAAGCAAGATCGCAAATCCAAGGGTCTAGTGCTGGATAAAGCAACGATGAAAAAGGCCTTTTCAAAGCTTTTGCCTAACGATTAAATAAATCATTAATTATCATTTTCTAAAATGTCTCGTGTAAAACGTGGCGTTGCCAGCCATAAAGGGCATAAAAAAATCATTAAAGCTGCTAAGGGTTATAAACTTGGTCGTAAAAATAAGTTCAAACTTGCAAAAGAGGCTGTTTCTCATGCAGGGCGCAATGCTTATCGCGATCGTCGTCTCAAAAAACGCACTTTCCGCAGTCTTTGGCTAACGCGTCTTTCTGCCGCTTCAAAAGCCGAGGGCCTGACTTATTCTAAGTTTGCGACAGGACTTCGCCATGCCAAGGTCATCATAAATCGCAAAATGCTGTCTGAGCTGGCGATTCATGAAAAGGCTGTCTTTGCGGGGATTATAGAAATTGCTAAAATGGCCAGCCAATAAATCAATGGATTTTCTCTAACCAATAATTAATCTAGCCTCTTGGCGCATTGAGTTATTTTCGCGGTGGCCGATTTCACGGCCACCGCGAAACAGAAAGGAAACTGTTGGTGTTACGAGAGAAGAAGGGCCGAGAAACCGTAACTCCCGCTAAGATAACGATTCCAGTAGATCTTTCTTGACTCAGAATCGAATACCCAAGCATATGTGTAATCGGAATCTAGCGGAGCTGTAATTAAGCTAGCCCTCTCCCCAACACAATAAAATTCTCCTTCATTTGGGTTCCAGCAGCCAGCTAAAGGTGGGTTTATTGCTTGCTGGAGTTTCTCATATTGCTCTTTGGATGTGTAACTGCCACCTTTGTCAGAAGCTCCAGCAATCCATGCAAATATTTCAGCAATCTCCCGATCAGTTGGAAGTCCTACAATTTGTGCCTTCATTTCGAGTGGCAATTGACAGTAGGCTATAATTTGTTCGCCTTCCAGCGCTTCGTATTCCTTAGGCATCTTGAGATACTGAGATGCCAAGAAATTTCCGGATTTCGAACGGCAAACTCTTACTGGCATCAACCTTTTTGTTCCATCCTGAAAGTTGAGACATAAATTCTCCTCCCTCCAGCTACTCGTAACCTCTTCATTGAAGCGGAACGGGTTAGCGCATAAAAACAATCTTTTCTTATTCAGGGCTTCAATAGCGTTATCGATCATTGTAGAAACGCTTTGGTGATAGCTGCCGTCGCGAGCTATCTTTGCCGCCTGTGCCAACAAGCTTTTTAATTCGTTCATCTTCCTATCTCCTATGAGCCAAACCTTTTATATTGTGTTAGGTTTGATTTTTATTTTTTCGAATTTTTAAATATTACTCTAAAGTTTGAAACGTAACTTACACTATTTTGTGATTGAAAATCAAGCCCAAATTTGCTATAATATTATGAAATAAAAACTAAAAATATGGCTGAAGATACAACTAATCTAAACCAAAATAACCAATCTGCGAATAATTCAACTGCTGGAGCTAAAATTCCGCCTATTTCAGATCCTCAAAATCAAGGCGCTCAGCATGTAAGCATGGGAATTGTTGATAAAGCTGGCGCAAATACTGCACAAAATGCATTCCCGCCTGCAAATTCAAATAATAATCAGGCGAATTCAAGTGAATTTGAAAAACTTATAAGCAATTATAGCGCAAACAAGCCTGTTGCTGAAAAAATTGAAGTGAAAACTGAAAACTCGCTTACAGACATGCTCGGCTTGCAAAATAAGCTGGCGACGGGCAATCCTGGTATGAATACGCCGCCAGCTACTGAGATAAAGAAGGCTGAGCCATCTATTTTCACAGCCGTAAAACCAGAAAGCATAGAAGGTGAGCCAATAAAAACCCAAGTAAAAGCTGAAACTGATGATATTGTGCCTGAGCCGACAAAGTCATTTGCAGAGATGCTTGGTTTTACGCAAAAAGCTGACGAGCAGATCGCGCCAAAGCCAGCTTCTTCGACGCCGATTAAAGAATCTGATATTCCAACGCAGAAACAAGTACCTGAAAAAATAATGCCAGAGCAGAAACCAATGGCTAGCGCTATGAATCCAGAAGTAAAGCCAGCAGTAAAAATTGAAGCGAAAAATGAGCAGAAGCCAGCTCCGGCTGCGTCAAAAACAATTTTGCAAGAAACTTCATCTAAGCCACAAGCTCCTGAAACAATTGTGATTCATGAAGCAAAAGCTGAGACTCAGAAGAAAGAAAAGGCTGAAACTATTGAGAAACGACCTGATGAAAAAGAGCAGGCTTCTATTGAGGCGCGCGGTTTACAAAGCCTGATACATAAAATGCAGAAGAAGTGGAATGAGCATATTATGGAAAATGCATCTGTGCATGATAAAGTTACCAATAAAATTGATTCAAAAATTAAAACAGAATCAGGGTCAGGAATAGATGGTTTGACCCCGCAGCAAAAAATCAAGCAAGTTGCTAAGTCCAGCGCTGAGCGCGACGCTGAGATTCGCGAATTAAAAGATGCGCAGAGAATTTATGAGCAAGGGCTAGCAACTATCAAAGATTTGATTGCGCCGAGCTCAATGGTCATTGAATATGACCATTTGCAAGTTTCTGGAATGTATTCTCAGAGCTTTTTCGTGTATACATATCCACGCTATCTGGAGGTAAACTGGCTTTCCAGCATTATTAACTCGGATATCACAATGGACATTTCCATGTTTATTTATCCGATCGACAGCGCTGGTATCTTGAAACAACTTAGAAACAAATCAGCGCAAGTTTCTTCATCTATTTCTATAAATCAAGAAAAAGGTAATGTGCGCGATCCACAGCTTGAAACAGCGCTAGAAGACATAGAAGATCTACGCGATAGACTTATGCGCGTGGAAGATAAGTTTTTCCAGTTTGGCTTGTATTTCACAGTTTATAGCGAAAACAGAACTGATCTGATCAAACTGTCAAAGCAAATCGAGACTGCGCTTGGTGGACAGCTTATATTCACAAAAAGAGCTGATATGCGCATGGAACAAGGTTTTAATTCTTGTTTGCCACAAGGTACTGATGCTATTGGCGCTATACAAAATATGAATACTGGACCGCTCTCCACATCTTTTCCATTTGTATCGAATGAACTTTCAGACGATCATGGAATTTTGTACGGACTTAATAGGCATAATGATACGCTCATCATTTTTGACCGCTTTAGTCTAGAAAATGCAAACTCTGTAGTTTTGGCTACTTCTGGTGCTGGTAAGTCTTATGCGATTAAGCTCGAAATTTTGCGCTCATTAATGCTTGGCACAGATATCATAGTCATTGACCCTGAAAATGAATATCAGGCACTTTGTGAAGCTGTAGGCGGTGCTTATTTACGGGTTGCCATGAACTCAGATCAACGCATAAATCCTTTTGATTTACCAAAGCCATTTGCAGGTGATGATGAAGAATCTGGTCGCGCGCTCAGGCAAAATGTCATCGCATTAACAGGTTTATTGCATTTGATGCTTGGAAATGTCACCTCTGATGAGGAAGCTATTCTGGATCAAGCTTTGCTCGATACATATGCGTTAAAAGGCATTATGCTTGAAGATCCAAAACCAGGTGAAAAAGAACCTCCGACAATGAGTGATTTACACGATGTTCTTATGTCCATGAAAGGCGGCGAACCGCTTGCGCAAAGACTTTCTAAATATACAACAGGTTCATTTGGCGGAATATTCAATCAACAGACAAATATTGACATGGGCAAAGGCATGATTGTTTTTTGCATTCGCGATATTGATGATGAACTAAGGCCAATGGCAATGTATGTAATTTTGAACTACATTTGGAATCTTGTACGCTCAGAACTCAGAAAAAGAATCATGGTAGTTGATGAGGCTTGGACAATGATGCAATACGCTGATTCAGCAAAATTCCTAGCAGGACTGACACGCCGTGCGCGTAAATATTATCTAGGTATTACAACGATCACGCAGAACGTAAATGACTTTGTGACTTCAAGCGAAGGTCGTACTGTTATCACAAACTCAGCCATGCAAATCTTGCTCAAGCAGTCCCCTGCTGCGATTGACCAAATCGCAGAGGTCTTTCACCTAACTGACGGCGAAAAATATACTCTACTAAACTCAGACAAAGGCCAGGGAATCTTCTTTGCCGGACTGCAACACGTAGCGATTCAGATTATTGCGAGTTATGGTGAGCATACTTTGATTACAACCAATCCGGAGGAGATAGTAAAAAAGAAAAAAGAAGCTGAACTTGAGGCAAAGCTGGCGACGAATGAGTAAAAGTTAGTTTTAGGACTCATATTCTGATAATTCATTTGAAAATAATGCAAAATATTTACAACCTTGGCATTATTTTGATAGTATATATATACTAAATTATAGTTTTAAGTAAATTATATGCAAAATACATCAATATCTCTCATTGAATTTTCAGTAGAAAATTTCAAAATATTCAAAAATAGAGTAACTTTCTCCATGTCTTCACAAAAAAGTGACCATACCTTTGCGAGAAAAAGACAGAATTTACTGAGAACTTCTCTTGTCTATGGACCAAACGCATCTGGCAAAAGTACGCTACTTGATGCAATTAACGCACTTATATCCGGAATACTCAATTCAGCCAATAATCCTGGAGGGCAAGCTTTACCATATCATCCATTTTTGTTGGCTAACAGTAATAAGCAACCATCTTTTTACGAGGTTATCTTTTCCTTTGAGAATAAAATCTTCAAGTATAGTTTTTCTACTTTAGAAAAAACAATTATTACAGAAAATCTGTCTGAAATTTTGTCTACTGGTAGGGAAAAGGCTTATTTAATTAGAAATAAGCATGGAATTAAATTGCTTAACGGCTTTAAAAAAAGCGAAGATGTAAAAATAAAGACGAGAGAAGATGTATTATTCTTGGCTGCAGCATCTCAGTGGAATAACGAAATTGCTATAAAAATTGTAAATGGCTTTAAAAATATAAATGTTATTAGCGGGCCAGACAGCGGCAACTATAGGGGATATACTATAAAATTGTTAGAGGAGACAGACAAAAAGAAAAAAATACTAGATTTTTTGAAAAAGGCCGATTTTTGTATTGACGATGTTACTGTCGGAAAAGTTGAATTACCTGATGCTTTTAGAAAAAGGCTTATGCGCAATCTTAAGAATTTTCCAAGCGAAATTGATACTGTATACTTTTCCCATAGCAAATTTGATTCGAGCAACCAAAAAATCGGATTCGAAAAATTTAATATTGGCGATGAGTCCGAGGGAACACAGAAGTTTTTTAACGTGCTTGGGCCTATAATTGATACTATTGAAAACGGAAAAGTTCTATTTATTGATGAATTCGATAATAGCCTTCATCCGCTTCTAACAAAATTTATTATTGATTTATTTGAAAATAATAATCCAAAAAATGCTCAGCTAATAGTTACTACGCATGATACGAACCTGCTTTCATACAAGAATTTTATTAAAGATCAATTTTGGTTTACTGAAAAGGATAAGTTTGGCGCCGGAAATTTATTTTCTTTGGCCGAATTTGATTTAAGAAATGATACTGAATACTCCAAAAAATACCTAGAAGGAAGGTTCGGAGCATTGCCATTTATTCAAAATGTATGAACAAGAATTCACCCCATAAATTTAAAAGGAAATACAATACACGAAAACAGTATAAGTTTGTGTATATTTTTACAGAGGGTACGAAAACAGAGGTTAACTATTTCATGGACAAAAAACGGGAGATTGAGGGGAAGATTAGGAGGAAAAATATTAAAATCGAGGTCGGGGGAACTGGATATAATACAACGAGTCTTGTGGATTTTGTTATCAATTATATTGAAAAAAACGATGTTGATGCGAAGTATGATGACTGCTGGGTAGTTTTTGACAAGGATAGCTTTGACAGAACATTCAATATGGCGATAAAAAGGGCGACTGATAAAAAGCTGAAAGTAGCTTATTCTAATGAATCTTTTGAACTATGGTATTTATTACATTTTAATTTTTTAACTTCCGCCATAGCAAGAAGCGATTATATATCAAGGCTTACGAATGGCTTAAAGAAGCATACTGGCAATAAAAAAATCAAATATCATAAAGAGGCAACTTACATGTATTCCTTGATTAAAACGATGGAGGGATCTGCAATTAAAAATGCGAAAAAATTGTTAAAAATACATGAAAACGAAAAATCATTTTCAAAAAAGAATCCGTCTACCACTGTGCATTTACTTATCGAGAGTTTAAATAAACTGAAATAAAAGGCTAATCAACGGATATTTGTTTCAGCAGCCACTCTCTAATAAACCATTGCCATAACTGGCTTTTTCATTTAAGCTACTTGCGAATCAAACATATCCAAATGCGCAAAAAAAAGTATCTTTACATCCCCATATCAATCATCATCCTTATCCTCACCCTATCCCTTGGCGCTCACAGAGCCAGCACCAAATTCACCCCTAGCAAAGGTGACTATGTCGTGCTTGTACACGGACTTATTAGGTCATCAGGATCCCTAGACAACCTTGCCAAATTCCTCGCGGATAAGGGCTACTCTGTTTTGAATTTTGATTATTTATCAACCAAATACGACATTACGACTATCTCGCGAGAATATTTAAAAAAAGCTGTTTTTACATACTGTACTGATCCTGATCGCAAAATTCATTTTATAACTCACTCGCTTGGCGGCATTGTTGTGAAAGATTTTTTGGGTAGTACGGAGCTTCCAAATCTTGGCCGCGTAGTTATGCTTGCTCCGCCAAATAAAGGCAGCGAGTTAGCTGATGTTGTGAAGCGCATACCTGGCGCAGAGTTTCTTTTAGGTCCAAATCTAGACAAGCTTGGCGCTGAAGAGCCTAATATTTTTACTGCAAATACTAAAATCAATTTTGAAGTAGGAATTGTCGCGGGCAATGCATCTAGCAATATGCTAAACAGCGAAATCATTCCCGGAGATGATGATGGGAAGGTCTCGGTTGAAAGCACAAAGTTGACTGGGATGAAAGACTTTATTGTGGTTCCTGAAACGCATAATACAATGATAAACACCGGTATTGTGTGGCAGGCTGCTGACAATTTTATCCGCTATGGTGCTTTTTCTGAAGCGAGTAGTAACCAACTTACAAAAAACGGCAGTTTCGCGCCAAAATTACCGCTAAGTTCATAGGAATTAATGAATCTCTATTTTATCGCGGCTAACAGCGCTTTTTGTCAAATCGAAAACCAAGTAAGTAGCCTTGGATGTGTAATAATATCACCCATTATCTTTTAGCTATGCAAAATAATATTTCCGATATTGCCACGCAAATTCGGGAAAAAATCTTGTTATCAACAAATATCTTAATTGTTCCACATCGTAATCTTGACGGCGATGGTCTTGGCTGCGCGCTGGCAGTGAAAATGGCTATTGATCAGCTTGGGCGGGCTTCAACTGTCGCGGCTTCTGACTCGAAACTTTTGCCTGGTCTTGATTTTCTGCCCGGATACAAACAAATCGTGCATGAATTTGAGCCGGAAAAATATGATCTGGTGATTTTTATAGATCATAGTGAATTTGAACGAACTGGTTTTACTGAACGCTATCCTGAATGGGAAGGCCAGGTTAAAAGACTTGTTATTATTGATCATCATTCAACTACTAGGCATGGGGATTCTATCGCTGATTTAATCGTATATGCTGATTCAAAGGCGCCAGCTACAGCAATGATTTTGCTACCAATGTTTCGTTTTTGGGATATAAAAATCACTGAAGATATAGCTACTTGCCTGCTCCTCGGAGTCTATACTGATACAGACTCTTTCAAAAATGATTATACTGACGCAAATTCTAGCGAAAATGATGATGCGAATAATGCTGCGCTTAGAACCTCTGCCGAGTTAATGACCCTTGGCGGCGACTTATCCAAAATTACGCAAGATTTCTTTCAGAAGCGTGAAAGTGGTGCATTGCAACTTTGGGGACGAGCAATGTCTCGGCTCAAGGTTTCTCGCTTTGGAGCGGCTGTAACAGCAATATATGAAAAAGATTTTATTGAAACAAAAACTGCTCCAGACGCTCTTGGCGGCCTAATCAATGAAATAATTCGTACTGTTAAAGATGCCAGATTCGCAATTTTAATGGTTGAGAAAAATGGAAATATAAAAATTTCATTGCGGAGTACTCAATTTGCTGATTTTGATGTATCAAAAATAGCGGCTTTGTATGGGGGTGGGGGACATAAAAAAGCAGCTGGATTTTCAGTTTACGGAAAGTTGCGAGAAGAGGTAGCCTGGATGATAGAGAATACCTAGATTGCGAAATTGTTTTTGTACGCTTAATAAGCCTTGGCGGTTATTTTGAATGTAGATAAAATTTAATACCAGTCTGACGGCTGATAACTAGAAACTACAAACTTGAAGCCTAATACTATGTTGGTGGCTAGGGTGGGAATTGAACCCACGACCCCAGGCTTATGAGTCCTGTGCTCTAACCAACTGAGCTACCTAGCCGTAAGAAGCGTCACTATTGTAACATTCGCCATGATTTTTTATCAAATCATTAAATTAGACATTTTTGAAATAAACAGCCAGTATTGCGCTTAAGGTAAATTTCTAGTAAAATTTAGACGAAAGGTAATTCCATATGGGTGGGGCTCCGTATTGGTTCCTCATAATATAGCTCATATGGTTCTTTTGCCTACGGAAGTAAAGGACTTTCAGCACGATCCTCGAAACTGCTTTATGTATATTTTCGTCTGGTACAAATAAGAAGGAAACAATAAAGACTTTTGACGTTTTACTTTTTGAAAAATCAAATCTTAAATCACCACTTTCGTCCATAAAAATATAGGCCATTTTTAAAATGTTTGAATTACGAAATCACGTCGTATATCAAATCAATTATATCACCTTATCAATCACCCCGTACTCTTTGGCTTCTTTCGCTGACATGTACCGATCACGGTCCGTGTCTTTTTCAATACGAGCAATTTTCTGCCCAGTATGACCCGCCAAAATATGATTTAGCTTTTTCTTGATTTCCAAAATATGATCAGCATGAATTTTGATATCTGAGGCTTGCCCTTCCATACCGCCCCACGGCTGGTGAATCATAATTTCTGAGTTTGGCAAAGAAAGTCGTCAATTTCACCACCGAGAAAAATTATCCTTTCTTTTAAGAGGCGAGAATAAATATCATAGGCGCGCTCACCGTCGCGTGATTTTTCAATAACTGTTGGGATTAGCATGATTGGTGTATAAAATTTAGTTCGTATAATTATAGCAAAAATCAAGACTGATTGCTACTTTGTAAGTATGGTTGAAGTTTACCTTTTACGGAAAAAATGACTTGATTACATAAAAAACACCAGTGAAAATCTGATGTTTTTTATGTACTTTATGCAAGATAATTACTCAGCAGCTGGAGTAGCTGGGGTAATAGGAGTCTCCTCAGTGACTGGAGCCTCTTCAGTAACTGGAGTTGTTGGGACAACTTCCTCAGTAACCTCAGGTACAACTGTCTCCTCGGTAACCGGAGTTGTAGCAGTATCTTCCTCTGTAGTGGTGGTACCGTCTGGGTTGAGGGTGCAACCAGCCAAGACCAAGGAAGCTACGATCGCTAGAGTACCAGCTAGTAACTTATTCATATATGATAAATTAAAAATTGAAACCGAATTTAGATTAGATGTTCGGGCAAATTATCTTTTTTATGATGCCTAACTTTCTAACACATCCTTTTTAACTGAATATTGCCAATTTTGCAATATGTTTTAATTTGACGATATAGTCTAATTATAATGATTTTATCGATATAATAATAAGCTGTTGTTGAATTAATGATTATTGGGAGCGCAATTCAGACTGATTTAATCTTAGCCAAGAAATGTCCAAGCAGCTATGGCAATTAGCAAAAGACCTATTATAAAATGCAAAGTACGAAGATTTTTTGTGCGGATTTGCTCTGCTTTTTTCAGGTCAAGTCCAAAATATATGGCTAATGTTACTATAATCATTGGCAATACAAAAATTATGTTGTAGGCGACTAAACATTGCGTTGCGCAAGTTACAGTTGCTTCAGTTGATAGCAGACCAAGAATCACAATGTATGGACCGCTTGTGCATGGCAAAAGAAACAAAGAAATCAGAAGACCCACGATAAATGCGCCTGGTATTGAGGTGATTTTTGCTAGAACTATTCTCATGCGACCGCGCCAAGCCATTGGCACTTCCATTTTAAATCCGCCTTTGCCATACCAAATCGCGTCTTTTAAATTAAATAAACCTAAAATCAAGGCTAATGCCCCTGCTATATTTGTAATAGTTTTGGTGGATTCAAATGTTGCGAATGTAGAATACAGACCAAAACCCATAGCCAAATATGATATGAAAACTGCAAGGGCAAAAGCAAATCCTGCCCCAAGAATCCTGCGGCGATTGCCTGCTGCCATGATAGAAATAAGTAGAATTATAAGTACTGCAAAAGCGCATGGATTTGCGGCACTGGCTAGCGCTGCTAACGATAGCTTTGGGAAAAATCCCCAAAAAGTATGTGTGTGTTTTGCAACTTGTATATTTTGAGCCGATGATGGTTGGGTCTGATCAGAGCTAATTTGCGGCCAATTACCAAGCTTGTGTTCTTGCTCAAAAAAACTAATTATAGGCTTGTCTCCAGATAAAACTTTGCCATCTAAAATCAGTATTGGCACAGATAAATTATCGCCGAGCGACTGACCAGCGGCTTCCATATCCTTGATAAAGATTGAGGCATTATTGCGGTCTGCCCAAACTTCACGCAGAATAATGTTGTAGCGCTCTGCAATTTGATTCTCACTAAAGTACTTTAAAACTGTATGGCAGTGAGGACAAGTTTCGCCGTAAAAAAAGCTGCCTGAAGTTGCCTTTGATTGCAAAGGGCTTAGAAGAATTATGCTGGCAAGAATAATGAAAATAGTTTTTCTAAACATTACTTTTTGGTTAATTATTGCGGATAGATTGTAATTGAATGACTGGCATGAAGCAAATTATGATCAATAGGGACAAACTAGGTTTGTCCCTACCCGGTTTATTCTCGCGTCTAAGCTTTTCAATGATAACCGCGGGTTATCATTGGCTTTTAGCAAAACTTAATCGACGCAGAAAACGTTCAGAAGTCAGTTCCAGACATAAACGGCTCATAAAGCTTTTTCAAAAAATATGGTGCGATAAAAAAACCATGTTTTGAAAACTTGTAACTTGATTTAACATACAGAATGGGGCAGAGAAACTCCCCGACAATGTCGGTACGACATGCGTTTCACGGACGGTAATACGTGAAACTTACTCCCTAGAAAGGAGGTGATCCATCCACAGATTCTCCTACGGATGCCTTGTTTCAACTTACGCCCAGTTACCGATTCCACCTTAGGCCACGAATTCGCAGACTTCGGGTGTCTCCGGCTCCCATGCGTTGATGGGCGGTGAGTACAAGACCCAGGGACACATTCACCGCAACATTCTGATTTGCGATTACTAGCGATTCCAACTTCATGAAGTCGAGTTGCAGACTTCAATCCGGACTGAGACTGGTTTTTTAGATTGGCTCCCTCTCGCGAGATTGCTGCTCATTGTACCAGCCATTGTAGCGCGCCAGTTGCCCAGGACATAAGGGCCATGCTGATCTGACGTCATCCATTCCTTCCTCCGTTTTACAACGGCAGTCTCAAATGAAAAATACAACATTTGATATGGGTTGCGCTCGTTAAAAGACTTAACTCGACACCTCAAGGCACGAGCTGACGACGACCATGCAGCACCTGTCACTTCGCTCCCGAAGGCACTCCTGACTTTCGTCAAGATTCGAAGGATGTCAAGTCCTGGTGAGGTTCTTCGTTTAGCATCGAATTAAACAGCACGCTCCACCGCTTGTGTGGGTCCCCGTCTATTCCTTTATGTTTTAGCCTTGCGGCCGTACTTCACAGGCGGAATACTTAACACGTTAGCTTAGCTACTGCAGTTGTCGAGACCGCAATAGCGAGTATTCATCGTTTACAGCGTGGACTACAAGGGTATCTAATCCTTTTTGCTCCCCACGCTTTCGTCCCTGACCGTCAGCAAAGCCCCAATTAGCTGCCTTCGCTTTTGGCGTTCCTCCTAGTATCTACGGATTTCACCCCTACTCTAGGAATTCCACTAATCTCTGACTTGCTCTAGATTGATAGTTTCAGATACGGACATGAAGTTGAGCCCCATGTTTTGACATCTGACTTATCAATCCGGCTACGGACCCTTTACGCCCAGTAATTCCGGATAACACTTGTGGCTCACGCTTTACCGAGGCTTCTGGCACGTGATTTGCCGCCACTTATTCATAGGCTGATCAAAACTTTCTATCCTATAAAAGCAGTTTACAACCCTAAGGCTGTCATCCTGCACGCGGTGTCGCTCCATCAGGCTTTCGCCCATTGTGGAATATTCCCGACTGCTGCCTCCCGTAGGAGTATGGGCCGTGTCTCAGTCCCATCGTGACTGGTCGTGCTCTCACACCAGTTACCCGTCGTCGCCTTGGTGAGCTATTACCTCACCAACTAGCTGATAGGCCGCAGGCCCCTCCCGAACCAAGCCCTCCGGGCTTAACAGTTAACATTTGACTTTTAACAATTAACAAATACTAAGTTAATTGTTGTTAACTGTTACTTGTTAACAGTTAACTGTTAAACCCGAAAGGTTTTTACATGGGAATGATATTATATCCCCCCATGGCTATCCGGTATTAGTCCCGCTTTCGCGGAATTATCCCTGAGTTCGGGGTAGGTTACCAACGTGTTACTCACTCGTTCGCCGCTCCTTGCAAATCCAATCCATTCTCTTGACCGAAGTCTTAAAAACTTCATGGGACAAGGCGCTCGACTTGCATGTATTAGGCACACCGCCAGCGTTCATCCTGAGCCAGGATCAAACTCTTCAAAAAAGAATTCGAGCCAAGCTTTAGAATTTTGCTTGGTTTATCTTTGAAAGAAATAGTTTTGCCGATTTCTGATTCGCGGGCAAAGGGCGCGAATGGTTTCTCTACCTAATTCTGTATGTTAAGGATCTTTGGCAATATTGTGAATTGCAAATTTCCGGTTTCAAGTTTTAGATAGGTCAAAATAAATTCTCAACTTGAATTTCCGCTACGCTTAAATCATCTGATTCAGGCTGGGGTATTTTAAGATACATGTAAAAAGAAGTCAAAAGTTTTTAATTATACTCTACGGTACTTGGTGGGGACATATGACCTACTCGATTTTAGAACATCCTCAAGCAATAAGACAGGGGGAACTGAAGAGTTATACTCTAAACCGATAGGAGCTAAAAAAATTTACCTCCTACACCTGTTCAAAATCCAAGTCAAAATCAACATAATAATTAAAACAACACCAGCGAGGATTATCTTGCCTTTCGTTTGCAAAAATAACGCTGCCGCACCAAAAATCAAAGAAAATAAATATAAAACAATAACTGTACCACGAGCGCCCAGACCGGCATCATAAAGCAAATGATGCAAATGATCACGCCCAGCCTGCCATGGTTTGCGTTTATTTTTAAGACGCACAATTACTAATCTAATGATATCTAAAACCGGCAAACCCATAATCAAAAAAGCCGTTGCTATTTTGCCACCGGAAAAAATAGCCAGAACTGCAAGCATAAAACCTGTTAAAGCCGCGCCAGCCTCGCCATAGTAAACTTTGGCAGGATACCAATTCCAGATTAGATAGCCAAGTAAACCACCAGCTAAAGCAAAAGCTAACGGAGCTGTGTAAGAAGATTCTTTCAGCATAATTACAGATAGACCGCCAAGCGTCATTGCCGCAATAAAACCTACTCCAGAGCTCAAACCATCAACACCGTCCAGGAACTTAACAGTATTGATCATAATAACGATCCACAAAATTGTAAGTAAAATTGGAAGCCACTTTATAACTGTTAGATCAAGCGTACCGCCAAAAGGGTTTGAAACATAATTAATGCGAATACCAACAAAAGCAATGATTACCGCCACCAATAAATGCGGGATTATTTGTAACCACCAAGGCAATTCTCGAAAATCATCTGCTGTTCCCGCAACTACTAAAATAAGCCCGCAAATTAACACCGCAATGAGCGGTTTCCAAATTGGAAAAAACAAAAAAATGGCAATTGCAAGGGCTAAATATAAGATTATTCCGCCTCCATTGGCAACAGATATTTTTTGCAAACGGCGGAATTCATCACGCCCTCTTGGATTATCTGTAAAATTCCACTTCTTGGCTAAATAAATAACCAAAGGCATAAAAACCAAGGTAATAAGAAAAGTCGTAAAAAATGGAAAAAATATCGAAATATTCATAGTTAGATTATGCCTAAAGAATCTAATTAAAGCTTACCTTCTTTGATCAGATCAATCACCCGCTTCCCGAATTGCGCTTTCATAATCAATTTTCGTTTATTGCTCAAAGCATCACGAATGCGCTCTACTTGCTTAGGAACACTATTTTTGGGAATATCATCAAAAGCAAAATATTCAATATGGTCTGCCTCATCATTCAAAGTTATTTTACCCCCAATTACATCACATAAAAAAGAGAAAACAACATCATCTTCTTTTGGCTTTGTGTAGATACCGACCAATCTTTTAACTTCCACATCCAAGCCCGTCTCCTCTTTAACCTCCCTAATAACTGCTTCCCACGGTGATTCACCGCTCTCGACGCGACCTCCGGGTAGATTCCACAAGTCATAATCCCGACGATGACAAAAAAGCACTTTCTTCTGATTATCCAAAATAATTGCAAAAGCACCGATTGTAAACATATTTAAATAAGAATTAAAACATCAAAAATTATGGGTTGAAACAAACAGGCTTAGGCACTCGTTTTTCTCTGTACCAAAATACCAAGGCCGGTACAATAGCCATTGCCGCCAGCAATGCCGATAAATAAAACGGTGTCCGTAAGCCATAATGCTGGGCAGCATATCCCATAGATGCGGAAGATAAAACACTACTTATATGACCAAATAATGAGTTTAAAGTGAAAGCTTCTTCATATCTGCCAACGTTTTCCACTGCTTGAGCTATCATTACTTGACGAGGAGGAGCTGTCCCGCGAGTAACCATTCCCAAAAGAAATAATACTGGTAACAATAGAAAGACTGGCCAATCTATAACCACCAAAATCAAAACCAAAATTACCATAAAAAATTCAGCGAAGATAAAAATTTTAACCGCTTCCCATCTATCACTCATTCTGCCAAAAATAGCTTTACCTGCCATGTATCCAATAAAATAAACACTCATAAATAACCACAAGCTAGCCTTTGTAACACCAAAACTTATTAACAAGAAAGGTAGAAAAAGTGTCAATGGCGTTGATGAAAATACATCTAAAAAGGTAGTAAACGCAGTCAAGAGAAATCCTCTCTGCCGTATTGTATCTAACCAGTAAACAGCCAGACGGCTTCTATTACTAACTATTGATTTTGACGAACCAAAACTTTTAAAAAATATGCTTGCAAAAACAGCTATTGAAATCAGTCCACTAGCGATCAAGGCCAATCGCCAACCGATAAAAGGAACTGCGGCTAACACGGCTGTTACCAATAAAATTTTACCGACATCGCTGGCAATCTGAAAATTAGATATATCTTTACCCAAAGATTTTTTGGATGATTCGCTGATTATTGCTGCCTGGCCAATCGGAAACAATGCTTTACCAAATACTCCAACCAAGAAAAATAAAATAATCAAAGCCCACCAGCTACTCACAGCTCCTATAGCAATTAAAAATATCGCCCAGCCGACGAATATAATACTAGTTAGGCGAAAGGCTCCTAAACGAACTGATAGATAAGCCGATGGCAATAACATTATTGCACCACCAATTCCGGGCAAACTTCCTAAAATACCAACCTGAGAAAGACTTAAATGCAGGTCAGAAGCCAAAAATGGTAGTAAATTAAGTCTGGTAGAGTCAAAACCACCAAAGAGAAAACTTAAAATTGTCAAAAAAGCCTTGGATGATATCGAGAAGTCTCTTAACTCCTTGAACTTCGCGCGCAACATAAAAATGCATAAATTAATTTTTCAAAACCCCTTAAAGCACACTCATCTCTCTAAGCTCAGCCACAACCTTTTTCAGGATAATTATTGCCTGATCGATTTCTTTCTTGGTTGTATCGCGACTCAAAGTCAATCTGAGCGAACAATTGGCAAGTTCTGGCAAAATTCCACAAGCCAACAAAACATGAGATGGCTCCAGCGACCCGGCAGAACAGGCCGAACCAGTAGAAGCGCAAACACCTTCCAAATCTAAACGCAAAAGTAGGGATTCGCCCTCAACCCCAGGAAAAGAAAAATTTACATGTGTTCGCAATCTCTTGTCAGGATGACCATTTAAAATAGAACCTGAAATTTCCTTAAGCACTCTCTCCACAAGATAATCGCCCAGAACCATCTTGTCTTTTGGTTTCTCCAAATATTCTTCACATAGTTGCAAAGCCGCGGCCAGACCAACAATCCCTGGCGTATTCTCTGTAGCCGCACGCCTTCTTTTTTCCTGGCCACCACCTAATATTTGCGGCCTTAGCGGCACATTTTTGCGAACAATCAAAGCTCCGACTCCTTTTGGTCCGTGAAACTTATGAGCTGATAAAGACAAAGCGTCAATCAAATCCTCTTGCAAATCAATTTTAACCTTGCCAACCAATTGCACAGCATCAGTGTGAAAGAACACACCTTTTTCACGACAAATTTTGCCAATATCTTTGATTGGCTGAGTTGTACCAATTTCAGAGTTTGCAGCCATAATTGAAACAAGGGCTGTGTAACCAGTAATTGCTTTCTTCACATCATCCGGACTTATACGGCCATATTTATCAACTGGCAAAACAGTAATCTGAAAACCACGTTTTTCCAAATCATAGACCAGATTTAACACAGCCTTGTGTTCAATCGCGCTGGTAATCACATGAGTTTTACCAGTCCTATCATGCACGCCTTCCAAAATACCTTTGACGCCAAGCATATCAGCCTCTGTTCCAGAACCTGTAAAAATGACTTCTTCCGGCTCAACATTAAAAAACTTGGCAACAATGTCTCTCGAAGAGTCAATTGCAGAACGGGTTTCACGACCTGCTTGATGCAAGGATGAAGCATTTCCAAACTTCTCTGTAAAGAATGGCAACATTGCTTTAACGACGCGCGGATCACAAGGCGTTGTAGCAGCGTTATCCAGATAAATAAACTTAGCCATAATTAAAGTTAATTTTACGAATTTATTTTAGCAGAAGTTAAAAAACTTACCTTCAATCAAGCTATGTTCTATTACCAAGCCTAAAAAATACGGCATTCGTTTTGTGAGAAAGTAATCAAAAGGGTCGGGGGGTGGAGAAGATTCATGCCAACTTCTACCTACCCCCGCTTTGTCATCCGATCATTACGCGCCAACCAATTTCGCTAAGAGCCTGTTCATAATCTCCTGAGCAAAAGTACTATAAAAGCCAGTACCACCATATTGAGACTGGTATTTAATTTACGCTCACAATTCTTCCAAAGCCTACGACATTTCTCTAACCAGCCAAAAGATCTTTCTACTAC
>JAPLVM010000081.1 GCA_026397115.1 Patescibacteria group bacterium
GCTTTTGAGCATGCTTTTCAAAAAGTCTATACCTTTGCGCCGACTTTCCGCGCTGAGCATTCAAACACCAAAAGACATTTGGCGGAATTTTGGATGATGGAGCCTGAGGTGGCATTTGCTGATCTAAATGACAATATGGATTTGGCCGAGAACATGATTAAGTATTTGATTAAATATGTGTTGGAAAATAATGCCGAAGAAATAGAATTTTTTAATGAGTTTACAGATAAAACACTTTTAGAAAGACTGAATCATGTCGCTAATTCTGACTTTGCACGAATTACTTATACAGAGGCCATCGAGGTTTTGGAAAAGTCGAAACAGAAATTTGAGTTTCCAGTAAGCTGGGGAATTGATATGCAAACTGAACATGAGAGGTATCTTACGGAACAAGTTTATAAGAAACCGATTTTTGTGACTGATTATCCAAAGGAAATTAAGGCCTTTTATATGCGACTTAATGATGATGGCAAGACAGTTGCGGCCATGGATATGCTGGTTCCTGGAATTGGAGAAATTATTGGCGGCAGCCAGAGGGAGGAGCGAATCGATCTTTTGAAAAAGAGGATGAAAGAAATGAAAATTGATGAAAAAGAGCTTTGGTGGTACTTGGAACTTCGTAAATATGGCGGGACTCCACACTCAGGTTTTGGGCTTGGACTGGAGAGAGCAATTCTCTATTTAACGGGAATGGAAAACATTCGCGACGTAATTCCTTTTCCAAGAACTCCGGGAAATGTGGAATTTTAACCATAAATATGCGCTTAACTCCGCGTCAGCAACGTGAAAAACAAGTCTATGACACTCTAGCCAGAAATGCCAAAATAATTATTATTGGTGACACTTTTCCCATACCAAATCGCGAAGCAGCTGATTTTTTTCCTTATTTTTTAAAGCAGATTGGCGAAGTAAAAAATGAAAAAATACTGGAAATAGGATCAGGCCCTGGGTTTTTATCTTGCTGGCTAACAAGGCTAGGAGCAAATGTTCAAGGAATTGATGTTTCAGAAAACTTTGTAGATATAGCTGTAAAAACTGCTAAGCAAAATAATCTTTCAAATAATGTCCATTTTCAAGTAGCCACGGCTGAAAAACTTCCATTTGAAAATGAGAGTTTTGACATCATAGTTGGCAATCAAATTTTGCATCATCTGGAAATTCCAGCAGCAAGCAAGGAAATTTATCGAGTGCTAAAATCTGGCGGTCGGGCCGTTTTTTGTGAACCAATTGGGTTTTCCAAAAAAATGGAAAGATTTAAAAGCTGGGTAAAGAAGAGTTTAAATCATCCGGATCATCGAGAAACACCGGATGAGAAAATACTGAATCGTGGGGATTTTGATATCTTATGCCAAAATTTTAGACAGGTGGAATGGCGTGGATTTCAGCTGTTTGCTACTAAAATAGCGAGATTGATTCCACTACCTGATTTTATATTTTATCCGCTGCTAAAATTAGATTGGTTAATAATGTGGATTTTCCCTTGGTTTAGGGGCGCGGCAAGGTTAATGGTAGCGAAATTGGAAAAATAAATGAGGAAGGCGGAATTAAGCTGGCGCTGGTGGCTTTTTTGTGCTAAAATTTTATGAAATAATAAAAAATAATGCCACCAGAAAAAAATGCAATAACGGGAAGACCAAACGAAGGGGCCAAATCGCCAAAAGAAATTGTCTGTATCGAAATGGACAAGATGGCTAACGCTTTCTTTGAAATTCAAAGGATATACAATTTATATGTATTTACAGATTTTAAAAATTTAAATGATTTTATGCCTATGGAGCTTGTGCGCAATACTACGGCGCTTATAAACTCAGTTAGTACCATTAAGCATGCGCTAGATCCAATAAACATAGTGCGCATAGGTCTACGTACTCCGCTGGAGGAAGAAGCCGTAGTCAGAAAGAGAGAGGATGGGGAGCCTAAACCGCAAGTAGGCTTAATCTACGATCCCGAACTTGAGTGGCTTAGGGCACCGATTACAGGCACAGAAGAAATGAAAGGATTAGAACAATTAGCAGAGTTACTCAAAAAATATAACGCAATTATTGGTTTGCCGGCTCCCATACCTGGGAAAAAAGACGAAATGCGAGAAACATTTAGGTTGATGAATGAACGCGTCAAGGAAATACATGCTCAATCTAAAGGCATGTATATCGAAAATGTAGCTTTGGACAATATTTACCAAATACGCGAACTTTTGGTATACACAAAAAAGGCTTATGATGATGAGGTTGAAAAAGCCCACCTATCGCAAATCAATCCTAAAACGAATATCGATGCTGTTAAATCTGATATTGGAAAGTTGAACGAAGAAATTTTAACCTTAGAAATGCTAATTGGGAAGGCTAAAGAAGGCGCAGGAGCTGTCAGTATGGAAGCATCAAGCATAAGACAAAGTATGTATTCATTCAAAACAAGAATGCTCGACCTTCAGACAATTCTTGAAATTCATAGTTATGAAATAGATTCTTACGTTGAACAATCTAGAATTAAGCGCGAACTCGGCGACATTCAGCCGCCAAAATAAAAAATTCAGCGTTAGGCGATTTCTTTTTTCTCAAGCGCCTTTTTCACTTGTTCAAAACACGTACCTAGCTCGCCGTCATTCTCCACCACCGCGCTTGCCAATTCCATGCTTGGCGCAATATACTTCAAATACCCAGGCTTCACATCTCGAAAATATCTCTCGATTTGCCCAGTTAGATTTTCCCCTGACCCGCGCAACCTCTTTTGATCGCGTAATAAACGTCTTGCCAGCTGAACATCTAGATCAACTTTAATAAATATTGAAAAGTCACAGAGTTCACGGAGTTTCTTGTGATAGAGCAAAAACAAACCTTCGACAATAATATACTTGTCAGCTGGAACATGAATTACTTTTAGGTCGGCTTTGCGTGTGGCAAAATCATAGTGCGGAATTTCTACTGGATGACCGGCGCGAAGTCGCACTAATTTCTCATGTATTAAATTTTCGTCGTAGGCCTGGGGGACATCAAAATCTGTGCTTAGATCGGCCTTGGAAAAATCACGGAAGAAATTGTCAGCAGAGACTAGCTCGGCTTTTCTTTCGCCATAAAATTCGCGTACGAGTTTTTCGGCAATTGTGGTTTTGCCTGAGCCTGAGCCCCCAACAATGTAGATTATTTTAGACATAGTTAAAGATTACTAAATATCAAAACTCTCACCCTCTTTTGGCGCAAAGACATGCGGGGCTTTCTTTTCTTCTGTAAACCTATTCATCAAGGCCAGCTCTGACTTCTCCTCACCGTGTACAACAAAAATCGAATCTTTGATTTTCATCCCATGCATCCAATTCTCTATTTCCTGATAATCAGCATGTGCAGAAAAAGCATCCAAAGGAATTACTTCGGCTTTGACCGGATACATTTCGCCAAAAATCTTTGCTTCTCGAGCTCCATCGCGCAACCTGCCGCCTAGCGTGCCTTCCGCTTGATAGCCGACAAAAAGTAAGGTGTTTTTTGGATGGCTAATTGTTGCCTTTAAGTGATGTAAAATGCGACCAGATTCACACATGCCAGAAGCTGAAATCACAACTGAAGGCATGCTTGAAGAATCAATGGCCATTGATTCTTCAACTGTTTTGGCATAACGCAACTTGCCAAAGCCAAATGGATTTTCTTTGTTGGCCAACCATATTAATTTCATCTCTTCGTCAAAACATTCAAAATGTTTTTCAAAAACATCTAAAGCAAAAGAAGGAATGACTACTTTTCCACCGCGGGCAGCTGTTCTTTTAATAATATCAGCTAATTGCTCTCCTACTAAGTCATAATGATCATGTAAGCGATCTCCATAAGTTGATTCAATCATCAGAAAATCTGTCTCTTCAATTTTCGCTGGATCGCGTAAAATCGGCATTCCAGGTCTTCCGAGATCGCCGGTAAATACAAAACGACGAGTTTCGTCTTTTGATGGTTCTGAAAATTCCAAATCAATCATGGCTGAACCAAGCACATGACCAGCGTCATAAAAAGTAAGGCGAATATCAAATAAGATATCTGTTGGCGTGTCATATTCTATATCATGAAATAAGCTCATTGTGCGGCTGACATCATCTTGGGTATAAATAGGTTTGATTGGTTCTGCATTCGGATGTCTCTTGCTCCAAAAATCAGCATCAGCCTGCGCAATATGCGCACTGTCTAAAAGCATATATTCGGTCAAATCATGCGTTGCTGGCGTTGCATAGATTTTACCTGTAAAACCATTTTGGACTAATACTGGCAAAGTTCCGCAATGGTCTATATGGGCATGCGATAAAATAACTGCTGCTAATTTACTAGCATCAAAAGGCAAATTACGATTATGCGCATCAGCCTCTGCACGATGCCCTTGCGCCATTCCGCAATCAAGTAAAATTTGTTGACCGTTTATTTCCAGTAGATGCCGTGATCCAGTAACTTCGCGTGCCGCACCTGTAAAAGTAATTTTCATTTCTATTTTAATAAAAAATATTTTGCTTAAGGCTTCACAAATTGATTTGCCCTACATAGAGATTAATATTCCGCCGCCTAAGATAGCGCCAGCACCTATCAAGAGCTTGACCCAGTCAATAACTGTATGTAAGTCATGCCATTCACCTAATACAACTAACCCTAGTATAACTGCAATCAATGTGTTTGTATTAACTAGCGGCTGTACTCTTGATGCATCTCCCCCAAAACGATAAGCAACAAAAATTAATGCCGCGCCTAAGGCCAGCATCACGCCGACAGCAATTGCCCATTCATAAGCTGGTACTTCTTCGCGGGTCATTTGCTCACGGAAAATGAAAAAGCCGATTGCGCCCAGTATCAAAGTAGCAATTCCTTGGAAAATCAGATATTCCCAAACCGAAGTCATAACTTTACCGGTTGCTGCGAGTTTTTGAAGTAGAGCGGCGACACCAAAGGATAGTGAAGCCATACATGCCCAAATCTGCCACATAGGAGAATGAAAAAATATAATTTGCTTCAGGTTATTATAGCAGATTTTCAACGAAAAAACGAACTTTAATTTTCTTCAAAAATGAATTTCCTATCTCGAATTAAAAAATAATGTAACGAACGGCTCTAAGAGCCTGTTCATAATCTCCTGAGCAAAAGTACTATAAAAGCCAGTACCACCATATTGAGACTGGTATTTAATTTACGCTCACAATTCTTCCAAAGCCTACGACATTTCTCTAACCAGCCAAAAGATCTTTCTACTAC
>JAPLVM010000031.1 GCA_026397115.1 Patescibacteria group bacterium
TTTTTACACGCATAATATTGATTATTATCAAAAGATTTTACGCATTTTTGGGCCTTCAGACATGGCAAGGCTTTATGGAGTTAAATTTAATAATAAATATTTGGCAATGGCGCTTGTTACTTTTTTCGGCAAGGAAGCTGTTTATTACTATGGCGCTTCAGATAATGAAAACCGAGAGCTCATGGCACCATGGCTTCTGCAATGGGAAATGATAAAAGAGGCCAAGAATCGTGGATGCACACGCTATGACTTTCTTGGTATTGCGCCTGAGCCATATAAGAAGGTAGGCAACTCGTTTGGAATTTGGCTTGGAGCAAAGGAAGTTATTTTTCAAAATGAAAAAACAGCTCTTGATTATTGCGAGCATAAACATCCATTTTCAAGTATCACTTTTTTCAAAACTCGATGGGGAGGAACAAGGAAAAATTATGTCGGAGCATGGGAAAAGGTTTATAATCATCGCAAATATAGAGTTTTGCTGTGGACAAAGCTAATTAGAAAATATATAAGAAAATTAGGTATAAAAATTTAAATTTTTAACTTTAAAAAATGGCAATCGAATTCACTGATTCTAGTTTTGATAAAGAAGTGCTCCAATCGAGCGTACCAGTCTTAGTTGATTTTTGGGCTCCGTGGTGTGGACCATGCAGAATGATGCTACCTGTAATTGATCAACTTCATGAAAAATACAAAGACAACGTAAAAATAGGCAAGGTTAATGTTGATGAAAATCAACAAACTGCAACAAAGTACGGAATCATGTCTATCCCGGCAATCAAGATTTTCAAAAATGGCGCTATTGTAAAAGAGTTCATCGGACTGCAAAATGCTGACGCATTGTCAAAAGAAATTGATGCATTGCTATAAAAAAATTCCGCGGCCCAAAGCAACTTTATCGAGTATCACAAACAAAAGTTTCTGTCGTGCCTAATTATTCTTCTGCCGCCATTGTCATGCTGAGTCGGTCTTCACAGACGAAGCATCTACATAAATTTACCACTCGTAAGGCAAAGCGTAGCGAAGCAAGAATAATAGGCTCAAAGATCTTTCTGGCCTGCTGAAGATACCGGCTCAGTGCGACAGTGCATTTACAAACTTTAGCAATCTTTATAATTAACAACTTTTCCTCACATGACCAAATATCAACTCACCACTCGCGAAGACGGACTCGCTGTTATTACAATTCCAATGCCATCGTCAGAGACAATAACAGCGACACTAATGTTTCGTGCCGGAGCTCGTTATGAAAATCCTAAAAAATGGGGACTAGCTCATTTTTTTGAGCATATGATTTTCAAAGGCACAAAAAATTATCCTACATCAAAAGCTTTATCTGAGGTAATTGATGCGATCGGCGGTATTCAAAACGCTTACACTTGCAATGAAACTATTACGCTTTGGATCAAAGGCGACAAAACAGCAACTGACAAAATTTTTGAGGTAATTAGCGAAAAGGCAACCTTACCAACTTTTCCAATTAAAGAAGTCCCAAAAGAACGACGTGTAGTGGTTGAGGAGCTACGTATGTATAAAGATCAGCCTGACGCATGGCTTAGCGTAGAATGGATGAATGCACTTATGAATGCGCAAAAACCTACTATGCATGCTCTTGGCTGCGAGAAAAGTGTAAACGAGTTCACCCGTTCTGATCTACTCGAACATTTCAAGCTTTTCTCACCGCACAATGCTGTTTCTGTTGTCGCAGGCAATATAACTCATGATGCTCATCTAAAATTAGCAAAGCGCTATTATAAGTTTGCAAACAAAGCTAAGGCCAAAGCCAAAGAATCAGTTAATGTTGAAAAACTATCCAAAAATAAAGTTTTGTTTTTAAACCGCAAAGAAATTACGCAGGCAAATATCATAATAGGCACATCGCTTCCAGGGCTAGACAACAAAGACTGGCCAGCAATGCGTATGCTAGACAGCGTGCTTGACGGTGGGATGTCATCTCGATTATTTCAAGAACTGCGTGAAAAACATAATTTATGCTACACAGTTCATAGCGGAGCTTTTTATGCTTCTGACTTTGGAATTTGGTCAGTCGACGGAGGCATGAATATCGCAAATGTGGAAAAGGCAAGCAAACTTATTTTGCAGGAAATAGAAAAACTAAGGGATAAACTGGTTCCAGCGGCTGAACTTCAAAGAGCAAAAGGCAATAGCCGCGGGCATATAGCTATAGCCTCTGAAAGTACTGGCTTTGTTTCAGATCTTTTTGCTAGGCATTTTTTGCTAACTGGAAAAGTAAAAACGATTGACTCATATCTAGAAGAAAACGAGGCAGTAACGCCTGCTGATATAAGACGCGTAGCGCAAAAGTATCTAGCGCCAGAAAGGTTAAGACTTGGCGTGATTGGGCCATTTGAAAAGGAAATCAAAGATAAGTTAGAAAAGCTATTTTGAAAAGCTCAAAAGTCTTGACAAAGACACAATAGGTTGGTAGTATAGCCGACTCTTTAAATCCTATTTAAAACAAGAGTCATGAATAAAGTCATAAAGGCTATTGCCATCACAATAACTACCAGCATTATTTTAATAGCTGGATATATACTGACAACAAAAGTGCTTGCTGCATATGACCCAGTAGGCTATTTGGACACACCGAGATGCGACATAATTGGCGGATGGGTATGCGATCAAGACAGATTCAACACCGCCGATAAATATACGCATGTCAGAATTTATAATGGCACAGCGACCGAAAGAGGTTCATTGGTAGCTGAAACTATCGCTAACGGTCCAGGCAGAAATGATGCCGCGAGTTTTTGCAACAATGAAGGCGACCATGGATTTTCAATACCAACGCCAGCAGATAAAAAAGACGGGACTGATCACTATTTTTACGCATATGCAATTGACGATAGTGGAAGCGAAAAGCCGCTGACAAATAGCCCAGATAAGTGTGGATGCAATTGCGCATCGCCAACGCCAACATGTACGCTCACGGCGAATCCGCCCAAAGTAAAACCTGGAGAAAAGGCTACCCTCACTTGGGCCACTCATTATGCTACTGCCGGTGAAATTGTTGATGTACAAAAAGTAGTTAATATCCCCGCGGGAAGCGTTGACGCTAGCGGAACAGTTGAAATCACGCCAACTGAATCTAAAACATATTTAATGGGAGTTGTTGGCTGCGGCGGTACTGGAAACTGTACAGTCGAAATTGTTATTGAAAAACCAGAGCTCTCATGCACGCTGGAAACCACGCCATCAGGCAGCGTAGACAAAGGAACAAACTTAAAATTCACGCTAAATGTTCCGAGCAATATCTCAAGCATTGTAAAAAAAGCAAAAATCGAACCAGCAGTTGCAGCTGAGCAGAATTTCCCATTTACAACACAACCGACAGCGACAATAAATAATGAAACCACTTATACCGCGACTATTTATGACGCTGACAACGGTAGCGCTACATGCGTAACAACAGTAAAAATAAAAAGCGCGGCAGAAGCTCCAACATGCGAATTATCAACAACACCTTCCGGAAGAGTCAATGCTGGAACAGAATTAACTTTTAATCTAAGCATAACCGGCGGAAGAGCGCAAAAGGCAGAGATCAATCGCGATGTTATTGCCAAACAAAACTTCCCATTTGCCGGCCCAGTTAAAGCAGTCATAAACAGAACAACCACATATACAGCAACTGTATATAATACGCAAAACAATTTAACAGGCACATGCGTAGCAACAGTTCGAGTAGGAGGCACGCCAGGAACAAATCCGCCGACCTGCACATTAAGCGCAAATCCCGAAACCATTTCTGCAGGAGCTAGTTCTATTTTGAGCTGGACTACAGAATATGCACAGACAGCAACAATAGATCATGGCATTGGTTCAGTCACTCCTGTATCAGCCGGCCAAGTAACAGTAAGCCCAACTGCGACAACAAATTACACCATGAGCCTAGTTGGCGCAGACGGCACAGGTACATGCAGCGAACAAATCACAGTAACAACTGGCGGTGGCGGAGGCGGAGGTGGAGGTTCTGGCGGCGGAGGTGGGCTACCAAATAATGGACATCCACCACAGTTAGCATCAGCGACTTTACCGCAAAATGGAAACGTTGATTTAAGCATTAATCAAGGAGTAGCTTGGTCCTCTTCATCAATCTATTATGACGCTGATACATCAAGCGAAGCAGTCGCTTTCTACCCTCGCAATAATGTTGCCTGGTTTCAAATCAAAGTTAGCAATACTGGTGATTCACCAGTCTACAACGTACACATTAATAATTTAAACATATCAGGATCACGTGGCGCAGCCTTAGGCAAAATCTATCGAGTTACAGGCGCAAAATATTTATCTGACACAAAAGACTTTGTAATAGGAAGAATATCAGCAAATGAAACAGCTGTAGTAACATACTTACAAACAGTAAAGCATCCGGCTTACGGCCAATATGATAACGCGCATTCAATCGTTAAAGTTACAAAATTCTTCACGCCAAATACAGTAGCAACTAAAAACGGCCTTGGGCAATATGACTTAACTTATATAAGTGCTGGAGATGGATCAAAAATAAGCATTGCAAAAGCGCCAACCGCACCAAAGACAGGGATCAGCATAACAATTGCAGGAACATTCATTGCGATATTCAGCGCAATTATATTGCAGAAAAAATTCAAGTAGAGACGCATTGCATGCGTCTATATATTGCATACGTCTTTTTGCAACATCTCCTGCTAACATTGACATCAAAACGCTAACCATAGAAAATGGGTTTGTTAAGATTGGCTGACAACTGGCAGCTATTAGCTGACAACCAATATAAAGGCGGGTGTCATATAACGGTTATTATACGAGCTTCCCAAGCTTGAAACGGGGGTCCGACTCCCCTCACCCGCTCCAGTATTACAAATACACGCTCTCCATATAACACTTCTCGCAATAAACAACCTCTGGCCTCTCTGGCGCATAAGAAGTATTCATTTCATTCCCACACTTCATACAATTACGCCTCCATAACTTGGATGGATTTTGCAAACCCAAACGATCCAAATGCCTTTGATCTGGATGCCTCCTCGCTAGCGGCAAATGATTCTGCCGATAAAAATCTAATTCCTGCTTAATAATTCGAAAAGGTTTTTTCGTTGCCTCACATTCAATAGCAAAACTCAAAATATCATCGCCAACGTCCTTGATATTATTTGGCAAATCCCTCGCCAAAATCAAGTTTTCAGCTTGCGATTTAGCAGGCACATAATCATTCCAATGAAAACCCAAATCAATGACTGCCTTTTTATCTGTCGGATATTCCTCTTGCGCCATTGTTTCATTATAACCAAAACCAGAACAAGACGCAGGGAAAAATTCGCCAAATTCATGCGTTTTCTGCATATGATCAATAATTTTGGATACTAAAACCTCATATTCTGCCTTTGAATACTGCTTATTCAAAATGCAATTTTCTTTATGCCGTAAGCTAATACAGCCGAACAAGTTAGAGCAATTATTAAAACAGTGATGGCAATAATATCCGTCAGAAACTTCGAGCAAGTCAAATCCGAATAATGCCTGGAAACAATGCGTGGCTGAACAGCATTCATAAGTTTTTTCTGAGTTATGAACAACAGATTCTCCATCTTGCGTGTCTCGCGAATTAAATATCCACCGGGATCTCCTTATATCTCGACTGTTTTCAGAATAAAAAACATCAAAACAATCTTTTGAGCCGATAATATAATCTCCAAAACAATTTTCACTATTTAAAATATTCAGGTGACTTCTAACTGTATGCAGCTTTAAATCAGCAAGCTGTTTTTTTAAATCCGAGACAACGCTATAAGCGCCAAGATCAAACTCATGCATTTTTTGTTTATATTCTTCAGGCGCATATTGCTTATTCTGGAAACAGTATTGCTTATTCCGCAAATTTGAACACAAAAAACAACGATCGCAATTAACGCAATTATATAAAAAAGCAGACTCGCTACAATTGCGACACGCTTCAAGATAATATCCATTATGACAACTATCGCAATAAACACATTCATAGCAACTTTCCCCATGCAAAAGATAAAAATTATCAACCACATTCTTGTTATAAGCCACCCAGTAAGAATAATGACAGTCTTCATTGTAGCTGGCACCAAAAGTCAGATAACAGTTTTTGTTGTAACTCGTGAAATTCGTGTACTCGCAGTTCTCACCAGCTGCCGCGCGCAGAGTAATATGAGGTACCTTTTGTTTCAGCTCTTCAAACTGCTCAAAAAATGGACGAGAAAAATCAAACTCTTGCCCATAACTCAATGCATCCCAATCATCGCTCCACCAACATTTTTGGCAATAAGCAGGTAATTCTTTGTCAGGAGAATAAAGCGAAACCATTTGCTTATTACACAAAGCGCATTTCCGACTATAAAAACTACGCACATTACGAAAAGACAATCTCCTTGTGCGCCGACAATCAAAACACAAAGTCGGCTCAGGAATTTTAAACTGCTGACCATTAAAAACAGGCGAGACTTTCTCATAAAAAGCACTGTCCTCTGCTGTTACATCAAACGATTTTGCGCAAACTGAACAAACCTTCATACAAATAAAATTACATATTTTACTAAGCCAACACACACATTTTACCAAAAAATGTTAAAATGCACGCGCAATTTATTTCTAATATAATTTTAGGTCACAGAGTATTGCACTTCAGATTGCAAATCATATTTTATGCTTACTCATAATATTAAAAACACGCTTATAACCATGTCAATCCTAGCCATTTTACTAATCGGATTTTTTTCCATAGGACCATATCTATCTTGCCAAGATCATCCAGCAATATCAGATGCAATCGTTGTTATCTCTGGCGGAGGCCCAGAACGCATTGCCACTGGCGTTAGTCTATACGATCAGAAACTGTCAAAACTGCTTATTTTATCTGGAAATGCATTCTCAGGCGAGACATCTAATGCAGAGAGCATGCGCAGAGCCGCTATAAAATCTAGTGTACCGCAAGCTAATATAATCACAGAAGATAAGGCAGAAACCACATATGAAAACGCTCTTTATGTAAAAAAAATCCTCTCAGGTCAAGAACATTCCGAGAATAAAATCATCTTGGTTTAACAGGAAGCGAAATCGCAAAACTTGGCTATATGCTTGCCTCTGGCTCCTTAGAAAAAAAGTAATAAAAAAACCATTAATCCAATCCTATGAAACCATTGGACTTCACAATTCAAGAAAACCTACTTGGCCATCAGCTTATATTCAAAACAACATACGGCTTATTTTCATACAAAAAAATTGACGACGGCACAAAACTTCTCATCAATTCAATAAAAGTTGAAAACAACGACAACATTTTAGACCTAGGCTGCGGCTACGGACCTGTCGGCATTGCCCTCGCCAAATCTAACCAAAAAGGAAAAACCTATTTCGTAGATCGGGATTTTGTCGCAGTTGAATACACGAAAAAAAACTGCAAAATAAATAGATTATCAAATTGCGAAGCATTATTAAGCGACGGCTTCAGCCATCTCAAAAACGTGAAATTCAATATAATCGCTTCAAATTTGCCAAGTCATTTTTCAAATGACATGCTTAGAATAATATTCAAAGACGCCAAAAAGCACCTTGAAAAAAACGGCAGACTTTATGTAGTAACGGTTTCCAAACTAAGCAAATTCATCAAACGAGAGCTTGAAGATATCTTCGGCAACTATACAAATGTTAATCATAATTGCATGTATACAGTGTCTGTAGCTATGAAATAGAATGATTCGGCATGCGTTGAAGTAAACCTTAGATGAGTTAGCACGCCGCCTCAAGCCCACCGCAGGTAAGCCCAAGAAGATCCATCAACACTACTTTTTGATGTTCTTCCCTAACGAATATTTTAGCTTGACTATGCCATCCTGCAAAAATAGCAAACTGAACTTTTTGAGAATCAAGTTTTTCATCAAAATATTTTTGTAATTTCTCTTGATCCTCAGAAATTGCAGTATTTATCCAAACGCCTTGCAAAATGTTTCTTCGAGCTTGAATCTTAAATTTAGACTCGACGCTTTTAAAAAGTGACTCTGCATTAGACGGCATAGATACAGGAACAATTTGATCCGTTGGAACTCCTAATTCAACCTGCCGTGCTATACGGCAACAAGCTTTTACATGATCAATAATTGACCCAAATCTATTTTTTATCTCGAACAGAAAAGTCCAATCATCATTTTGTATTTTCCAATCTACACTCTTCCCTTTCTCACAATCTTCATGATTTTCATATTCAACTATGGAGCCGGCTCTCAATCCTAAAAGCGGTCGCATTTCAAAAATATAATCTTGATGCTTATCTTTATTGCCTAGCTTTTTTAACCATTCATCTCTTTGTTCTTTTGATAAAAATTGATCTGCAAGTAAAACTGCTAAATAAAGAATTCGCAATTCTTGATTCTCTCCAGTGCCAAAAGAATAAAGTGGATTACCATCAACGGCTGAGGCATTCCCAAAATTATAAAGAACGTTACCTTTATTCAATGAGTCAATAGAAACAACAGCCTGTTTTAAGGCAGCAGGAAGTAAATCGTAAATCTGTTGAAGCGTTTTTTGCATCTGCTATAAACAATTTAGCTATTCAGCGCAAACTCCTGCTCATCGAGCTGAAATCATAGGAATCAACCATCAGCTTTGCCCTTTTCCTCCAGCCCATTTTTCAATTTTTTCGCCAGAGAGCTACCCAATAAGGACTTCATCTGTATAATTGCAGCCTCATTTAGTTTTCTGAATCTCTCATCCTTTGAAAAACCGTCTCTAATGAATTGGGAGTTAAGATTTTCTAAATTTGACAGCACAAGCAGTTGCTCTTGCGTAGCGTAATCGCGAATATTTCCATCAAGCAATGGATTTTCATCTCTCCATTGCAAAGCAGTTTTGCCAAAAATTGCCAGATTAAGCAAGTCGGCTTCGGCGGTAAACCATGGCCATTTGAGTTTATTTGGAGTTTTTTGAGGAATGAGGTGTAAATCAACGGCATCAGTATGAATGCGATAATTAAGCTTCGAAAGAGCCCTATTAAGTTGCCAATCTTTTGATAATCGTCGCGCTTCGATTTGTTTTAGCCTTTTAAATTCCTTTATAACATAAAGATTGAATTCTGGGCTAAGCCATTGAGCAAAATGCATCGCAATGTCTTCGTGGGCATAAGTCCCTCCATATCTTCCTGATTTTGAAGAAAGTCCGCTCGCTTTTGTCTTTTCTATCCATTGTTGAGGGGAAAGATTAAAACGGTTTGTGCCTGCATCATTTTTAAACCCCTCGAATTCGTGGGGTTTAAAATTTTGATTATTAAGTTTTTCCCAAATACCAAGAAATTCAATTGTGTCTTTTCTTTTCATCCAACTGGCAATCATCACATTCGGTTCGCCAAAACTTCTTGCTAAATCAGTCAGAGAAATATACTTTTCTCCATCAATCTCAACGATATTTATTGAGTTTCCCTGAATAGTTAATTTTTGGATCATCATTTATTAGACATTATCTTTATCAACAATCTTGCTTAATTTCCTTCCATAAGACGAAAGCATCAAGCTGTTATCGTTAGCATACCAATTAATCTTAAATTTTCAATCCCAAAACCAAAAAATTTTCTGAAAGGAAATCTTATAAAAATAACCAAGCAAAAAAGGTAATGCGCATGAGGTTTACTCCAACTTCAGCAAAAACAAATATCGTCAACGACTTGAATCAATTCACCCAGTGGAAGAACTCCGCTCCTTCGATATAAACAATGTTATTTATGAGGCTGGCGGGTTATTAGAATAGTTATATTGTGTTTTATTGTTACAATAATGTGCTGTTATAAATCGTAGGGTGCTGCCATGGCAGCACCCTACGATTTGACGACCCTAATTCAAAATCCCTCCTTGCCGATTTAAAGCAACCGCATTAAAATTGCCACAGATTTTGATCGCTTCAGCAAACGAAACCTATAAAACATGAACCAAGATCAGCTAAAAACCCTAAACGACCTTGAAGCAATTTTCCAAAAATGGAACACTGCCATTTATAGATACATATACGCTCGCCTAAATAACCAAGAAACTGCTGAAGATATTACGCAAGAAGTATTTATCAAAGCCTGGCAAGCTCGCGATTTATTTGACGACCAAAAATCTTCGCTGAAAAACTGGCTCTATGCCATTGCAATTAACACAATTCGCGATCATTTACGTAAAGTTAAAGGTAAAATAGAAATAGAGCTGGATGAAAATATTCAAGATGATTCTGAGGTCAAGGGACAAGCCGAGACTCAAAACCTTGTTGCTTTTGTTTTTAGCCATCTTGAAAAACTGCAAGAACGAGAACAAGAAATAATCATACTCAGATATCAAGAAGACCTAGAACTCAAAGAAATAGCCGAGATTTTGAATCTAGAATTATCTGCTACAAAAGTCGCTTTGCACAGAGCAGTTCAAAAGCTGAGAGATTTATGTAACGATGAATCCGAATAAAATTGTAACCTTTTTCATTTTCCTCCGTATTAGTTTATGGAGAAGCGCAAAAAGGCAGTCTTCCAATTTTTTATTTAAATAGCCATGAAACACTCTTTAAGTGAGCAGGAGATAATCAATGCTCTAAAGCAAGGTGCAGGCACAAAGCCGTCCAAAGAATGGCAGGAACAAACCCTGCTTAATTTGCGCGCCATGGCGAATAATGAAAACTTGGATGAGCCGCCAACATACAAAGCCGAGAAACAAACTGCTAAGCTCTCCCCCAACCCTCTTTTCAATTCCCTTAATTCTTTTCATTTCTCAAAATTTTATAACAACATAACAATGAGAAAAATCTATACAGCGGCGCTAGCTGTAATCGTAGTTTTGGCAATCGTTTTTGGATATCAGTACAATCGTCCAAATAACATTGCTGAAAGACATTTAGCCAAAGCCCGCCAAGCCCTTGAAGAGCTACAAAAACTAAGCGGAGCTCCAAAAGAAACCGCCTCTATTTTTTCTTTCTTAATCCAATCAGCCTATGCTGCTGACGAGGAAACTACTGGCGCTGTAAGCGCTGACACATCAGACCAAGTCGTGACGACTGAAACTGAGCCAGTCGACGAAACTGTCGCAGAAGAAGTAGTACCTATAACTTCAGATGAAATAGCTATTCAAGATCTGATTGAAACTGTAGTTGCTGAGACTGAAGCTGCAATTGAGGCTTCTGAAGAAATCAGCGATGTTGAAACTATCTCGGAAGTATTGACCTCAGTCGACCAAGTTCAAGATGAAACCGTCGAAACATTGTCTGACGTGATAGAAGTCGCGGAAAATCAAGGCACAATTGAAGTAGTTGAGGAAGCAATCGAAACAACTACAAATGAAAACCAAGCTGTTGAAGAAGCTATTGAAACAGCGGCAGATGCTACTGCTAATAGCGAAGATTCCATTGTAGTAGAAATCGATACTGCTGCTGATAACGCAGAAGATAGCGTAACAGAAACCAGCACAGGGACTACGGCTGATACTGGAACTGGAAGCGCAGTTGAAACTGGTACCGGAAGTACTGCTGACACAGGCACAGGAGACACCGCCATAGAACCAACTCATCAAGAGCTGAAACAAATCGAAAAGCTAGAACGTGCCAAAGCTCTGTTATTAAACATTAATCCTGAGCAGGTAGAACTAAGCTTGGCAATGCAGAAGAAATATACTGCTGTGCAGGCTATCATCGCGCAATGCGAAACTAGCCAAGACAAGTGTCAGGCTGGTAAGGCCAAAGGTCTTGCTACTGCTTTAGCCGCTAAAGTACGAAACCAAGAGCGCAAAGCTGGCAAAAATGAAAATCATCAAACGCCTGTAGAGCCAGAAGGAAACGTAGTAGACGGAGAAATTCAAGAGAATACAGAAGGAAGCATAACGCCAGTGGAACCAGTTGAAACCGAAGAGACCATACCGGTTATTGATGCCGAAGAAGCAGAAGGGACCGAGGCCGATGGCGTAGTTCCTGTAGAAACTAGCGACGCAACTGAGCAAATTGAGGTCGAAGATACAACAAAAGGAAACTCGAAGAAGAACTCTTCTATTGTGACGCCTGTTACAGATACTACGGAATCCATTGCCAATGACTCAACTGAAACAGTAAAGAATGGTAAGAATAATAACAACGGTAAGAAAAATTAGTCTTATCTAATACTTCAATAACATAATATTGAGTACGGCATCATAGGAGTGTCCTTAAACACACCATATGATCAAAATAGGCAGACCACAAATTTCATTTCCATCAGACAAGGTCAATGCTCTGCGCTTAAGCGCAGAGCATTGAAAAATGGAATTTAGATATGGAAAAAATACAAAAAAGAATGAGAGAAAAGTCCTTTCCCAACCTAGTATTTGATTCAAGGAACGCAGTGGAACAAAAACTCTGTGAAGCCATTATATTTACAGAAAAACACCCTGAAAGGATAAAATCCATTACTGGATTTCATTGGATACTTAGTGCTCTATAGAAAGCGGACTTGTATAAAGTCTGATTAGAGCGGCGAAATTTAATTGCTTTTTGTGAAAATCCAAGCTACAATGCAGTCGTACTCTGGATGATGTATCATCTGGGGGACTTTGAATAATTAATAATTTAACCTTTTAAATGCTTACAAATCTACAATCTGCAATAAATGCTGTTTGTGCTGAGAAAAATCTCGATCCGCAAATAATTTATGAAGCTATTGAGGCAGCGCTTGTTGCTGCATATAAGCGCGAATATGGAGATCGCGAAATGGATATACGCGTAAAATTTGATCCGCAGAGCGGGCAATCTACTGTATATCGTGTTTTTAAAGTGGTAAAAACAGCTAAGGATATTGATTCTGAGCTTGGCGGTGAATTCACGCAAATACCATTGATTCAAGCTAAGAAGCGTAAAAAGAATGCCAAGGTTGGAGATGAAATTACAGAAGATGTGACGCCAATGGATTATGGGCGTATTGCGGCTCAGAGCGCTAAACAAGTGATTATCCAGAAATTACGTAGTGCTGAAAACGAGATGATTGCGAAGTTTTATAAAGATAAGGTTGGCGAGGTTATGCCAGCTCTTGTGAAAAGAATAATTGATAATGGAGATATTGAGGTTGAGGTTGAGCGAACAACAGCGATTCTTTTTCGTTCAAAGTTGATTCCTGGAGAGCGTGCGCGTATTGGTAGCCGTATTAAGGTTTATGTTGAAGATATAAAAGATTCGCCAAAAGGTCCGCAAGTTATCTTGAGTCGTATTCATCCAAATTTGGTTTTACGCTTACTTCAGCTTGAAATTCCTGAGGTTGCTGAAAATAAAGTTGAGATCAGGGCGATTGCACGCGAGCCTGGGGTTCGTACAAAAGTTGCTGTTTCCAGTAATGATGACGCGATTGATCCGGTAGGTTCATGCGTTGGGCAAAAGGGAGTTCGTATTCAGGGTGTGATGGATGAGATTAATAATGAATATGTAGATATGATTGAGTGGACAGAGGATCGTGAAGAAATGCTCAAGCGTTCGCTTGCTCCAGCTAAAATTACTGGTATTCGTATAAATGATAAGGAAAAGCCGCCGCGCGCCAAGGTTTATCTCGAGGAAGATCAGCGTTCTTTGGCTATTGGTAGATCTGGACAAAATGTGCGATTGGCTGGGATTTTGACGCAGATGGAGATAGATGTGTTAAATATTCCTGATTGGGAAAAGGTTTTGGAGAAGGAAGGAAAATCCAAATAAGATTTACTTAATATCAGATTAGTATGAAACTACTCAATTTATCCAAAATCGGATCATTAGCGCTTCTTTCGCTGATTGTGTTGATTGCGTCCCTTTTTCATGTAAAAGAAATCAATTCTCTTTACACGGCGATACTTGGAGTTGCCACATTTTTGATGGGTATTTTTATTGCGTTTTCAATATCTGATCGGCATAGCCGCATTGACGAATTAAGAAGAAACGACTCAGTAGAGAGGTCTAAATTGATTCTTCTTTACAATTTTTCCAAGTATTTTGGAGAAAAAAAGCATAAGGCAATACAAAATGTTACTGATGAGTATCTAATGGCGACATTGGATTATTCGGTTTGGGATTACAATGAAACTGAGCCAAATTTTAGGAAGATTGTTGATGAGGTTTGTCAGATAAAGCCTAAAAACGGCCACCAGTCAGTGTTATTTGATAACATGTTGAGTATTTTGGATTCGTTGACAACAGCGAGAAGGGAAACTATCGGTATTATTCAGGATAGACTATCAAAATTTGAATGGGGGATATTTTTCTTTCTTTCAATAGTGATAGTCATTTCTTTGTTATTCATCAATTCGGGGTCTTTTATGTCAGTTTTGATAATCAGCATACTTTCTCTAACAATATTTTTGATTTTAAATTTACTGTATACGCTTGATAATTTGTCTTGGAAAGTAGAGGTACGAATTTTTGAGCCGTATCAACAGGCTTTTGAAGCGATGGATTTGATGCGATATTACTCTGAAGATACGATTGCAGGGAAGATGGTAAAAAATCATCTCAAGCATGATTATAGGATGGGGATATTTCCAGGGGTTTATCCTGATCTGAGCGGCAAACAGATTAAGATTATTCGAAGGAGAAAATAATAAGAGGGACTTTTAAGGCATTATTGATAAACTCTCCGGCTTTTAGCAGGGGAAATGAGATTATATTAAACTTGTCTTAAAAATTTTCGAATTCGTCGCAAGATTTCTTGATTTAATTATAGATATTATCTATATTTATTTTAGTTAATCTCACCGTCCTCTCCGGCTTGCTGGGGATGGCGGTTTTTAGTTTTCGTAATCTAGATTGCAAGTGGCAGATACATCTAGATTTATTGTGGCAAAAGAAATAAAATGCTTCTTGGGAACACCTTTTTATAATTCTAAAAGTTAAACGATGCAACAAATCTGTGTTAAAACTGGTAAGCCATTCACGATCTCAGATTTTGAACAGAAATATTGTGAAGAGCATGATATTCCGCTTCCGGTTGTTCATCCGATTGAGCGTCTTCGTAACATGGCGATTTTTCGAAATCGTCCATATCTTTATAATACAACCTGCGGTTATTCCAAAAAACAGATTTTAAGTTGCCTTCCTCCAGAGAGTGGTTTTCGCGTCTATGACGTTGATATTTGGCAATCTGATTCATGGGATGCGCTTGATTATGGTCGTGATTTTGATTTTAATAGGCCATTTTTTGAGCAATTCGGTGAGCTTATGAGAGAAGTTCCATGGCCAAATTTGGCTGTTGTGAAATCGACTATGGAGAATAGTGATTTTTGTAATGGTATTACTGGAGCGAAAAATTCATATTTGTCATTCGCCTGTAGTTATATAGAAGATTGTCTATTTTGCAAGAATTCATGGTATTCGCGTAATCTGATTGATTGCCTGATCGACCATAATTCAGAACTTTGTTATGAATGCATTGACACCAATGAATGTTATAATCTTAATTTTTCTGAGCATTGTTCGAGCTGTTCTGACTCTTGGTTTTTGTATAATTGTCAAAGTTGTAGCAACTGTTTCGGCTGCGCTAACCTGTATAAAAAGCAATATTGTTTTTATAATCAGCAATTAACAAAAGAAGGCTATCAGAAAAAAATGTCTGAGCTTGATTTTGGAAGTTATTCCACTTTAACGGCTGAGAAAAACAAATGGGCACCAGTTAAAGATAAACTTTTGATCAAAAACTATCATGGTCAGAATAATGAGAATTCATCAGGGAATTTTATTTATCATACGAAGAATGCAAAGAGCTGTCTTATGGCAAGTAACTGCGAAGATATGGAATATTGTGTTTATGCTGACAATGCCAAAAGCTGTTTATTCATGCTAAATTTCGGAAATAATGCTGAGTTGATTTATAACTGTCATTGTAGTGGCGATAACGTCTATAATCATAAATTTTGTAGCGAGTGTTTCATGAACTCAAGCAATTTGGAATATTGCATATTTTGTCAGCATGGCTGTGATAATTGTTTCGGCTGCTGCAGCATGACAAAGCATCAATATTGTCTTTTTAACAAGCAGTACTCGGAAAGTGAATACTTTGAATTGAGAAAGAAAGTTATTGAGCATATGAAGAAAATCCCGCTTCATCAAGATTACGCGGGACAAGCCTGCGAATGGGGGCAGTTCTTTCCTGCTTCGTTATCGCCGTTTTATTATAATCAGAGCGAAGTTAGCGATTATTTTCCTTTAACCCGAGACGAGGCTTTGAAACAAGGATTTGCTTGGAAGGATGAAGTGGTTGAAGCATTTACGCCAAGCTATAAGATTCCTGATCATATCCGTGACGTTGGTGATGATATTTTGCAGGCAGTTTTACGTTGTGAAAAAACTGGCAAAAAGTATAGGATTATTAAGCAAGAGCTTGATTATTATCGTAAGAATAATTTGCCTATTCCGCGCATTTCGCCGTTTGAACGGATTCAAGAGAGGTGTCGTATTCTTGAATTTAGAGAGCTGCAAGAAATCGTATGTCAGAAATGCGGGAAAAAAATCGAAACAATGTATGATCCGAAAAAATGGAAGATTTATTGCGAGGAATGTTACCAAAAAGAGGTGTTCTAGAAATTTAAGAAGTTTTAATCATCTGCCTAGCTATCCTTAGCACAGCCAAATCCCTCTTTTGTACGAACTTGCCATTGTAGATTTCCAGACTATCTTTCTCCATAAGTGAAATTACATCATCAATCTCGGCCCAGATTAATTCAAAACCGTTGGCTTTTTCGCCTTCAGTGAACGATGTTTCGCTAAGATGTCCAGTGGTTCTGGCTATAAAGCAATACGATATTTGTAAAAGTTTTACTTGATTTCTGTACTCAATGATAGCACCTATCTCATCAGTAATTTGAATATGACTTCCGGTTTCTTCAAGCACTTCCCGTCTCAAAGCGGTTTCGATATCTTCACCAGCCTCGATTCCTCCTCCTGGTAGTTTATGATAATTGCGTTTCGATACGTTTAGAATAGCTATTTCGCCCTTGTCATTAAAGATTACTGCTCGCACAGCTTTACGCAAAGTGTACGGCGTTTCAAAGTTTTCATTTTCAGATAAGCCGATGTCAGAGTCTTTTAGCTCGAATAAGAGTTGCATTGACCTTTGTATTCTTGAAAATTTAGACTAGCTTTGCCTCGACATTATGACAAGGAGTTTTTGGCTTGAAGTTCTTCCCAGCTGGAATAAGTCTACCGATTATTACGTTTTCTTTTACGCCGTCAAGATCATCTACGTCTGATGCGGAAGCAGCTTCAATCAGGACCTTTACAGTTTCTTGGAATGCTGCGGCTGATAGCCAAGAATCCGTATTTAAGGCAACTCTTGCAATGCCAAGGATTAGTTGTTCATAACTTGCTTTTTTCTTATTCTGGCGTTCGAGTTCAGCATTTTCAATTTCAATTTGGCGTCTGGATATGACTTCACCCGGCAAATAATCAGTATCTCCACCGTCGGTAATTCGGACTCTGGACAGCATTTGGTTTGTTACAATTTCAAAATGCTTATCATGAATACTCACACCCTGGGATGCATATACTTTTTGAGTTTCAGAAACTATATAATTTTGTACGCTTTGAATATCTGTTGCTGCCAAAAGCTTACGCAAATCCAAATGACCTGCTGTTAGCTGGGTTCCAGCTGCGATTTTATCGCCATCTTTTACTAGAATCTTAACTCTTGACCCGATTTTATATTCAAAGACTTCGTCTTCTGGACGCCGGATTGTGATGTATTCAGGCGTTATTTCAACTACTTTGCCAGCAGCTTTTGCCTTGATTGTAAATTTATTCTCACCTAGCTCAGTTTTGCCTATAATCTGCTTGGCTGTTACTTTGTCATTGGTTTTAACAAGAACCCTTGTTTCACGATGTAAATCGTATTTGTCTTCTATTGCCTCGTTTGGGCGCAAGATTATTAAAAGTCCATATTCGCGTGGCTTAATAGAAACGATACCAGCTACCGGAGACATAAAAGCTTCTACTTTTGGTGAGCGAGCTTCAAAAAGCTCTTCAACGCGAGGAAGACCTGCTGTAATATCTGCTGATTCAGCTGCTCCGTGTAAGTGGAAAGTGTTCATTGTTAGCTGCGTTCCTGGCTCTCCAATTGATTGCGCTGCCATGATTCCTACTGGCGTTCCGCAATTTACTTCGCTTGCTGTTGCTAAATCCAAACCATAGCATTTTTTGCAAACGCCATTTTTAGTTTGGCAGGTTGTTGGCGCAAAGATGCGCGCCTCTCCTATGCCTAAAGCATCAATTTTTCTAGCCATTTCCCTATTAATGATTTCTCCTTTTGGTACAAGAACTTCACCATTCTCATCTGCTATGTCTTCTGCTGCGCGACGTGAAAATAGCCGCTCAGCATAATTCATCTTCATCTTGGTGCTGTCAGCCTTTGATATGTTAATTGATTTTTCTGTTCCACAGTCATCTTCACGTATCAAAACATCCTGCACAGAGTCTACTAATTTACGAGTTAAATAACCAGCTTGGGCAGTACGCAGAGACCTATCTGCCATACCTTTTCTACCTGCGTGACAGCCAATGAAGTATTCAATAATTGAAAATCCTTCCAAAATTGATGATCGAATTGGCAGCTCAATGATTTTTCCTGTTGGCGAAGCAACAGATCCTTTCATTCCAAGAAGGTGCGTGATGTTGTCCCAGTTACCACGCGATCCAGAATCAATCATCAAATATATAGAGTTGTCTTTTGGTATGGCGCTTTTTGTAGCTTCGGCGATTTCAGCCTTGGCCTTTCCCCATACTTTAAGCGTGTTTTCATATCGCTCTTCTTCTGTTAATAATCCATAGCGATAGTGCTTGTTTAACTGCTCAACTTGTTCATTTGCCTGTTCAAGTACCTTTGCCTTTTTTGCTGGAGGATTGATGCCGATAATTCCCATCGACAATCCTGAAACTGTCGCGTTCTCAAATCCTAAATATTTTGCGTCATCTGTAAATTTAACCAATCGCTCACGCCCGCATTTTTCAATGATTTCCATGAATAGTCTTTTGATGACCTTTTTTGACACAGTTTCATTCAGAAATCTTAGCTCAAGCGGAAGAATATCATTAAATTTTAGACGACCGACAGTAGTCTCAATTAGCTGTCCATCCATACGTACTTTTATAGGTGCAAGCTGATGCACATGTCCTAGGTTATTTGCTATTTTTGCTTCTTCTTGAGACCCGAATATTGATCCAGCACCTTTTTTCTTTTCATTTACTGAGGTCATATAATATAGGCCCAAGACCATATCTTGGCGCGGAACTGTAATTGGTTCAGCTGACGCTGGCTTTAGAAGATTGTGATTAGACATCATGATTTCATATGCTTCGGCCTGGGCTTCTTTAGAGAGTGGCAAATGTACTGCCATTTGGTCGCCGTC
>JAPLVM010000003.1 GCA_026397115.1 Patescibacteria group bacterium
ATTCCCATGCGTTCACATTCTTCCATATTTGCAGTGGTCTTTTCTGGATCATGAGCTTCTGCGCGAAGTAGGGCTGCCATATATTCTATGGCGTAATTTGCTTTAAAATAAGCAGTTTGATACGCCAGCATAGAATAAGCAGCAGCATGGGCCTTATTAAATCCATAGCTTGCAAATGGTGCAAACAGTTTAAATAAATTTTCTGCATCTGGCTTTTTTAACTCACTATGCTTTATACATCCATCAACAAATTTATCATGCTGTGCAGCCATTAACGCAGGAATCTTTTTACCAATAGCCTTTCGAAATTTATCAACTTCGCCCCAATCATATCCAGCCAATTCAATTGCTGTTAAAAGTACGTCATCTTGATAAACAATCATGCCAAGGGATTTTTCCAAAATCTTTTTAAGCCTTGGATGAGGTGGATTTGATGGTTTATGACCATGCTTTCTAGAAATATATTCAGGGATATTCTCCATAGGGCCAGGACGATAAAGTGCCACCATAGCTGAAATATCAAAGATGCTAGTAGGTTTCAGGTCTTTCAAATAACGACGCATGCCAGCAGATTCAAGCTGAAATACGCCAAATGTCTCGGCATTACCAAGCAGTTCAAAGGTTTTCTTGTCATCAAGCGAGATTTTTTCAGGATCAATATCTAGACCTTTTCTCTTTTTAACAATACGGCGGCAATCTGCCAATATAGACAAGTTCCGTACGCCAAGATAATCCATTTTCATAAGACCAATTTCTTCAAGAACACGAAAATCAAACTGCGTAACAGGCGTATCTGCTCTAGGATCGCGAGAAAGTGGAACATAATTATTAATTGGCTCAGGCGTGATAACTATTCCTGCAGCATGAACAGACGCATGCCTAGGCTTTCCTTCAAGCCTTAAAGCAATATCAAAAATACGATGATATTTTTCATCTTTTTTATAAAGTCGGCTTAATTCATCCACTTCTTCAATTGCTTTTTGCAGATCAGTTTTGCCATATTTTACAGGCATAAGTTTTGCAATTTCATTTGTTTCAGAGAAAGGGATTTCGAAAACGCGAGCTGTATCTTTGAAACTTGCCTTAGCAGCCATAGTTCCAAATGTGACAATTTGCGCAACTTTATCAGCGCCATATCTATTAATTGTCCATTTGATAAGCTCATCGCGCCTATCATCTGCAATATCAATGTCAATATCAGGAGCTTTTGGACGAAGTGGATTCAAAAATCTTTCAAATGGAAGCTCAAAAAATAAAGGATTTGCACGGGTTATTCCAAGTGCATATGAAACAAGTGATCCAGCTGCAGAGCCACGCGTTGTGGTTTGAATTTGATGTTCCTGCATATAATTTGTAATTTCGCGCACAGTCAAAAAATAGCTGGAAAATCCTTTGGATTTAATAATATCAAGCTCATATTCAATGCGTTCTTTTTCCTCTTTATTTGGTTTGCGGTCTAATCTTTTTTCAATTCCATAATATGTCTCAGTACGCAGATACTCATCAAGATCCTTATATTTCTTAGGCAACTCAACTTTTGGAAAAATCCATCCAAAATGTGGCATCTCAACATTGATCATTTCTGCAATTTTGTTTGTATTTTCAACCACTTCAGGATGATCTGGAAAAGCTTTAAGCATTTCTTTTTCCGCGCGCAGATATAGATCAAACTCAGTTATATCTATCTTAGCCTCCTCATTAATAGTTGTAGCAGTTTGAATACGCGCGAGAATATCAGCTATTTTTTCATCTTCTTTTTTTGGATAATGAGCATCGCAAGTTGCGATAACATCAAGATTATGCTTTTCAGCAAGCTCATATAATTTTGAATTAACCTTTTTCTGATCAGCAAACTCGTGTGGCATAACTTCAAGAAAAAAGCGATTCAAAAATGTCTTTTTAAATTTTTCAACGAGTAGGTCTATATCTTTATCAGACTTGTCTTGTAAAATTGCTTGCGGCAATTCGCCCTGTACGCAAGCTGTAGAGCAAATTAAATTATCAGAATACTTTTCTAAAACCTCCCAATCTATTCTTGGTTTATAATAAAATCCTTCTAAAAATCCGATTGATACCAGTTTCATAAGATTTTGATAGCCCTTATAGTTCTGCGCAAGTAAAATAAGGTGAAACTGATTTTTATCCAAGGCAGGGTCTTTGCGATGGCGTGATTCCTTCGCTACGTAAACCTCACAGCCGATTATTGGCTTAATGCCTTCTTTTTGACAAGCTTCATAAAAAAGCCATGAACCATACATATTGCCATGGTCTGTCAATGCTATTGCCGGCGCGCCTTGCTCCTTGGCTATTTTGGCTATGTCTTCTGGACTTGATAATCCATCCAATAGGGAAAAGTGCGAGTGAACATGCAAATGAATAAAGGTCATTTATCTATATTTCAAATAGTTTTTTATGCGTTTTGATTTTAAATGAAATTAGAGTTATGTAGAAGCAAAAATAAATGTAAAGTTTTGAGATTTATCAAAAGACCATTCATTTTTAATAAATGGTCTTTTAAAATAAAACCAATATTTACTTATTTAGGCATAAGCGGCGCGGCTTCTGGCTTAGGCTCAAGTTTTTCTTTTGGCTTATTTTTGCATGCGCCATCAACGCAATTACAAATTACGGTTTTTGAAGTTATTGGATTGGTTTTTTTGCCAGTGCAATATTGTTCAATTAAGGCTTTTGTAACCTTACCCTTCTGGTCTATAGCCTCCATGCATTCATCTTCGACTTTAAAATAACTTGATTTATTCTTATCTGTTTTAACAACTGTCACAGTTCCTTTTTTCATAAAATTTTGCCCACCATCAGTATCTGTACATTTAATTGTAGCGTCAGGCTCGGCAATATTACCAGATAAAAACTCTGGATTTACGCGTACTACAATTACGGCAGCTACAATAATTGCCAACAAAGCGCCCAGAGAAAGCACTTTTTTCATGGTTGATTTCATTTTTTGTCACCTCCTTTTGTTTTAGATTTTGTTTTCATATTTATTTGAGATTCGACATACCTCGCATAATTATAGCGAAATACAGGATTTAATTCAAAGTCTTTTGCTAAAATAGCATTACCCATAAATGTTAATACTATGTTTACTCTTATTTTCTTAATATTAGCCTCGCTCATTGGCAATCTATATCGTTTGCCTATTTTGAATGGAGGAATAACAATGCTGGATTTGGCTGTTGCAATGACTGTCTTTTGCGGGATATCCCATTTTTTTCTACGCAAGGAATGGCGAAAAGAAACTTTTAAATCAATAATATCTTCGAATAAAGGTTTTTGGTATATATGGGCCATATTTTTACTGATTACTGCTATTTCAACGGGCTGGGGAATCGCACTTTGGGGTATAGACTTTGGGTCAATCGCATATTTTGCGCGCTTATTAATTTATTTCATATTCTTGCCAATTGTCCATTTATGGCTTAGCCGCGATATTGACAGTAGAATCAAACAAATTATTTTTGCAGTACTTGCAACAGCATTTGGCCTGTCATTACTTGGATTTTTGCAACTTTGGATATTTCCAGACTTTACAGCAATGGAAGCACTTGGCTGGGATCCGCACCAAAACTCTGGCGTTCTTATTACAGTATTCCTGACTACATTAACTGCTCTTTTCTTCACCTTTTCAAGGTCAGCATGGCTTAGCTTTGCAATTGGAGCTGGCATTGTAATGCTATTTCGTTCTTGGAAGACTCTTCTTTTGAGCATAATTATTGTTTTAATCGCAATATCATTTTCTTCACGCGCGCAAGAAAGAATTATTGGCGCAATATCCTTAGATAAAAGCGCTTCTTTTCGAATCGAATCATGGCAAAATGCCATTAAGTTATGGGAAAAATCACCATGGTTTGGCGTTGGTTATAACTATTTACGAGTAGCTCAAACAAAAGAGGGGATGGTAGCGTCAGAAGATGTACATTCAGCCGGAGGATCAGACAGCACATGGCTTACAGTTCTAGCCACAACAGGTATTTTGGGAGTAATTTGCTGGTCAATACTGTTTTTGGAAATATTAGCATTATCTTGGAAACAATTTAAAAAACACAAAAATATTTTAGGCCTAGGTTTATTTGCAGGATCAACCGCATTATTTATTGATTCTTGGTTTGTGAATTCATTGCTGTTTCCATTTATCTTGATTTATTGGTTTGGGATTGCTGGAATCATATTGATTTCTACGCGTAAAAGGCCCCATTGAATTCACAAAAGGGCCTTGCAAAATTTACAGTCACCTTCAATCAGCCGCAAGGGCATTTATTATGTCTTGTTTTTTGCTCGAGGCTTTTGGAAGAACCGTAATCTGTAGACCAAATTTATTTAACTTTTTTTCGGCCAAATCAGGTCTGCCGCTCATCATGACTATTTTCAAATTTGGGTACTTTTCAAGCAGAAATTCTGATAATTCAACTCCGTCCATAGCGCTTTCCTTTAAATTGAAATCAATGAGAGCGTAAGATAATACTAAATCGGGAGTATCATTGATCAGGGAAAGAACATCTTTGCTATTTCTTGCTGTATAAATTTGCTCCGCAAAATTTTTTAATTGCAAGAGACGAAGTTCTAACAAGGCGTCTTCATCATCAACGACTAAAAGATTTCCACGTTTTTTCATAATCAGCTCCTTTTTTAAGTTTGATTATTGTTATTATTTTATGCTTTTTGAACTTAAATTATAATTGCCCTTATATTTCAAAATTATTAAAATATTGAAATATACGCTTAAAAAATGCCTGCTTACAAAGCAGGCATCAACATTAAGCTATACCTCTGGCTATTTTACGATCTTTTGTACAACCGTAATATTTGCACTTTTTGCATCAAGCACATTTCCAGACATATCAAGAATTCCCTTGTGGATCTTTATTCCATATCGCTCTTTTGGCTGATCTGTAACCCCAGATATATCAAGAACAACCCCACGATCATAATAGCTAGCCCCTGCAATCGCTATCTGATCTGTTTGATTAGGAAAAATCTGATCTTTATCCCAAATCTCATAGTTTTCTATATTTTCAGCTTGCTCAGGCTGTATTGGCTCATCAAACTCAATCAATATTTTTTTCCAATTTGAATCAATGAATTTCTGTTCTGCCACAAGTGGCGGACGAATATCTGGCGCTACTTGAATACTCGCTATTTGATCTGATTTTAAGAAAGTTTCCCAATCAAGAATATTTTCGCTTGCCTTGCCTTGATCGCTTAATATTCTAAGCCCATGCGGAACACGCAATATTGTGCGATAAAAATCACTATCTGTACCAGGCTGCTTCCATAGTTTGATGCGTAAACCCTTATCCGAATATAGATTTGACGGTAGCTTATAATTATAAGTTATGGTGGCCTTTTCCGACGGATTAACATAAATTAATGTATCAAAAACAGCCTGCCCAAGATCATTTGAAACCGTAGGAATAGATGCAAAATCACCTGAAAAATCAATCAACTTTGTTTCAGGCGGGAGAAATATGCGCAAACTACCCCTAAATTGATTCGAGTAATAACCTCGCTCGCCAGCATGTCTTAGCGTAATTGTTAGCCTGCCGTTAAGACTGCCATCTCCAGCTAGATCTATTTGATTTTCAATATCACGCTGCAAGTAGCGATCTGATTTACGACCGCCAAGATTTGCTTCAACTACTGCAAGCTGAATCATGCTTGGCTCATTATTCAAAATACCGCTCCAATTATTTTTCACAAAAAAATCTTCAATTTTAGAATCTTTCCATTGCATTAAAACATGCTTTTCATTTAGATCTTTGGCTATCAAACTGAATATTCGCTTTTGCTTAGAAGGAGAGGTGATGATCTTTTTAATTAGTGATTGTCCAAGCTGTCCAAGAATATTTTTCCGTGTGCCAAACTCGCTCAAATTATGCTTATCAAAATTTTTAGTTGCAAATTGCAAATTCTCAAAAAGAGATTGCTTGTCAAAAGTCAGATCATTGATTTTTATCGGTCCTATAATTTCAAATATATCTTCCAAAAAATGTAAATCAACGGCAAATATCCCGTCAAAATCACTTTCTTCGCCGGCACGATTCAAAAATTCAGCAATATTTTTGGTTGTAATTGGAAAATCAGGCGAAAAATTAGCATCGCGAAAAGTCCATCCAGTGTAATTCGGATCATCAGAGAACAATTTATCAATGACTTCTGGAGCTTTCACAGGCGGATTTGGATCTGGAATTGCATAAGAATCACGCACAGAAAAACCAGTCGGTATACCAAAAGCCACAGTCAGCTCACCAAACGCGCTTAAAAATCCACCGGTTGGACGAAGTTCAGCCGAGTTTTGGAACAAAAACAAATACTTTTGAGAACCGGTAAAACCAGCAATTTTTTTCCAATTATCAGCCAGCGGTGGAATCGGAGACAAAATATGCGAAATCCACAAAACAGCTGATAAACAAAAAATAATAAGAACAATGATAATTATACTTGTAATCTTAATCCAAAGAGGCCAATTTTTTTGATTGTGATAATGGCGAAAGCCATGAAAGAAGTGCTTTTTTTCTGATTGCATTGATGTTTAAAATAGCAAAGATATTTTAGCAGAAAAACTATTGTTGCGGTCCATCAATGAGCTCTACATTTATTCCAACGCCAGTTCCAGCAATTCGAGTCACATCCTTATCTATTTTGCCAAGCTCTTTTGTCGCGGAATTATAAGCATTCACCGTAGTTCCTAAGTGTTTGCCGACTTTATCAAAATGTTCTTGATAACTTCCAAGATGGCGACCCAATTCACCAACTCTAATAATGATTTCTTTTACTGACTCTTCCATTTGCAAAGCTTTCAGCCCATGCAAAATAGTTTGTAAATATGCAAAAAATGATGTTGGAGAAACAATAATTACTCGCTTTTTAAAGGCGTATTCGATAAGATCAGCCGCGCTAACTCCTGTAGAGCCAACCTTATAAATCAGCATATTATAGTAAATACCTTCAGCTGGTATAAACATCAGCGCAAAGTCAGAAGTATTCTTTTGCGGCTGAATATATCTAGCAGTTTCATCAATGCGATTTTTAATATCCATCTTGAAATCCTTTTCAAGTTTTTCTCGAACA
>JAPLVM010000020.1 GCA_026397115.1 Patescibacteria group bacterium
CGTGGAGCCAAAGAGGGAAAGGACTATGAAATTCTAACTGCTGAAATTTCTAAAGCTACTTTTGGCATTAATCCAAGCCAGCATAAAAAATTAAAAGGGTTAAAGAGAGAAAATTTGCGTGATCACATGAATGATTTTGAACTTATTTTTGCCATGCTCGGAGAAAGATCAACCACTGAAATTCATCGTAATGAGAATTCGCTGGGAATAAAAAAGCTAAAGGATGATGCCAGGGCCGGCGGAGACATTGCTGGAATAGCTAGAAAAAAGCTGGAAAAACGGTTAGGCAAAAAAATAATTTCTAAAACCAACTATTTATTAAAACCCAGCAAAAATAAGCTGCTCAAAAAACATAAACGAATTTGAACAACGGATTCTTGATGTAAAATAAAATCATCCAAGCCCGAATAGCTCAACGGTAGAGCAATCCCTTCGTAAGGGAGAGGTTGGGGGTTCAAATCCCCCTTTGGGCTCCATTACCAAAATCAAAAAATCGCTTTCTGGTAGCACTCCTCGCAAAAAATTTTTTCTTGCCTATCCAAACCATAGGTAGTTTTTATTTCAACCCCACACTTGTCACACTTCCGCACCCACAGCTTTCTCGGATTACGCCAAACAAGACGATCATGATGCCGCTGATCTGGATGTCTCCTCGGTAAAGAAATGTTCATCTTACGATAAAAGTCCAATTCTTGTTTCACGATACGGAACGGCTTTGAGGTAACCTCGCATTCAATAGCCCAGTCCAAAATCCTGTCTGGAACTTCAGCAATAGTTTCCGGCAATTTGCTAGCTGGAATCATTTGTTCAACTTGAGGCTTCGGAGCTAGGTAATCAGACCAATTAAAACCATCTTTCAAAGCTTCTTCTCTAGCCAAAGGAAAATATTCAATTGCCAGTGTTTCATTGTAGCCAAAGTGACTGGTTTTTGGGTTAAAAAATTCGCCCCATTCATGGCTTTGTCGCATATGTTCGATCATCTGCGGTACCAGCTGCTCATACTCTTCCTTAGAATATTGCTTATTAAAAATACAATATTGTTTTTTTCGTAGCCCAGCGCAGCCAAATAAATTCGAGCAAGAGTGACAAGAAATCGAATAAAAGACATTATTAAGATCAGCAGAAAGAACACAAAATGCAATCATCTGCCCAATACCGGTAGCCACAGTTTCCAATATAAGCTCTGCCCTCTGCCCATGCCCAAGTACGTCATACGCATCCTTACTGCTTTTATTTGAATCACAAAATTTACAGTCTTGGCATTCAGTCGCTTCAAAACATTCGTGACAATTTGCACAATTTGCCAAATAGTCTCCAGAGCAATTTTCACATTTCATATTCTGACTAAAACGGTGAATTGCACTTTGAAACAAATTTTTAAATTTCGTTTTTATTTCTGAAAGTTGGCTATATTTAGCCAAGACTTCTGATTTCTTTAAGTAATCTTCTTTAGAACAAGGCTCATTAAATATACAGTACTGCTTAGAGCCTGTTCATAATCTCCTGAGCAAAAGTACTATAAAAGCCAGTACCACCATATTGAGACTGGTATTTAATTTACGCTCACAATTCTTCCAAAGCCTACGACATTTCTCTAACCAGCCAAAAGATCTTTCTACTAC
>JAPLVM010000065.1 GCA_026397115.1 Patescibacteria group bacterium
ATATACGATATATTGGCTAAGAGGGATGACACTTCGTCCCCCTTAGCCGTTTTAGAAAATGATTGAATTTTTCTGGAAAGTCCATTCATACCCGTATATGCGTGTTGAATTAAAGTTTTCATTTTGTCAAATTATTAAACTTTCTTAATACTGGAAAAACTGCATGAAATCTGGTAAAATTAGACAAATGAAACGTAGTTTTAGACATCAAAAAATAAATGAATCAAGATACAGTCATTGCTATTGCTTGGATAATATTCGGATTAGTGATTTTGGGAGTAGGCATTTGGATTGCTTTTTCCCTTTATATAAAGGCAGAAACCAAGAAATTTCAGGCTGCGAAAAAGCGCATTTTACTCCAGATTAAAGTCACTAAAAATGCAGAGACAGGACCAGTGGCTGCCGAGCAAATGCTGGCAACATTGCATGGTATTTATGAAAAGAAAAGATGGAATGATAAATTACATGGAGATGCTGTTCAAGACCATCTTTCTTTTGAAATTGCCTCGATTAAAAACAATATTTATTTTTATGTGAATGTGCCTGAGGAGCTCAAGGATTTTGTGGAAAATCAGTTTTATGCTCAATATCCTCGCGTGGAGATTACTGAGGCTCCTGATTATGCCAAGAATATACCCGAGGAGCATATAAATCGGCTGGCAATGATTAACTTAATCTTGGTTAAAAATGATGTATTGCCGATTAAAACTTACAATGAATTTGAAGATAAGGCTGCGGGAACAATGCAGGATCCGCTTTCTGCGATTACAGCTACGATGAACAAGATTGATAATTCTGATGATCAAGTTTGGTTACAGATTTTGGCGCGACCAATTGGCGATGAGTGGCAAAAGTTAGGTGAAAATTGGGTTAATGCAGTAAAAGCTGGAAAAGACCCTGAGAAAAGTTCAGACTCAAATTCGCTAAAAAAAGTATTTAAGATCATCTTATTTCCTTTATTTATTCTCGGGCATATAATTAGCGCAATGACTGCCAAGAAAACTGAAGGTGGCAGCGATTCAGGCAAAGAAAGAAGAGCTGAGGTTTCTGATACTCAGCAGCAGCAAAATGTGGCTATTTTGACTAAATCAGCCAAACTTGGTTACGAAGTTAAAATTAACGCGTTATATTATTCGCCATATGCTACGAGCGCTGGAGCTAAATCGAAATTGCAGGCAGTGGCTGGCGCTTTTAAGCAGTTTAATCAGACTAGTTTGAATGGTTTTGAGCCCAAGACTCCGAAAAAAGGAATTATGAAAAATCCTAAAACGCCAACTGAAAATTTGCAAGAATACCAGCAACGCTCTTTTTTTGCTAAGGATAGGCGCAGATTTATTTTAAATATTGAAGAGCTCGCGACTATTTATCATCAGCCAAACCAGCTTGTGCGCACGCCAAACATTGTCTGGGTAACATCAAAGAAAGAAGAGGCGCCGTCAAATTTACCGATTGAAGGTGAAGAAGGCGTGACTGTTTTAGGCGTTACTAACTTCCGTAATTTGCGAAAGAAATTTGGTATTAGATTGAAAGATAGAAAACGCCATATATATATTCTAGGTAAGACTGGTATGGGTAAAACTACTTTGCTCGGCAATATGATCTATGGCGATATTCATTCTGGAAAAGGGCTTGCTTATATTGATCCCCACGGTGATATGGCAGAGGAAATTTTGGAATATATCCCAAGCTGGCGAGCCAATGATTTGGTTTATTTCAATCCGGCTGACACTGATTATCCGATTGGATTTAATCTTTTTGAGGTGCGTAATGAAGCGCAGAAGCCGCTCGTTGTATCATCAGTCGTCAGTATTTTTAAGAAGCAGTTTGGTGATAGCTGGGGTCCGCGTATGGAATGGGTTTTGTTAAATACTATATCAGCGTTATTGGATTCGCCAGGTAATACGCTCCTTGGAATTTTGCGCATGTACACAGATGAAAGTTTTCGAGATCGGGTTGTATCGCAGGTTAGAGATCCTGTTGCCAAAGACTATTGGCAAAACGAATTTCCAAACTATAATCCGCGTGAACTGCCAACTATTGTTGGGCCAATTCAGAACAAAGTCGGACAGTTTTTATCCTCGCCTGTTATGCGCAATATGCTTGGTCAGCCAAAATCTGATTTGAATTTGCGCGATGCAATGGATAGCGGAAAAATTATCATTTGCAATTTGTCGCGCGGTTTACTTGGAGAAAACAATATGGGACTTTTAGGAGCAATGCTTGTTAATAAGTTTCAGCTTGATGCTATGTCGCGTGCTGATACCCCTCCAAAGGATCGTCGCGATTTTTTCCTTTATGTTGATGAGTTTCAAAATTTCGCCACTGAGGCCTTTGGTGTAATTTTGTCTGAGGCTCGCAAATATGCTCTTAGTTTGTGCGTTGCAAATCAGTATATTGGGCAAATGAAAGATGAAGTGAAAGAAGCGGTTTTTGGCAACGTTGGATCAATGATTACTTTCCAGGTTGGAGCTGAAGACGCTGAGTTCATGGTAAAACAATTTGGTGAGCAGCTTTTGCCTGGTGATTTAGCTGATCTCGGCGTTGGCGAAATATATATAAAAATGCTAATTGATATGATGCCATCTCCTGTTTTTTCAGCCAAAACTATTTGGGACCCTGATCGTCTAAAATATCCTGAGCAAATAGAAAAATTACGTCGTATTTCTCGTGAGCGTTATGCTGTGCCAAAGAGCGTTATTGAGGAAAAGATTTTGCGCTGGGCTGATAATGCGGCTGAAGCTAGAAAGACTGCTGCTCCAGCGCATAGACAATCAGGCGGCAACAATCCTTATGCCAAGAAGAAATATGATAATGCTCCGCCTCATGAGAAAAATAAGCCTCAGCAAATTACGCCGACTGACCCGCTTGTTTTAGAGCGACTCAAAAAGCTTAGCCACGGAGCTGAAAGTCCGAAATCTTTTCAAACAGTTTCAGCCCCGACATCATTTGGCGCACCAAAGCCAGAAAATACTTCCAATAAATAATTTATTTGCAGGCAATGCATAATAGTATATTTAGCCAGCATGTAGAAGCAATGGAAAAAGCGCATGAAGCGCTAGAAAGGATTTTACCTGATCATAGATCCGATTTTTTTAGCAGGATGAAGAAACATCTGCTTATTATTGCTGGAATAATTATTTTCGGTGGTTTATGGTGGTTGTTTTTTGACCACTCAAATAAAGAAATAGTTGTTCCAAAAGAATCAGCAAAAATTCCTGTTGCTGAAAAGCAAGAGATTGAGCTAAACCCGCAATCTGAGTTTAGAGTTAATTTGGGCGAGAATTTGGCACGTACGTTGATTTACGATGACTTGCCGACACGCGCAATTGCCCGCGGAGTTGCAATGTCTGATGCTTTGTCTTATTTGAATTTTATTGATGCGCCTGAATTCAATGCATATGAGATGGCGTTTATCGGGCTGACTTTAGGGGCGCGTAAATTTGATGAAAATCTGCTCGGAGAATCATCGTTTTCAAGCATAAATCTTGGCGTAAACCTCGGAGAAAACTATTTTGCTCTGCAGAGCGATGATCTTGGCGTTTTTGGTGCTGAGCTATCTCAGCAGTTGAATTTGAATACGCTAAATTTTTCTGATAGATCAGCCAGCTTGACCATGATTTTGTCTGTTTCAAAATCTGCGCTAACTCGAACTAGTTTGTTTTTACATCAAGTAAAAAGTCCTCCAGCGGAAGTTGACGAGGCTAGGCTTTATTGGCAGGGCATACAGGATAATGCATTTTCAGCTCTTGAAGAAGTTCGCCAGATAGCTACAAAGATCAAGACTGATTATCAGGCGGCTAAGCTACAATCTCAGGCTGATAGTAATAAGGTCCTTGGAATGATTGATCAGGGTCAAGCTCCATCAGTATCTCAAAGCACGATTGAGTATCAGGAATCTGCTGCAACGCTGGCCTCACTTGAGGCTGAGTTTGCGATTTATCAAAAGCTTGAGGCTGACTTTCGAGACGTCACGACACTGCTGAAAAAGCGCATTGATTATATTGATGCAAATTATAATGATTTGGCGTTGGGTTTGTGCGATTGGGAAACGTGTTAGGATGAGGAGACACATGCAATGCGTCTCTACTGGTTCGCTCGTTCAGATTTATCTTGTAGCTTTTCTGCGAACCAATATATTTAAAACAACCCAACTATGTCATTCCACGTTACTGCCAAAATCAATCCCAGCACTAAGAAAAAGCCAATCAAATGAATAATGCTTTCAATTTTTTCAGGTACTTTTCTTCCTCCTGCCAGTATTTCAAAAACAATAAATAATAATCTTCCGCCATCAAGCGCTGGGAATGGCATTATATTTATGATTGCCAAGGAGATTGAAAGAAGCGCAGTAAGCTGTATTACAGCCATGAGTCCATGCTGAGCAGCTTCATTCACTAGTCCTGCAATACCAACAGGTCCAGCCACGCCTTCTGGTATTGTCAGTTTTTGCACGATATGGACGACAAGCGCGCCAAGTCCTTTTACAGTTGCGATGGCTAGCCTGTTTGTTTCTTGAAAACCAGCAATAATTGCTTTGTCAACGCGCATTTTGACAGGGTTGATTTTTATTAACGCGTCTATTTTCATGCCAGTTAGATGCGTTTCTTTGTCAGGCATAACTTGAAATTTGAGTGTTTCTTGTTTACGCTGGATTGTATATTCCAGAGGTGCTTTGGCTTGCTGAAGCATTTTTTGCAAAGATTCTGTTGTTGTGATTTTCGTGCCGTTAATGTCAGTAATTATATCTTGGATCTGAAAACCTGCTTTTTGCGCGATTGAATTTTGGTCGATTTCAGAAATGATAATCTGCGCTGGATTTTTAAATGCTTGATCTTCATATTCTGTAGAGCCTGGTAAAGGCTGAATCCCAATTGCAAAGCCAATAGCCAAAAGTAAAACTGCAAGTAAGTAATTCATGAGTACACCTGAAATCAAGATACAAGCGCGAGCCAGTCTAGACTTGGAAGAAAAGGAGTCTTCGTCCCCAGATTGCGCCAATGAAAAGTCATCTTGTCCTTTCATGCGAACAAATCCGCCGAGGGGAATCCAATTGAGCGACCATATTACGCCAGTTTTTTTTGATGTTTTGCCAACTGCACGTGGCGGCAGGCCCAAACCAAACTCTTCAACTTTTACTTTTGATAAGCGGGCGGCTATATAGTGGCCTATTTCATGGACAACGATTAAGATCGAAAATACAATTAGAAAAGCAATTATTGTAATGATTATCATTGTTAAATGGGTTATTTTTGCGTTAGCTTCGTTATCTAAAATTTACAACGCAAAAATTTTAACGCAAAAGGCTTAAAAGCGCGAATTTGTTTTTTTTGATGCGAAATGAGATAATAACAATCGCATTAAAGAGAAAATGAAACGATTTGATAATATAATCATTAAGCCGAAATTTGAAGAAGAGTCCATAGATTTGAGAGGGTTTTTTCAAAGTTCAAATCTACAGGATGAGACAGCTCCTGTGAAAAATCAAGATGATAGAGTTTTTGTGCTGGCAAAGGACTTTTATATTGAAAAGCAAATTGAGCCAAATATTTTACAGGCGCAGCTGCCGAAAGTCAGAGAAGAAATTCTGCCAGAGCCAATTTTTGAAAGTAAGTTGATTATCGCGTCGCAGCTTTATAAGTGGTTTGAGCAGAAAAAAATCCGCTGGGTTCGTACTCGGCTAAATTTTCATTTGGCTAAATCAAAAATACGCAGCACCCTTCTTTGTTATAAAGATATTATTTATAAAGATCTGGGTTCTATTGGCAAAAAATTAGAGCGTTTTTTAACACGTAATTTTTGGCAAAAGTTTGCCTCGCGCATAGAGCAAGCTGGAGATGCACTCTTTCTTGTACTTGGATTGCCTGTGCGTGGTCTTGTATGGTTGTTTATCCAGTCTGCAGAAGGACTGGCTTGGATGCTTTTTGGTATTTGGAAGGCTTGGGAATTTATTTTTGATTTGATTTGGCGCGGTGCGGCTCGTCTGTTTTTCGGTATTTTGAAATTAGTATTATTGATCTGTCGTAAACTGATTTGGTTTAGTAAAGCAGTTTTAGGATCATTTATTTACATTGATCAAAAGATTGTCGCAAGTATTAATTGCGGACATAAGCGTCTAACTTCAGCTATTTCTAAAGTTAGCAATTTTTTATGTAAAATACGTTTTAAGCTTTCTGCTTTGGTTTCGAGAATCATTCATTTTAAGATTGCTCCTAAACCTATTAGATTAAATAAAATTCCTGAGTTTAAAATTTCAGCTCAATTAAGCCATTTTGAGCTCAGCAGGACGAAAAATTTGGTGAGGCAATTTAAGTTCAAATTGCCGCGGTTTAATTTCCAGCATCACTTTAGTAAATTCAAGTTGCCAAGTTTGCATTTCAAATGGCTTTGCCGTTCGATGTCTTTTGCCCTCTCCGGGATAAGAGTTTTGTTTAGGCAGCTTCAGAGCATTCGCTATCCAAAGATACGCAAATTTAAGCTCCCGGTTTTTTCCTTGCCAGTAATTTTTTTTAGAAAGCCATCTTGGACAGAGCTGCCAATAATCTTGGCAAAAAGACAGGGTTTTGCCTTGGAAATGTTGATTATTTTGCTTGTCTTTGCGATTTTCGGGGCAATGATAGCTGGCAAAAATACCGTGAAAATAGTACAGTCAGAGGCAAAAGCAACCTTGGATACTTTGGATAATTTTGCTCGTAATCCTGATTTGAAGCAGACAAGTTCTGTTTTGAGCGCAATTTCAGGTCGTCTTGATAATATTGAAGCGAACCTGCGCGAAATTGGAATGCTGCCAAATTATTTTGCCAATTACTCATTTTTTCAAGCTGGCAATGACTTGCTGGTATTTTCTCGCCATATTGGAAATGCAGGCACCAAGGCGGTTGCCTTGCTTGATATATTATCCAAGATTTCAGTAGGTGATTTGCTTGATGATAGTGAAGAAACAGATCCTGATCTTGCTGCAATTAGTAAGTTGCTTGACGAGATATATGAGGAAATTTCAATTTCAGCAGATGCGATTTCTCGGGTTGATCCTTTACTTCTTCCTAGCAAATATTCAGATCAGATCAGGTCTATTAAAGATAAGTTGCCACAAATTATGACGGCTTTAAACGAAGCAAAATCAATGTCTGGTACATTATTACGTTTATTAGGGCTTGATCGGCCAATGCGTTATCTGCTCATATTTCAGAACTCAGGAGAGATTCGGGCTACTGGTGGCTTTATTGGTTCATTGGCTATTTTGGATGCTTCGCATGGCAAGATAAAAATCACTCCGGCTGATGTATATGATTATGATGGTCAGCTACAGTCTGATATTTTGCCACCTCCGGGTATAGATAAAGTGGCCAAGAAGTTTCAAATTCGCGATGCTAATTATTGGCCTGATTTTCCAACTTCAGCGCAAATGATAGCCAATTTATTCGAAAAGGCAGGCGGTCCTACTGTAGATGGTGTGATCGCTTTTACTGATACTATTTTGGGTGATCTCCTAGCTATTTCAGGACCGATCAAATTGCCTGAGTTTAAAGCTACTTTTTCAGCAAAAGACTATTATTTTCCCCTAGTTAAACTCATTGAAAATAAAGAAGCAGGCTTAACAACGCCAAAGAAAGTTTTATTTGATCTGATCGACAAAATAAAAGATGCGATTATTAGCCGCAATGCTTGGCGCGAACTGGCAGATGTTGGCTTGCGAGCTATCAGCGAGAAGAAAATACAAGTGTATATTTCCGATGATTTGGAAGCCACTGCAGTTCTGCATAGTTTAAGTTTGGATGGCCAGCAGTATATTCCAAGTGAAAAAGAGGATTATTTGCATATTTCTCGCACCAATATTGGTGGCAATAAATCAGATAGATTGATCACGGAAAAAATTTCCCAAAGTACGCAAATTGGATCAGACGGTTTGATCACAGATACCTTGACTGTTACTCGCACGCACAATTGGAACTCGGATATAGAAAGAGAAATCAGACGAAAGTTTCAGATTTATCAGGATTATGATTGGCTTGAGCCATTAATTGATATTTTGGGTCGCGCAACAAATCATACTTATTTTCGAGTTTATGTTCCTTTGGGCTCAGAGCTGAAACATATTGATGGGCTTGATCTGAATCAGGTACAAACTAGCCAAGACGGCTCTTGGACAATATTTAGTTTTGAAACAAAATTGCAGGCCGGAGAGTTTGAGCGCTGGACTTTGCAATATAGTTTGCCGTTTAAAATAGAGGAGCGTGATGGTGAGATTTGGCGATATAGTTTTGAACAGCAGGCGGGAATAGGGGAGAATAATGAATTTTTGCGGAGTATAAGCGTGGCAGATAATTGGTGTTTGAGTATTGATGATGTTGGTGAGTGTAGGAGAGATTTTATGAGTGACAAAAAAAGGATGGGAGATTTTCGGGAGAGGTTCTTGATTGCGGGGAGGTGAATTTATCGGGTAACCAAAACCCCGACCGAAGGTCGGGGTTGGGTTGGATGATTAAACAATTTTGAGCTTGAGGATTTTAGCTTAACCCTCAATTGCCTCGTATATTTGAGTGAAATCATTCCTCATTTCCCTGATAATTTTCATGGCTTTCATAGTTTCCTGACTGGTTTCATCTTCATTATTCGCTAACAAAGAATCAAGCCCGTTTATGTATCTCAATAATTCAGTGGAGTTCTCGGGATCTTTTACCCAATTTTTCATATTATATTCCGTGGCTAATACATTGAGCTCGGTCGCATTTTTTAGTAACAGTGATGGATCATTGTCACTATTTCCTGCGGTTTCAAAAAGACGATTAAACTTAAGATTGGGCATAATTTCGTCTAGTAAGTTGTTTTTTTCACCTTTACCATCATCTTTCTCAGGAAAAAGATTTGCTAGCCTTTCATAGTATTCCGTATCTTCATCAAGCCTCGAGCCCTCGAGACCTTTTTCTGGAGGATTTTTTTCTAGCTGAGCTTGCTGGATCATTTTTAGCATAAATGGCACGGTATTTGCCTTCAATTGCCCACTCTTCTGTCCTGGATATTCTATTGCTGGGACTTCTTGTATCGATGACAAAGCCTC
>JAPLVM010000024.1 GCA_026397115.1 Patescibacteria group bacterium
TTTAGGCAGTCATAGATATACTTTTGCATAGGAAATTGGAGTTAATTATTTTTTGCTTTGCGCGAAAAATACTACTCCTTTTTCCTATATGGAGACAGTCTTTATTAATTAATCCCTAGACAAAACTGGGGTCTTTTTAGAGAAAATCCAAAATATAAATTACTAAGCGCACCAGGTTTAGTCTTTTCAATTAATTCTTCTCTGGAAGAAACTTTTATATATTTATAAACCTCATCTCTCGCTTTATTTATTGATTCACGCCATTGCCTTTCGGAACTCTCTCTCTGCTCTGCGCACTGTTGCAAAAATTTATCATAAAGGCTTATTTTCAATTTTTCATGATTATCCGCAGGCTTCGTTTTTAAATTTTCTAACATTTTTATATTTTTATAAATTTTCTGCTGTTACTTTTGTCGCTTTTTATTTCATATTATTTTAACGTATTTTTGGTAAAAAAAATAGATCTATCTTTAAAAAAGGGTCATAAAAAAACAATCTCATTGTAACTACAATTAATAAAAATTAATCTAAAACTAAAATGGTTAGATTCTTAAACCCCGCCATCTTTCTTTTTACCAAGTCTCTCAAGCCACATTGCGCCTTTCCACTCAAGAAAACCACCAACCGCAACCATTACAGCACCTATAAGTGCAACGAATAATCCATATGAAACACCTGCCTCAATACGCGAAGCAATAACAGAAGTTGAACTAAAACGTGGTGAAGTCAAAATTGAAAAAGCAATCAACATTAATAATGTCATCTCGCTTCCAACAATCATCTGCACAAAAGCGTGAGGGATTTTGATAAAAGCCGGCCTTTTGCCTATGTACTCAAAAACCGCAACGATGAGCGAAAATATAGAGCCAAGAAATACTAGCACCCCCAGCAAAAATGTAGAATCATTGAAAGCGCTGATTGAATAGGTACTTCCATACGGCCCAGTCGCGCTCATAGACCACCATGGTAAGAAACTGCCTATAAAAACTAAAACAGCGCCCACACCGGTAATCTTAAATTCATTTGGAACTTTATTTAGCGCAGACTTTAAAGAGCCGCCAACCATGCGAGCTTGCTCGCCCAAAGATGACATATTTACTTTTTTTACAGAGTCATTTTCAGCAAATGCAGATTTGGTATCCATTGTTGTATTTGAAAAAGATAAATTCTACGGTCATTTTAACAAACTATAAGCACTATGCAAAGAAAGAAAATTTGCAACAAAAAAACTTTCTCATTAGAATACGGAAAATTTCCGCCTACAAATGAAGATAACGCAAACGCTACTAATACTGATTTTTCTAATGTTACCATCATATTTACTTAGATTTTCAGTATTTGGTGTGCCAACTAATGTTCTAGAAATTCTTATAGGGATAACATTTCTAATCTTCCTATTTGATATATTAAGGTTTTTCAACTTAAGAAATCTAGATTTATTGGATTTGGGTGTATTTCTAGTTTTTATCGGCGCAACAATAGGGATCTTCGTGGCAATGGATATGCGGTCAGCTCTTGGTATTTGGAAAGGATGGATTATCATTCCAATTATAATGCTCGCGATGATCCGTTGCGTAACAACCAAAATTCAAGATCCAAAAACATTCATTGACAAGCTATTTTTAGCAGCAGGAGTTTCAACAGCAATATTATGTTTATTTGGATTCCATGAGCTTTTAAACGGCGCAGAAAGCACACCTGATTTGCGTTTAGCAAGCGTGTTTCAAAATGCAAATGAACTCGCGCTTTTAATAGGTCCTATCTTGGCTTATCATTTATTTAACATATTTAAGGATAAGCAACGCCTATTAAGGCTGACTATTATAATAGTACTGACTATCGGAATTCTTTTAACCAGATCTTATGGCGGTCTTTTAGCCTTATTTGGAGCTGTATTTATTAGCCTATTTTCTGCCAAATATTCAGTTAAAATTAAGATAGGAATTTTAGTTTTAGCACTCCTTGGCGCATCATTTTTAGTGTTTTATGAATCACGCACTGCAAAATTCGCCCAGATGTTAGATATTAAAAATCGCTCTTCTTCATCTGTAAGACTTGAAATTTGGCGGGTGGCTGTATTTCTTGGCGAACATAACGCAATTTTTGGGATAGGCCCTGGGCAATTTGAAAAAAACTATATTTCACAAGCCGCTACTGCGTTAAATAAAATTCCTATTGAGTGGAATCATCCGCAACCGCATAATTTGGCACTTGCGTTCTGGCTGCAAACAGGACTTATCGGCATAATTGGCGCAATAATAATAGTCATTGCCGCATTAAAAATTCTCTGGACAAATAGGCGCGAGGCACTCGCTATACCGCTTTTCTGCGCGTTTTTAACAATACTTATACACGGCGTAGTTGACACGCCGTTTTGGCGAAATGATTTAGCAATTATTTTTTGGCTGGTTGCTGCTGGGATAAGCGTTTTAAAAATTGATGAGAATAAGATAAGATTGGCTTGATAAATTAAAGCCCAAGTCAATGAATATATGCTCCAAGTGCCAATCGCAATTTGAAATCACGCCAGATGATTTACTTTTCTACGACAAAGTCTCGCCTATTTTCAATGGCAAAAAATTTCAAATTCCACCGCCGACACTGTGTCCCGATTGCAGACAAAAGCGCAGAATTAGCTTTCGTAACGAAAGAACAATTTATAAAAGAACCTGCGACCGATGCCAAAAAAGCATTATTTCAATATACGCCCCAGATAAAAAATTTACGGTTTATTGTCGTGAATGCTGGTGGAGCGAAGAAATAGATTTATCCAATTTCTCAATTGAATTTGATTTCAATAAAACCTTTACTGAAAATTATCAACGGCTATCAAAACAAGCGCCAAAAGTTGCCATTGAGCATGGCGATAATTTAGAAAATTCAGATTTTACAAATCATACAGGCGATTTAAAAAACTGCTATTTAATATTCGCCGCTTTGGCAGACGAAGATTGCCTTTACGGTAGCTCAATAAACAATTCAAAAAATATTATAGATGGGCTTGCTATTCGTAATAGCGAAATTTGCTATGAATGCGTAGATTGCATCGGAAATTATGACTTAATGTATTCACAGAACTGCGCGAACTGCAATAACGGTAAATTTCTTTACAATTGCCAATCATGCTCAAATTGCTTCCTCTGCTCAAATTTAAACAATAAATCGTATTGCGTAAGAAATCAGAAATATAATCGCGAAGAATATCAAAAAATCATGCGTGAAATTAACCTCGCTGATTATTCAGAAAACAAGAAAATTCATTCTGAGCTTTCTGCTCTAAAGCAATCGGCAGTACGCAAATTCATTAATGGGTATAACAACGCAGATTGCATCGGTGATCAGATATTTAACACAAAAAACTGTAAAATGTGCTTTGAATTAACAAATAGCGAGGATTGTAAATTTGTATCCTATGGAAATGGCGGAAAAGATACAATGGATGGCTACGCTGTATATCCAAGCACCGAGTTAAGCTATGAGGTCGTAGCAACGGGCAATAACACTTATAATTCAATTTTTTCCTATCTTCCATGGACTGCGAGCAATATTCTTTATTCAAATTATACATTTCCAAGCTGTAATGATTGTTTCGGTTGCCACTATGTACATAATCAAGAATATTCGATCCTCAACAAGCAATATACCAAGCAAGAATACGAAGAACTGGTACCTAGAATTATTGAGCATATGCAAAAAAGTACCCCCCTTAGTCCCCCCTAT
>JAPLVM010000072.1 GCA_026397115.1 Patescibacteria group bacterium
AGTAAAGACTATGTGATACTGCGTCTTGTAAATGGTATGTGCTGATTTAATGAGTTTCATACCATTATTTTAGCATGGGAAGATACAGGATTTTGCTCTCATCCCCAAGCTTACGCATGGGGAGTTCTCGCTACATTAAAACAATATCACCGCTTTTCAGGCCTGCTTTTGCCGCAGGAGTATTTGCAATTACAGCTGGCAAATCATTGTCACCCTTGACCCAAGCACCATGGTCAACGCCAAGATTTACTTCTTGATTCAGCTCCGGGGTAATGCGCTGGTAGCGGATACCTAAAAATGGTCTGATAATTTTGCCATGCTCTTTGATTTGCTTCAAAATTGTGTCTATGCGCTGCTGATCAACAGGTATTGCAAAACCAATGCCTTGCGCTCCTCCAGCTACTGCTGTGTTTACGCCCAAAACTTTTCCAGACAAAGAAACAAGCGGACCGCCAGAATTACCTGGATTAATAGCTGCATCGGTTTGCAAAAGCTTACTTAACTTTTCAGATCCACCTGTTGAACCATCGCCAGCCACCAAATCGCGACCCTTTGCAGAAATCACGCCAACAGTAACAGTATTGTCAAACTGCCCAAGCGCATTTCCAATAGCAATAACCATTTGGCCAACATTAACCTCATCCTTATTTGCAATCAATTCTGCTGGCTTGAATTCCTGATTCTTTTTGGCATTGGTAATACGTATAATTGCTATATCGTTAGATGGATCGCGAGTAACAACCTCGGCCTTATATTCAGAACTGTCTGCAAATAAAACAGTGTATTCAGCCTCAGGATCAGAAACTACGTGCTTATTCGTAAGAATCAGTCCATCTTTTGAAATCACAAAACCTGTGCCCGCAGCAACTTGTCTTTTCTCTTCGCGAACTTGCGGCTCAGGCGAATTTTTCTGCTCTGGCTGCTCATTTTGGCTTTTGTTACCAAAAAACCTTTCAAAAAATGGATCGTTTTCAAACAATGGATTTTGGAAGAAAAAATTGTATGGATCGTTCATAACATATTTCAGCTCTTTAGTGGCAACAACAGAAACAACGCTTAGCTTCATTTTGTCAGCTACCTCTGTAATTGCGCTCTCTGGCAAAACTTCTTTGATTGTCTCTTTCTTGGCTTGCGACACTCTTGCATCAGGCTTATCATAAAAACCATTCTGCCCGATATAGCTTCCGGCTAAACCAGCTGCAATAGCTATGATGATTACTATTATATGGTGCATTATCTTGCATCCGCGAGAAGAACAATTACAGGAAGAACAGTCGCAGGAAGAACATGTACACTTTTCCATAACAATTGGTTTAAAAAATTAAAAATTATTTATCGTCATCTACAACTTCAGCCTCTTCTGTCTTTGAATCCTTTTTTTTCTTCTCCTTTTTATCGTCTTTGTCATCGCCACTTTCATCTTTCTTATCAGACTGAGTCTCTTGTTCAGCCTTATAAATAGCTTCACCAATCTTTTGTATTTCCAAAGATAAAGCCTCGGTGCCTTTCTTGATCTCATCAACAGTTGAATCAGACTTGGCCAAAATATCGCGCAAATCCTTGATCTTTTCCTCGATATTTTTCTTCAAAGACTCATCTTTCACTTTATCGCCTTCTTCTCTCAAGGCTTTTTCTGACTGAAAGATCAGCGAATCCGCAGTATTGCGCACATCTACTTTTTCACGCTTCTGTTTATCTTCATCAGCATGCTTTTGAGCTTCCTCTTGCATACGTTTTACTTCATCTTCAGAAATTCCAGAAGAACCACGAATAGTTATTTTCTGTTGCTTGCCAGTCCCCTTGTCATGCGCAGTCACATTCAAAATACCATTAGCATCTATATCAAATGTCACCTCAATCTGCGGCATACCGCGCGGAGCCGGTGGAATACCATCCAAAATAAATCTTCCAAGCGACTTATTATCTGCTGCCATTTCACGCTCACCTTGAACAACATGAATTTCAACACTTGGCTGATTATCCGCTGCAGTAGAAAAAATCTGCGACTTTTTAACAGGCACAGTAGTATTGCGCTCTATAAGCTTGGTAGCCACGCCACCTAGCGTTTCAATTCCCAATGACAAAGGCGTAACATCAAGTAGCAAAACATCTTTTACATCACCGGTTAACACGCCTCCTTGGATAGCCGCACCAAGCGCAACAACCTCATCAGGATTTATGCTTTGATTCGGCTTTTTACCAAAAAACTTCTCAACCTCTTGCTGAATAAGCGGAATGCGAGTCGCGCCGCCCACAAGCAATACTTCATCAATATCAGTTACTTTAAGCTTTGCGTCCTTGATAACCTTCTTGCATGGCTCAATTGAGCGCTTAACCAAGTCAGCAATCAGCTCCTCAAACTTAGCACGAGTTATTTTGATAAGTAAGTGCGATGGCGCGCCATCTTTCATTGTAATAAACGGAATATTTACCTCAACCTCGGTTTTTGCAGAAAGCTCTTTTTTGGCCTTTTCAGCCTCATCACGAAGTCTCTGAATAGCGCTTTGGTCCTTGCTCAAATCAATACCACTGTCTTTCTTAAACTCATTTAACAAATAATCAACCAAGGCAAGATCCATATCATCACCGCCTAAATGTGTATCCCCATTTGTAGAAAGCACCTCAAAGGTGCCATCCCCTGACAGCTCAAGTATTGAAATATCAAACGTACCGCCGCCATAATCATACACAGCTATTTTTTCTTCTTTTTTCTTATCCAAGCCATAGGCCAAAGCCGCGGCAGTTGGCTCGTTTATAATGCGCTTAACATCTAAGCCAGCAATTTTGCCGGCATCTTTGGTAGCTTGACGCTGAGAATCATTGAAATAGGCAGGCACGGTAATCACCGCTTCTCTGACTTCTTGCCCCAAGTATCTTTCTGCATCAGCCTTTAACTTCTGCAAAACCATAGCTGAAATCTCTGCCGGACGCATCTCCTTGCCATTAAGCGTGATCATTGCGGCGCCATCCTTACCTTTTGAAATTTCAAACGACATTTTCTTCACATCATCCTCAACCTCAGAATACTTGTGCCCAATAAAACGCTTAGCTGAATAAATTGTATTTTTGTAATTCACCACTGCTTGCCGCTTAGCAATAACACCAACAAGCCGCTCGCCATTTTTTATGGCAACAATAGACGGCGTAGTACGATCGCCTTCTGCGTTTGGAATAATAACAGCCTTGCCGCCTTCCATAACAGCAACAGCGCTGTTTGTAGTACCCAAATCAATACCTATAATTTTTGACATGATATAAAAGGTTAAAAATGAAAAATTCTCATTTAGCACTTACTATTTTATAGTGCCAAAAATAAAAGTCAATACTTTCTTAGCACTTTCCATTGACGAGTGCTAATCAAGTTAATTGTTGAATTCTAAAAATTTATTTCTTAAATTTTTTACGTTTTTATGATATTCTATCAACGACTTAGCTAAAATTTCTATGAATTTTAACGAATATTTCGCAGGGAAAAATCTCATTAAAACTCCTTGCGTTGGCGTTCACTATGAACAAAAAATAACGCCAGATCTAATCTGGTGCGTTTCGCATATCATTTTGAGCCTAATAGAAAATAACCCTAGAAAAATTTTCGCAGATAAAGATCTGAGGGAATCTAAATTGTTTAATTCTTTGATGAGAGATTATTTTTCAAAAGCACCTCAAAACAATGCGGAAAACGAATATAATAAGGTTAGCTCTTATCAGTTAGGTGTACTTGCTTTTTCTGGCATATTAAAACAAGTTGCCGAAAGGCCAAAAAAATACCTGGTAGAGGATGTCGACGCACTTAACTTTATTGCAATTAATGATTTTAATGCGGCAAAATTTCTATGCGAATATACTGAAAAACTAATTTTCGATAATGGGCTTGGCGGCCCTTTTGAAAAATATAGACAAACACAAAATCAAGACAATTATCTACAGGCAAAGGAGGCTTATTGGAACTGGGCCAAAATACATACTGCCATAAAAGGAGAGGATAGGCGCCATACGTATCGAGTATTCAATAAAATTTTTAATGTTTATTGCTACAAACATCGTATTCCCGGTGAAGACGCATCGAATATCACGAGAGGTCCATGCCCATATTCTTTTCTAATTTATAATCGCGCAAACTTCAGAGATAGAGATATGCCGATAGGTATGACTCGCCAGCAATATCGTAAACAAATATTATCTGATATTGAACAGAGCGGTGTCGTTGAAACTTTTTTGCAAAAGGTTAAAAATGCCGTCAAAACAAAACATGGCAATGATAGCGAGATAAAGGACGTAAATTATGCGTATATTCCAAATAGCGGCGTGCATGTACATCACATCCTGCCTCGCCATTCTTATCCGCAATTTTCTCTCTCTAGGGAAAATCTAATTTCATTAACGCCAGGACAGCATCTTTCGCTTGCTCATGCTGAAGCGAACACTAAAATTATAAATCAGACTTTTCAAATCATTTGTTTACAAAAAAAGCTTGAACAAATATCGATATCCATCAATGATTGTGACCACTTTTATGATTTAAAAACATTTATAAAAATTATCAACGCCCGTTTTCATTGGAATCTAACTGAAAATAGTTCTCTCGGCCAAATAAAGAGAACGCTTTCTACTCTTTAGGATATTTCCTGATTCCAAAGAAAAACACCGAATTATTATCTATGTTCAACGATCTTGTGCCATTATTCCTAGCTATCTTATAAAATTCGGTAAATTCTTCTGTCGCAAAATACTCGAGATCTTTCTCTGATATTCTTAAGTCATTAGTTTTTAACGTAAGAACTGCAACTGAGCCGTCTATAATTGTATTCTTGGGCAAAAATGAGGCTCTCGGGGCATATGTTAAATTCGGCACCAAGATGCTTTCTTTGTTGATGAATCTTGATATAGACAATCCCTCAACGGAATCGACATAAGAATCATAATTTTGAATATCAACTATTTTATTACTTCCGATGTTCCTTGATTTTAACACGCGAATTTTCCCCTTATTTTGTGTTATCTTTTTTGTTATCTGCCTGTCTCTATAAGAAATGAATATATTAAATCTAAGCCTCTTTGCGATAGAATCAAAAAATTCATTTCTATAAACTAGCCAATAGGGAAATTCTTTTGAACAGATATAGTCTTGTTTTTTGTAGCTTATATCATTTTTTACATATGACTCAACCAAAATTCTGTTACCTTTATTCTGCGTGTTAATTATAAGGCCTATCGTTTCTATTTTCACTCCATTAAATCCTTTTTCTCCATAATCCGTAATTTTTTCGATGGCGCAATTGGAAACCAATTCTCGAGTTTTATTAAATTCTGGGGCAGATAAAAAACTCTTAGGAATAATTAATCCAACAGTATCGCCTAATTGAATCGCTTTCTCTAAAAAAAACGAAAAAACGTTATTTGTATCCTGATTGTATTTATTTGCCTTATACTGCTTAAGGAAATCCTTATCTACTGATATATTTCCAAATGGGGGATTCCCAATAACAATATCGTATCGTTTCAATTGATTAAACGAATTTGCTTCTCCATATAGCAAAAAATCAGCATTGACTAAATTAATTCTGAAATTTCTTGTTATTGGAATTTTCTTCAATAACAATTCGAGGATCTCTATTGCATCCTTATCTATCTCAATAACGTCAATCTCAACGGCTCTTACATTCTTATATTTCTCTATGAGGAGGGGAATAAAATTCCCAGCCCCAACAGATGGCTCAAGTATAGATAGCCTATCAAACTTTGATGCATCAGGTAAATCCTTGATCATCGTAAAACATATATCTTGACGAGTGTAATACGCCGCGTGTTTAAGGCGCCGAGCATTCGAAAGTTCTATTATCTTCGCTAATTCTGGATAACTAAAATTTTCTAGGTTATCCCGAAGAAACCGCTTAAGATACTCTATGTCTCCTAGCTTATTTTTTTCAATTAATCTTTTAATTTGCAGCTCACTCTTTCCAAGAAATGCAAATTTTGTACTGATATTTTTTGCTATACTCTTAAATATTACTGTAGGCACGGCTTCTCCTATGGACTGCCGAATATTTATTTCTTCTTTTTTTAAAATTTTTCTTTTTTCACTTTCTTCGAGCTTATTTAGTTCTTCGAAAGGATTTCCAACCCACTTAAATGAATCAGGAATCGACATCACGCGCATTAGTTCTCTGATGCTCAACACTCTATTATCTTTTGGGTGAATAGTCGACTGGCTGGATAATATATCGTTGCGCGTATGTATGCAAGGAGCAGCCTTATCCCAAAAACACCTAGAGTACTTATCCCCGTTTTTATTCTCATTAGGAATAATTTTTCCATTCTTAATTTGATGCGGACGACGATTTGGATCTTCATTATCAAATGCAGACTGGCCTTCCTTAACTTTCTCTATCCAAGTGAGCATATGCTCTGAATACGGACGAAAATTGTGATAAATATCCGTATTATCAATTTCCCCCATTTTTTTTAAAGACCGGAGATCTCCAATAGCACTTCTAAGGGATCCTCCGTCCTTTATTGTAGGCATGAGATCAAAAGGAGTAATCTCTTTCATATCTTTCCTTACTCCTATTACAAGAGTTCGAGTTCTGCTTGATGGATTGCCATAATCCTTGAAATTGATAATTTGATAATGTATATTATACCTCCCACCAAGATTAGTTTCTATCACCTCCCTGATCGGCTTTTGTTTTCCATCAGCATCAACACACTGAGTTGTAAGAAATGCTCTTACATTCTCAAAAATAAATACTTTTGGCCTTATATTCTCTATGAGTTCTATTGACTCAACAACCAAAGAATTTCTTGCAAGTTCATTCTTCTTTTTGTGGTTTGCAACGGACATACCTTGACAAGGAGGGGTCGCCAAAACAACATCTACCTCTTTTATACCCTGTTTGGATCTCCAAAGATCTATCTCTAAAAATATTTTTTCTTTTGTGGCCTTTTCGGTTATATCTCCCAAAATATATCCGCTTGAATATAGACATTTATTATTATGCTTTTGTATGTCCAAGCGCCTGCCGATAATTTCAACTGTTGCAATACAGTCAAATCCCTCTTGAGAAAATCCGTAACAGCCAACGCCGGCACTACTGAATAAGCTAATATACTTCAATTTTTCATATTTAATATTCGTCAACCGTATTATAACTTTTTTAATTTTTTCTGGGAAGGACTTATTCAAATAAATAGCTAAAAATATATAATAAATTTATTTTACGATATTTCTCATGCCTTACTTGGTTAATCAGTTTAGTTTTATGTTGATATGCCGATTGTGATATTATATCGTTGTTTGAGTGTCAAGAAATAACAATCAAAAAAACTAATTCATTAAACTTTTTAAATTATCGCCATGAAAGACCAATTTCAAACATTTGTTTTTGAAAAATACGAGCTTGATCGTAAAAACAATCAAGTGTCTCTTTACTATGCTCTTGATGATGCCGAGCATTTTTGTGAAAAGTTTTATTTTCCAGACGGATTTTTCGCTGAAAATCCGCAAGATGAAAAAGCCACAAACAAAGCCTTATTCTTACTTCACCTTATCGCAGGCGTAAGCTACTGGAAAACAGCCGCGCCTAAAAAAATGATTGTAAACTCAGGGATTGTTACTCATGATTTACAAAGATTTTGTGAACTGCTATATAAGCAGGGAATGTCTGAATTTCATTACAAAAACCGAATTGAAGATTGGGCAGAGCGTGCAAAGTTCACGATTTCTGAAAACAGCCCTATTAGCGATGAACCAATCGATATGCAAGAATCGCAAAACCCAAAAATTCTCTTACCATTAGGCGGGGGCAAAGATTCGATCGTAAGTGCTTTGCTTTTAAAAAAGGCTGGTTTTGATTTCACGACTTTTGCCGCGAAACCTGAAAAGCCAATTATAGATACAAGCGCCGTCTTGCAAAAAGAACTCTTAGGAATTAGACGAGAAATCGATCCAAAACTGCTCGAGCTAAATCAAAAAGACGGATTAAACGGTCATGTGCCAATTAGCGCAATAATATCTGCTCTAGCTGTTTTGACAGCAGTTGAGAAAAATTACACGCACATTATTTTTTCCAATGAGCGGACTGCCAGCACCAATAATCTAGTTTGGAAAGACTTGCCGATCAACCATCAATGGTCAAAATCATTTGAGTTTGAAAAAATCTTCGCCGACTTAGTGCGGAAAGAAGTTAGGCCAGACATATTTTATTTTTCTTTGCTAAGACCATTTTCCGAATATCATATTTCTAAAATATTTGTTGAAAATGCTCAGGACTTTTGGAGGATTTTTGCCTCTTGCAATAATAATTTCAAACTTGACCCTGCAAAGCGCAGCACTGGCTGGTGCGGAAAATGCGCAAAATGCGCTTTTGTTTTTGCTATGCTTTCAGCATGGATTGAAATTCCAAAAGTAGCTGAACTTTTTGGAAGCAACCCGTTTCTAGATGATAACTTAAGCCAATTGTGGCGTGAGCTTCTTGGCATTGGTGATCACAAGCCATTTGATTGCGTTGGCGAGCCAATAGAAGTGGCATGTGCTATCGGCAACGCCACTGAACGGGAAGGAGAAAGCCTAAATGAGACGGCCATCACTGCAATTTTTGAAGAATTTTTAATGGCTAATCCAAATTTTGATCTGAAACAAACGCAAAAAGAGCTTCTGACGATCAGCAACGAGCACTTGATACCGCAAGAAATTAGCAATTGCATTTTATCTGAACTCCAAAAATCCTGATTTATGGCAGAAAAACGAAAGAAGTCACGCATATCGCAAGGAAATGTAAAACTTATTCCAAAAAAATCCACTGGCAAATTGCCAGCTGCCAGTTTTAAGCTACCAGAAACTAATAATAAACCTCATAAGTTGCAAACTTTGAAACAAAGTAAAATAGTGCTCCTCGGCTTTGGGCTTGAAGGGCAAGCGACCTTAAACTGGCTCATAAAAAATAAGTATTCAGGAAAAATAATTATTGCAGACGAAAAAAAGATTGATGTGAAAAATGAACGTCTGATAAGTAAGAAGTTTATTGGTAATAATTTCGCTAAAGCGGTGGACGCCTGCGACAAAGACACAATGATAATAAGATCAGCAGGTTTTTCAATATACAAGCCAATTCTGAAAGAGATGAAAAATCAAGGCGCGAAGATCACGGCCGCGACAAATATTTTCATGTCCAACTTCAGGGGCAGAATTGTTGGCATTACAGGCTCAAAGGGCAAGTCAACAACAGCTTCCCTTATTTATTCAATCCTGAAAAAGGCAAATTTGAGTGTCGAGCTGGCTGGAAATATAGGGAAACCAATGCTTGAAATTTTGGATAAAAATTTAGGCTTATCTGGGTTGATCCCTTTTTGAATTGCTCAAAAGATAGCTGTTAATTGTTCCAATTATAGAATACTGAAAAACTCACAGTTAATCGGTTCGCACAATCAACAAAATACAGCGCTTGCCGCTACAGTTGCAAAAAGTTTTGGCATAAACAGCAAAGTCATAGACCAGGCAGTTTCCAGCTTCAAGCCTTTAAAACACCGCCTTGAAATCATTGGCAAATTTGATGGAATCACTTTTATTGACGATGCGATCTCAACAACTCCTGAATCAACCATGGCTGCACTTGAAACCTTTAAAAAAGAAAAAATCAGCGCGCTGCTTTTAGGCGGAACTGATCGCAAACTTAACTTCAGCGCTTTGGCAAAAGAAATAATCAAGCGACGCATCAAATATATAGTTTTATTCCCTGATTCAGGCGAACGAATTTGGAAAACGATTTTAAAATATAAGGCTGATTTTGTTCCAGAAAAGTTAATAACAAACTCAATGAATGAGGCTATTAAATGGATTTATAAAAACGTTAAATCAAGTTCCTTTGTCTTATTATCTTGCGCGTCGCCTTCATACACGCTTTGGAAAGACTTTAATGAAAAGGGTAATGAGTTCCAAAAAACAGTGAAGAAGCTTGGAAAGCAAAAACCCTCTTAGCGAGGGTTTTTGAATAGCGTCCTTTTTCGGCTGTCAATTTTCAGTTATCAGCTTGCAGCTTTATATCAGTCCTTCCAGGAATAAGTATTATCAGGGTTTTTCTTAATATTCTTGTGCTTTTGCAAATTCAACATCACAGTAGCTTCCTTAACACTACGTTGCAAAAGCGTTGCCTCTATTATTTCATCGCGAGTAAGTGGCTTCTTTGCATTCTTGACAATACGAGCCAATACATCCGGCACTATACCTCCCTCAGGACCCCACTCGCGCAAACCGTAAAGCCCACGCCCAACTAACACAAATTTCTCAGAACGAATCAGCTCATTATGGACAGCTGGATTACGAACCGCCTTTCTGTCAAAATTAGCCGCAATAATTGTGTTGGTGATCTCTGTAAAGTGCATGGGTTTATTCGCACGCTTCAAAACAATATAGGCTTTGTCGCGTAATGCACGCGGGTGAATACTGCGCCATTCCATCAAACCAACTTTACCATCCAAAGTAGCCAAACGAGTATCAACATCTACCGCAGAAGTAATGAGCTGACTCTCAACTTGAATTTTTCTTTCAGCCAAAAACTTAACAACGCCAGAAATCAGCTTATCTGCAGACATTGCATCCTTGTTCTTCTTTAAAACAGTCACCACAGCATCACCTATCCTCAACACCAGCTTCTTATCAATTTCATTAAAAGACCAGCATGTACGAACACGCATACGATCAAAAATCTGGCGAGTGTCACCGTCAACAGTCAAAGCTACTCTGATAAAATTTCCATCAATATCAGATATTTGCCCGCCAATTCTTTGTAAAACAGCAGAAACTAATTTACTTTCAATCAATAAACCACCATGTTCGCGAAGTACATTATGAGCAATATCAACAATCGATTTGATCTGTGTATTTTTCATTGTACGACGAAGCTTTACCAAAGCGACAGCTTCGATTTGTCTGATGCGCTCACGAGTAACAGTATATTGCTGACCAATATAATTCAGCGTTCTCTTGCCCTTGCCATTAAGGTTAAAGCGCTGAGAAATGACAGCCTGCTCTTTCTCAGTTAAAACCTTGAAAATTTCCGAGGCTATATTTTTTAGGTCAATAGTGGAGGAATTTGTAACAACCATCTTGATTGATATTAAAAGTGCATAAAATTATTCTTAGACTAATGGAGGTTTGCGTCATTGTCAATGGCATTGTGTTGTAATAAATTTGACGCAATTATCAAAAAATTTTCTCGTTTCGATTAAACCAAAAATAAGGTTACATTTATACCAGAGGACAGAAAACTTGTCAAGCAAACTTTATTATTTTATTGTATTATTTGCTTTGATTACTCCGCCGCCAAAAACCATTAAGTCTCCATCATTAATTTCTTTATAAAAAACCGCAACCTGCCCTGGAGTAACAGCCCGTTGCTTTTTCATAAACTTCACACTAATCTCATCATTGCTAATCCCGCTGATCTCGCATTCGCAAAGCTGTCCCTGATAACGAATGCGAACTAAAGATTCGCACGGAAATTTCGGTGACTCACCAGCTATCCAAGATAAATCCTGCAATATAAATCCTTTTTGCCAGGCGTCCTTGTCCATACCTACAATAAGCTCATTTGTCTCAATATTTTTTCCAATAACATAATAAGGCTCGGCTAAACCGCCAATGCCAATCCCCTCTCTTTGCCCAATCGTATAAAGAGGTAAACCTTGATGCTCACCTATTTTTTCGCCTGAAGCCATAACAATCTTGCCGCTTTTAAGCTCAGCCGCATTTAAATGTCGCTTCAAAAATGGACCATCGTCTTTCTCGCGATAAAAACAAGCGCCGCGAGACTCATCTCGCTCCATTACTTTATCCAAACTGAATTCCTTTGCTTGCTTCTTGGTTTCAATCTTTGCCTGATTACCAAGCGGAAACAAAATATACTTAAGCTTTTCCTGCGTTAAATGATAGAGAAAATAGCTCTGATCTCGAGTTTTATCAATTCCAGACCAAAGTTCATAAATACCATTTTTCTCAAAAATACGAGCATAATGTCCTGTAGCCAATTTAGAACAACCAAGAGCTTTCATTTTTTCCAACAGTAATCCGAATTTAATTTCTCTGTTGCAAATAGCACAAGGATTAGGGGTGATGCCGCTTTTATAATCAAATAAAAATCTATCTACAACCTGTTTCTTAAAAGGCTTTTCAAAATTAACCACATAAAACGGTACGCCAAAATCATTGGCTGTCTGTCTAGCGCTAATCAAATCCTTAACTGCAACGCATTCCGAACCATCAGCTGGTGGCTCGCGCCAAAGATTCATATGCACTGCCACGCAATCATAACCTTGCTTGATCAATGTTGCCAAAGTAACAGAGCTGTCAACTCCGCCTGACATGGCCACCAAAATACGAGGTTTTTTTGGATCAATGCGTCGGTTGGTTTTCTTAAGAAAATCAAAAATCATTGTATATAAAATTATAGCCGTTTCTTATTGCACCATTCATCCCATTTTCTAGCCACCATATCTTTAAACTTTTTTTGAAAAATCTCTTCGCTAAATTCATCTGCCCACTTTTGCATTGCCTCCTTCGAATACTTATTAGAATCAAAATTTGATAACACTTCCACAACTGCATCCACACTTTGCTCATAGAAAAATTCACCTGACACACCCTTTTTAACAGTTTCCAGAGAGCCGCCTTGCCCAAAAGCAATAGTCGGAACTCCGGCAGCCGCAGCTTCCAAAGGCACTATGCCAAAATCCTCAAGTGCTGGAAAAATAAAAGCACGCGCACCAGCAACTAATTCTGGCAGTTTATCATCGGACACCCAACCTAGAAACTCAGTTTTATGCCCAGCTAAATTTTTTAGTCTAGGAAGCTCAGGCCCGACGCCAATAACCTTTAGCGGCAAATTCAGTTTTGCGCAAGCCAAGACAGCCAAATCAGCTCTTTTGTATGGATTAAGGCGAGAGAAATAAATAAAATAATCTTGTTTTTTTACTTCTTCAGCAGCTTTCTTAAAAATTTCAGTCTGAATAGGTGGATATATTACCTCAGCTTCCCGACGATAATATTTAGTTACACGATTCGCAGAATTATGCGAGTTCGCAAGAAGATAATCAGGCCTCTGCGCTGCAAGAAAGTCCCATTGCCTTAATTTATGAATAAGCATTGGCATCACAAGGCGAACCATCGGATTTAGAAGGCCAAACTCCAAACGATCAAAATACTCATGATACTGATCCCAGTAATATCGAGTTGGCGTATGCAAATAACTAATATGCATTGTTTCAGGTTTGGTGATGATGCCCTTCATCTCAGCAGACGATGTTGATATCACAATGTCAAAACCTCTAAAATCTAATTGCTCAATAGCACGAGGCCTCATATGCGGATAAAACTGATGCTTTTTTGATAACGGCCAATTTTGCAAATAAGAAGTGTGAATTTCGCAATTCTGAAAAAGTGGTGTTTTTGCTCGATCATAAACAGTGGTATAGATCGGAGCTTCTGGAAAAAGCTTATGCAAAGAATAAAGAACACGCTCTGCTCCACCTTGATTGGTGAGCCAATCTTGAGCCAGCGCGATTTTCAGTCCTGATAAGGAATCTTGTGCCATGATTACAAAAAGTAAAGCATGATTATTGTAGCGAAATTGATTGCGATAAGCGAGGCAAAATTCTATTGTTCTAAGGTTATCTTTATGCTAAAATAATATGAAAAAATAAATAAAACATGAACATAAAAAAACTTTTCTCATCAAAATATAATGTCATTCCAGTTTTGCTGGCACTGGTTTTTGGTAGTTTTAATCTGCTATGGAGGCCAATGGCTGGAGAGGCAGTGGGTGATAGCCAGTATGGGGAGCTTGTGTATGTTGCGCCGAATCAAATTAATGGAGTGGCAAGAGATCCTAGTGACGCAAATTGGAAACCATCTATAAAAATCGATATATACAGCGTCGATAACAATAGCTTATTAAAAGATATAAAAACCATCGCCAATTTATATAGCCCCGATAAAACCGGTTATTATGGTTTCTCGATCGACAGAGAAATTAACTCGTCGGCAGATGATATCGGTGAGTATAGAATTAAGGCTTATGCCTGCGCAAAAAATGATACACTTGCCGAAAATAATTGTTATAGAAACAGATGGAAGTTATTGAATAACGGTGAAAAAGAATTTGAAAATGAATGTACATACAACAATGCACATGATGATGATCATGAATGCGTAGGAAATAATAGCAATGTATGCGACTTATCTTATCTTGCCGGATTTACCGATAGAGAAGCTTATATTTGGAAGCTAGATAAAGCTTGTGAAAGCCAAAGTTGCAACCCAGATACAGGACTTTGCGTTTCTCAAACTAAGTATAAACCAACTTGCAATGATGCAAATAATCTTACTGTTTTTAGCAGAATCGCCAATAAAGTTAATATAACAGTCAAGGGTATAAGCGAAAATGTCGATAAAGTCGGATTTCCAACTTGGAAAAACACAAATCAATCTGACATTCAATGGAATTTTGCAACTAAAAACGAAATAATCAATGGCGTGGCTGTCAAAGAGATTGACCTTTCTAGCTATGGGGCAGGAAACATTGCCATTCATACTTGGGTCCTTACCTCTGATTACCCAAATGATGAAAATCAACCGGTTGAACAAAGACTCGATCGGGCTTTTTGCGGAGGACAAACCTTTATTTATCCAGAAGTAACGCCAAATTGTACTGACAATGACTACACTTGGCAAAATCTCCGCTGTGAAACGAGTAACAAATGGACAAAACAAGGAACAAAGAAAGCTGGCGTCAATTGCACAGGTGACAATCTAAAAGAAAAAATAAGCCAAGAAGTATGCACATATTGCACCACAAATCAGCAGCAAGCAAATAAAGACGAATGTAATAACCACGGAACAAAATATAAAAATGGTACTTGTGACACAAAACACAATTTAACCTGGGAAACAACTTGGGGTGCTTGCGTATGCGAGGATGGATACAGCGGAGCGAGCTGTGCAAATAATGATCCAGCATGGGGAAATTGCACAGCAGACAAATACACTTGGACAAACGACAAGTGCGAAAAGCATAATAAATGGCAGCAAAAAGGAACCAAGAAAGTGAATGCTGGATGCACTGGTCAAAAATTCGTACACCGCCATAGCGATGTGGCATGCGATTATTGTACCGGAAATGACCAACGCATTGACATAGACGGATGCAGTCGCCACGGTTCAAGATATAAAAATGGCGCTTGCGACCTAGCAAAATCTAATCTAACTTGGGATCCAAGATGGAGTCCGTGCGCATGTGACAGCGGATACATAGGTACCACTTGCGAAAATATTGATCCGACTTGGGGAAACTGCACAGATGAAAATTATAACTGGGTTGACACACAATGCGACACAAATAACAAATGGCGGCAAACAGGTACAAAAAAATCCGATACCAATTGTACAGGATGGGCAACTATTGAAAGAGTGAGTCAAAATACATGTATACATTGCACAGCCAATCAAGAACAAACTAGACGAACCGAATGTAGCAATCATGGTACTCAGCACAAAAAAGGCACTTGCGACTTGCAAAAACACCATCTAACTTGGGAAGCTAATTGGAGAAAATGCATATGCGACACTGGATACAGCGGCGCAACTTGCGCGACCTTCGGAACAATAGATAATGATATTGATAATGACGGCATGCCCGATGACTGGGAAGCACTTTACACCTGTTTAAAACCAAATCAAAATGATGCAAATAATGATCCTGACCAAGATGGAGTCACAAATATTGAGGAATATCAAGCAGATACAGATCCTTGTGCAAATAACTCAGGCAATGATTCAGACTCTGACAACGATGGGCTACCAAACTGGTGGGAAGAAACATATTCATGTATAGACCAAAGTGCAGACGACGCGCTTTCTGACCCTGATAATGATAATCTCGCAAATATTGAGGAATTTTTGATGGGAACTGATCCATGCGTTTCTGACGAGAATGAATATAATAAAGTAAGTAAAGACGGCGGCGGAGCATATCGGGCTCGTGAAACAGAATATCAAAAGAAAAAGCGCTTTATTACAATTGCCGGAAATATTGAAGAAAAAGTACGTTTTATGACATCTTGGAACCGCGGTCTAAATGAGTCTTTCGCTGACATTGCTCAAAACCACTGGGCAAAAGAAACAATCACCTACGCAAAACTCATCAATATAATTCCAACAGAAAATATCAAGACCATTGGCGAAAAACAATCAGCTAAAAATCTGTTCAGGCCTGATGACAATATAACACGCTCAGAAACAATTGCCTTTTTGGTCAAAGCGCTGAGAATCCCAACTCAGGAAGTAGATCAAACAGCAAAAAGACCATTTCCAGATACCGGTATAGGCTGGTGGGACAGCAAATATATCATTGCTGCAAAAGAGCATGACCTTGTTCCGTACATCTCTGCTGAAGGAAAATTCCGTCCGCAAGATAAAGTTTCACGCGTGGAATTTCTCAAAATGCTTTACACAGCCTTGAATCTAAAACTTGATACAGAATTAAATGCTGGAAATATTGCTTTTAATGACGTTGAAATTTATAAACCAAATGGCACACTCCAATGGTACATACCATATATTGCCAGCGCTAACAGGGCTAAACTGATTTCTGGTTTTGCCGATGGCACGTTCAGACCAAATAAGCCAATAACTCGCGCAGAGGCAACAGCTGTTATTCTCAAGGCATTGCAACAGGAAGAAACCAATGATGGGCCAATACAAAAAAATGAAGTTACAAACAATACTAATAAAATTCAAACCAGCTTTGAACCTGTTTTGAGAACTAGGCTTAGAGAGCAAGATCAATCAGATGACAGCGCCATCATTGAAACCCCGTCAAATAGTGAAGATAACCAACAGATTTCCAAGCAAACTTTGCATGAGGAAATATATATTGAAAATGATGGAATAAGTAATACACCTGAAAATAAGTCTGGGATTGACTTAAATCACGCGTGGCAAACAATACCGCAAAATCAATGCATCCGGAAACAAACTTCTGGCTACCCAGTCAATTATTGGGGATGGAGCAATAACCTTTATACGCTTAATTATAATAACGAGTGCTTTAGCGAGGGCTTTGCCCAATACTTCGCAATATCACCTAATAATTTTGGTAATCGCTATCGCATCAACGCCAGCTTTCACCTAGCAGGCAATATTAGAAATAGAATTTCCATCGCCTTCTTGCGCGACATGAATAATTCCGGAGCATACAAAGAAATCGGTCTATCAAGCGTAAAAGGCTTTGGCAGCTGGGGCAAA
>JAPLVM010000083.1 GCA_026397115.1 Patescibacteria group bacterium
CAAATAAAGCCGCGAAATTAATGATGAAATGAAGTAAGATGCGCCTAAGCCAGAGAAACATATTTTGATGTTAGAAATTAAATTCAAGATGCCCAAAGCAAGCATCCAACAAGTTTATATCAGAATATTTAATTTAGAGCAAATAACTATTTCACTCTATTTCATCAATTCTAGACTACTTTAAGTTGCCAGGCACTTTCATAAAAGCAATCCCGCGCTGCGGATTATTGATCAAAATTTCCAGATTTTTATTCGCAAATTCAACAAAACGCCGAGCCTTTTGATGTAAAGTTCCTTGCATATTTTGCTCAATAGTTGCAACGTTTAGATCCAAAATAAAATAACTAAAACCAAGCTTTCTAATGCGATCAAGCGTAGCAGAATCATTCTCGCCAGTATCAAGGCATTTAAACACATCGAGCTGATTATCTTCCATAAGCAGCCTGTCGTTATTCTTAATGAAATACGGAATAAACGTTCCAATACGCCAAACTTTTCCCGGATATTTTTCAACCATCGCAGATATCTCATTATAACTCGGCAAAACCTGTTCAATAAATTCTTTATTTGAAATCTCTCCGCCGGCATAACTCGCTGTAACCTGATTTCCAAACCTATCACTGCGCAAAACCAAATTAGCTAAGACAGACAAAATAACAATTACAGCCAAAAAATATTTAAACCATAGCGGCTTCTGAACTTTACCAGCTAGAATTGCAACAGCTACTGACATAGGCAAAAACATAACAATCCCATACCAAGAAATACCCATGCCTTGCCATGACCAGAAAATCCAGTAAACAGCTGTAAATAGCAATAACGTCTTTGACTCAATTTTCATCTCACGGAATTTTGGAACATAAAATAGCCAAATTGGAATTAATGCCAAAAACAAAAATCCAATAATCACATACAAATCATTGATATAAATATTCATGGTGGCATCCCATGGCAAGCGAACATACTTAACAATACCGCTTAGATTTCCTGTATAGCGCCCAACTTCTTCAACATTTCCAGTTCCAAGACAATCAATTTTTTTATCAATGCCAATCTTCTCCCAGTCAGAATCAGCAACCACAACCCGTTTCGAATTGTCGCTGGAAATAATGTCGCTGATTGATCTTGGCATTTGCCAATGCTTTGTTGACATATTATAAATCACCCAAGGCGCAAATGGGATCAAAAACATAAGCGCAACAATGCATGCTGTTTTAAGCTTCGAGAACCATTTCGCTTTCCAAATAAACAAGTGATATATAAAGACGCTGGCTAAGCCGATCATTAAAAACGCAGTTGTAATCTTGATAGTCCAAGCAATACCAGTCAGTAGCCCAACCAGATAAAGCCAACCCAATCGCTTATAATCTAAAATCCATTCTAAGAAACACCAAATTGCAATAGTTGATACAAAAAATAACATCGGATCAACCTTCATATCTGCAAAAGAAATATGGGCAATCATCGGCATGGTGTACCAAATTGTAGCTGCAATAAGACCAACCTTGGCATCCCAAAATCTCCTGCCAAAAGCAAATATAGCAATAGCTCCGAGAAGCCCGCCAATCCACGAAATAGCCATTGCCAATATAGCTGAACCGAAAAATTTATATCCCAAAGACATAAGCAGTTCCATCGGAAACATCGCGCTTCCCGGAACTAAAGCTCCGCGATTTGCAATCAACTGCGCTCTGTTTAAATAGAAACCCAAATCATCCCAACCAATCGGAATCGGACGAATAATATCAACCAGATTGATCGCAAATAAAAATAGCAGGAAAATTAGCATCAAAGTTTGCAGTCCAAAAGCCGAAACAGCTATTTCCCATTTCTTAAAGCAAAAATCTCGTAGAAAACTCCAAAGCTCTTTTGCTGAAACAACAATGAAAATAAGTGCTATAAACAAAATCAGCCACCATTGATATATACCAATCCAGCCAAAAAAGAAAATAATTAAAGACCATATTCCAAGGCCAATTGAAATACGCAAAAGCGCTTTCATAAGCTGCGATGAATCTTTCTCCAACTTTTTAAAAAACTTCATAAAAATAGCACCTGTAGAAAACCAGACAAGCAAAACTATGGAAATCCATATAACCAGCGAAGCAAAATAGCCAATAAAATGCAGGTTAGCTGACAAAAACTTAGCTCCAGCAATTGCAGACTTATTAGCGCCAGACATTAATGGCAAAAAAGCAGCTATATTCCAAGCCACAAGTCCTATAAGCGAGGTCAAACCAACCAGCTTAAGACAAGTCATATTCTTAATTTTCACATTTGCCTCCCCATAGATCAGCCACCGCGCGACGATGTAAAGCCCGTAAATAATCAGGATAATTAAGATCGGCATAATTGCTCGCCAAATTTCGCCAGTTTCAAAAAGCCTTGCAAATTGTATCTTGGCAAACTGCCCATTAAATTCATGGATAGAATGATTTTGAAACCAAACCCAAGTGATAAAAAGTATCCAAGCTGTTGCGATATATGCAAAAAGTGATTTTTTCATTGAATAAATATATTTTAAATATTTTTATTATTTGCTATCGCCACCTTGCGGCAACAGTACTTTCAACCGTACGATTTTCTCGTACGCTTCACACCTAAAGTTTAATGTCTCTTTAAAACTAATTCCTTAAATTTCCCAAAAGTTTTCTTAAAACCATTTTCCTTCATATACCTAAAACCAGCTCTTACCTTTGTATGCCAAAAATTAACTTTCATGCCAACAAAATAATGAGCATCGCGCGCGCTGAAAGGTTTACGAATCCATTGAATGAAATCCCTCATCCCAACACCATAATTCCAGTTTTGCGTACAATATTCTTGCGCAAGCTGACCAGTTTTCCTTCTCAGCTTCTGATCTCCTGCCAACCATAAAACAGCATTGGTCATTTTAACAACATCACCAATATCCACTCCTACTGCTGCGGCATGCGTAATTAAATCATTAGCAACTTCAGAACCTTTTGTAGTGATTATCGGCAAACCAAATTTAGCCCACTCTGTAATACGATTTCTTGCGCCAGTCCTAGTATCTGCACAGTCTCTATCAGCTGTAATACAAATATCAATTTCTCTATAAATCTGAGCCATGTGTTTTGTTGGCAGCCAACCAAGCAAATAAAAATGATCTTTAAATCTTGATTTTTCAACACGCGCCCTAAAATTATCTAGTGGCGCCAAAGTCAAGCCAGGCACTGCCCCACCTCCAGCAATAAAATAAATATTTTCATTTTCACGCATTGCATTTTCCAGGGCAAAAAACAATGTGTTTTCATCGAGCCAAGAATTCCACCATCCGCCAACCATACTTACTATTACCGCCTTTTGCGGCAAAATTTTACCGCGTAAAATCGGCTCTAAGTCTGCCATAACTTCGTCAGTCTCAGGCCAAACTTCAGTCAAATTCGGGATAGCAAATAAAAGCTTTTGTCCCGAAGTTTTGTGATTCAAGCGACCAAGCGTTGCAAGCATACCAAAAGTGGCAAGTTTCTGGTTATTTGAGCAAGTTGAAATAATATCTGCTGTTTCCAAAATCTTTTTTTCTCTGGCCCAAAAATGCGGAAGCAAATCATCAGAGCCAAGTCGCCAAGCCTGTGCTTCAGCTTCCATTATCGGCGAGCCGTTTATATCTGCCCAAAAAGGAACAGTCAAATCCAGCCTAGTTACTCTTTCGCATGACAAGGAATTAACAGCCACAACAACGTCTGGTTTAAATTTTTCTAATTCAGCCTGAAGAGTCTGCTGCCATTTTGGAAAATCTCTGTCCAGCATCAGAATTTCGCACTTAGCACTATAATCCCTGATCGACAATTCATCTTGTTCAATCTTATCCCCAAGCCAAAAATCAGACCTTGACCACAGAACTGCTCGCACCTCATGCCCAGCCTCAAGTAAAGGCTTTAGAAACTGCCAAGTTCTAAGCCCTCCAGCAGGTCTTTTTGCTGAGTTTTGCCAAGGCAGGGGCGCATCGCCAACAAGAAAAACTTTTGTCATGGGTAGTGAATTGTTTCGTGTTTATTTTAGATGTTATGGAGCTGATTTTAAATAACAGAGGTCTGGAATGAAAAATATAAACTTGACAGCATTGGCGTAATCGAGCATTATTTGGGACTATAAAAATAAAAACCCAAAAAAGGAGGGGAATATGATAAATTATAATGATATCGTAAAAAAACTGAAAGAAATCTTTAAAAAGGCAGGGTTGGGCGAGGCCACCTTTGATATATGCGCCAAAAATGGCAGACCCAAACTAACATACTTTTTCATAGGAGATGAGCTCCTTAAGGTTAAAGAGCAAATTGAAAAGGAGTTCTTGATCAACTTGGAAAATTATTATTTAAAAAAAGCGACCCTCGGAAGCCTTGCGCGTCATTTATACAGAGTAATGATGAGCAATGAAAAGATGGAGGAACCGCCGCCAAGAAAGAAAATCGTAAAAACTCTTGTGTCTATCTTTAAAATTATCCTCGAAGTTCGGGGTAATGAAATAGATACCGGAAAGAAGCTCAGGGATTACGCC
>JAPLVM010000078.1 GCA_026397115.1 Patescibacteria group bacterium
TTTATAATTACTCAGATCATCAGCATTTTCACCTCGCACGAAAAAGGCAAAACCATTATAATCTCCACGCATTATTACAAACCTAAATCAGCAGACAATAATCAGCGATAAAACTATGAACTATCCCCAGCCAAACCCAAACAAGAAAATTGATATTGAAGTCATCCACCAGCAAAATGAGCAAGAGCAAAATACTCAAATGATTTTTGCTCGCTGGCCAATCAAGACAGCTGTAATCACTCCAAATTCTGATTTGCCAGCAATCATACTAAAACACACTGAAAATCTACTTCAAAAGGACGACCTTATAATGATTGCTGAATCAGTCGTAGCAATAGCCCAAGACAGAGCATTCAAATTTGATGAAATCAATTCTGGATGGATAGCCACCCTGCTATCACGGTTTGTGCGCAAAGTCCCATGGGGAATCGGCCTTGGTAAACCTCAAACCATGCAACTTGCAATAAACGAATGCGGGCTTTTTCGAATTTTGTTCGCAGCAATTTGCGCAGGCCTTGGAAAGCTTTTTGGCGCAAAAGGATTATTTTACAAACTTGCCGGGTTACAAGCCGCAATGATTGACGGCCCATGCGAATATAAATTGCCGCCATACAATCAATACGCAACTTTAGGCCCAAAGGATCCTCAAAAAACAGCCAGGAAACTAAGCGAGCGAATTGGCGTTGCAATAGCAATCATGGACACAAACGATATTGGAACAAAATGCATTGGCGCTTGGCCAAAACAATACTCAAATCAGCAAACGAGCATACTGGCTGAAAAACTAACGAAAGACAATCCATTTGGACAAAGCACAGAGCAAACACCAGTAGTTCTTGCCAGACTTCGTCATCCAAGTCAAAAGTAAATTCCAAACCATGAATTCCATGATTGACGTTAAGCTAATCGCGCATACAAACGTAGATCCGCTTGACCTAGCCTCACACGCTGCTCGTACATGTTACACGGCTGAACCGCCAGAAATTGGCAAAAGAATCGATGTGGAAAATATGCTTTTCAAAACTGGTCATCATACAACTCTACAGCATTTTTATTTCACTTTTCAGATCAATGGTATTGCCATCGGCGATGTCAAATTCGGCGTTCACTTAGTCAGCCCTTTTTATAATTCAGATGAGAGAAGCGGTCGTTATGCCGCCAAAATGTTCACTGACCCAGATATAAACCAAATCAAACGATATATTTTAGAGTTATGGCCAGAAATACAGGTAAATATTGACCAAGTTATTGCTTTCGTCACCAATGGTATTGAAATCTACAAGCAATATATTTCTGCTGCCGCTGACATTGCTACTAAATTCATTAAAGAGGAAAGACCATTTGTTCATGAAGAATTTATCAGTAACAACGCCAAAAAATTCGCCCAAGAACAATTGCGAAATTTTATCTCTTTGATTTTTCCCACTGGCGAAGATATCACTATGAACCTCGTAGCAATCACAGCTCTGTATGAATCAGCTTGGTCACCAGCACTACGCTTGATAACCCAAAAAATGGCTCAATTGATAACTGCCAAATTTCCTGAATTACAATTCATGTTTGATCAAAGCAAACAAAGGAAAAATGACTGGGAAATCATTATTCCCGAATCAAAAATGGCTGGGATAAAATTTAAACCATCTTGGAAACTAATAGAAATGCGCAACCTGGAAGACTTCATCCAACCTAGCTATGAAATGCAACACCCTACTGATAAGTTACACTTCACTCCAGAATTAATGATCAATAATATCGGCGAAATTAGAGCTGAGGTCGAAGTGTCTTCTGCCACTTTTGGACAAGATCAAAGACATCGTACCATCCGGCGTACCATGCCGCAATTTACTGGTAACTTTTATGTTCCGCCCATAATTAAAGAGTTAGGTTTAGAAAAATTGGCTCAAAAATATATGAAATCATGGCTAGAATTAGCTCCAAAACTACCTAGGACCCTAGCCATGGATATCGCTCCTTATGGAGCCATGGTCTGCTATCAAAAAGCTGGTTCTATTAATGCTATCTCTCATGAACAAAA
>JAPLVM010000061.1 GCA_026397115.1 Patescibacteria group bacterium
ACGCATGGGAAATCTCATACGGGCTAAATCCATATTATGCAAGTGATACAAATAACGACCCTGACAATGACTCCAGAACTAACCTTGAGGAATATCAAGATAACACCAATCCTCGTATTCCTGAATATGGAAGTGATAGCACCTGCGCAAGCAATGCCAGTCCTCTAAATATTACTGAGCCAAAGATATTTTATAATGATGACAAAATAATATTAACTTGGGCAGACTCATCAGATAGTGACGTAACTCACGTACAGATTTTCCGCTCTGTTGGGGCAGGGGCGCCTGCGTATCAGAATCCAATAAATGTGCTACACGGCACTCAAAGATATGAAGACGAAGGGATCATAAAAGACGAGATTTATGCTTATTCTTTTCAAACACTTGATAGCTGCGGTAAAAATAGCAGTATATGGGAAAATGCCGTGAGAATCACTACGAACGATGATCAAATTGCTCCGCCGCCTGAAGACGGGTCAATTACAATAACCTTGAAACTCGCAACCACCAAAGAAAATGAAAAGCGTTTTGTCGACAAGATCAAAGGTATTTTTGAAAAGATGGCCCAGGGAGTATCGCAAGTAACAAGGGATATATTGGCTTCTGCCGCAGATATGTTTAACCCGAATGAGCAATCCGAATCCGAGCAAGGAGAACCTGCTGAGCCTATTTCTACTAGCACTGGATCAGCTATAACTGAAAATGCGGCTGGAAGCGGAAGCCAGGTTAATACAGATAATACAGATATTGGCACTGGTACAGGAGAACAAGCTGCACAGCCGCAAGGCAAGCTAAGCAGTATAGTTCAAAAGCAGCTGCAAGCAAAAAGAGATGAAGTTGCCATTAACGCAACAGAAAATATTGCACTGGTCTATTTGACAAATGATGAATATACGCGAGCGCTAGAAACTGCAGAAATAGCTGAAAAAGGATCGTCAGCTCAAATGTCAGCTGAATTGGTGAAGGCAAGACAAGATTTAGTCGCAAAGACAAGCGAACAAGATCGTCTGGAGTCTGACATCCAATATTTTACAAATCTGATTAATACAACTCAACAAGAAATTGAAGTGCTTCAGCTCCAAGAGGCAAACGCCGCTGGCGAAAACACCTATGAAAGGGAAATACTACAAAGTAAAAAAGAAGAAGTTGACAGCCAAATCACTTTGGCAATGAATGAAAAAGCAACTACCGAAGACACAATAAATAACATGACAACTGAAAAAAATGATTTACAAAATCAGAGGCAGTCAATAGATGCGGAGATTGTAAATACAAAAGCGCAAAAACAAGAGATTGAAAATGGTAGCGGCGACGAACCTTTGATAGACAAGATAGCGCAACTTGAACGTAACATCGCACGAGCAATTAGCGAAATTAACTATAAGCAGAGTGATATCAACGGCATAAATTCAAGTATAGAAAAACTAAGCAAAGGTGACATGTCACCAGAGGCAATCAGTCAAATAATGCAAACCATGGATGGGCAGCGCCTCGAAATTACAGCTTACAAAAATCAGAAAATTGAAAAAGATGCGCAGAAAAAACAGCTTGAGGTCTCGCTCGCTGCAGCGAATGTACAACTTCAAGATTTATCTGAAAAATATTTCATGGCTACCAATGCGAAAAACAAAATTGCACAGGATATTGCAAACTATGGCCAGACTATAAATTATAAAGATCAGGCCCAGCTTCTGGATGCAATAAACCAAAAACTTATTGAAGCCGTAGATTCGAGTAAAACAGCAACGGATAATGACCTTGTTAACTTAAGCAAGGTTCAAGAGGCCGGCGATCTCAAGCAAGTTTTGGAAAAATATAATGACGCTATCATCGCAGCCTCTGATAAGGAGATTCTAACGCTTAAAGAAAAGGTGGAATATGCCTTAAAAAATAAGTATCAATTCAGCGCTCTTCAGCCATATATGACTTGGGAAGAATCAGTTGCTAGCTGCGGGCAAACCGGCTTCCGCTTGCCAACGAGCGATGAGATCAAGTGGGCTGTAAATAATGACGCAATTCAGCTGCCAAAAGAAGATTGGCAAAGCTATGCTTATCATCGCTTGTGGACATCCGATATAATATCCAAGCCACCCACAGGAAATATGAATCCAGATTTACCAGCAATTTCATGGCGTGGAGCTGCTGCAATTTATAGCGGTGATCTGAGCTTGTTTGGATTAAAGAGTAAAGGAATAGTCTGGGCTTTTCCTGCGACTGAGCAAACATGTACTGTTACATATACAGGTTTCTTTAGAGAAAAAACAATTGAGTGCGAGCCAAATCAATATGAGACAGCCTGTTTATATGAAGGAAATATTGGCGATCTCAAAATCAAAGAATGGCAAGAATATAACGCCAAGATTATTAAACTGTCTGAAATAGTAATTCAAGAGATTGAGAATAATAACCTTAAGCCGGAAAACTTCCCTGCTCTGCTTCAACGCCTTGATGTGCTAAAAAATATTATTGCATACACGAGCGACAATAGTAATTATAACCTTCAAGGACTTCGCGATAAAATTGCTGACTTTGAGCAAAATCCTCCTTATCAATCTGCCAAAGTTGGATTTTTGGAGTTGACCGAGGAGCGAGACCAAGCTATACAAAATGAAAATTTGGTCAGCTACTATGTTGAGCAGGCGAAAAATAAAAATGCAGTTGAAAAGTCACTAGCGCAGAATTTATCTCATTTACGCAAGATATATGATAATAATGCGGAAGTAATCGCATTGTTTAGCAATACCGGAAGTAGCGTCGTCCTATCACAGATGCAGGAAACTAATGACGAATTAACAGAAAAATATGATATTTCGAACATTAATGCTGATTCAAGCTTGGCGTTTCCAGATGAGCTGAGAAAAGAATTTGTCGCCGATTCAATAAATAAGATCATTGAATATACGAATTTACAAAATGCTGCGGATGATAAAGAACGCGAGGCTCAGGAGGCTGGAAATAAGATGAAAGAGGCTGAGACAGTCAGCCAGCTGGTAAAAACTAATCTAACTCAAGCAGTCAATAGTATCAGCGAAATCGACCGCCAAATCATATTGCTCGAAGGCAGTCTTTTAACTAATCAATATAAACTTGAAATTAGCCAAGTCGGAATTATAAGGCTGGACAAGCTAACCCAAGAGTTGAACAAAATTGAACAGGAATATCAAGACTTGATAGTTAGAAAAAGCGATATGGAAACTGAGTTGACCGACCTAAAAGACGAACTTATTTCAACAAACTCTGCTTTGGGCGAAGTAATTGGTAAATTAGACTCTCTTGAAAAGCAGAAACAGCAAATTATAAATAGCATTTCTGAACAAACAATTGCTATAACCGCTCAAAAAGAATTGCTGAAAAATGTAAGCCGAAGGCTTAAAGAGTTTGATCAACGCAAGAAAGATGTTGACGAGCAGCTGCTTGCTCTAGACCGAGGAGAAAATATTAGAACCAGAATACAAAATAAGGAAACTGCGATTTATGAATATCAGATTAATATTGCTCGTACCCAAAGCGGTATTACTGCCCTAAATGACGTCATAGCAAACCTAGAAAACAGTATTGAAAATAATCTCCGAAACCAAGAACAATATCAAATTGGCATAGTTGAAAAAGCTGTGATGGACAAAATTAGCCAGTTTGTTGATATGCACATTGCAGAAGATTTACTTAGGCAGAATCTAAGCGCAATTGCGTCTCAGCTTAATGGTACTGATCTTTCTACGACAAATGAAATATTGGCACAAACAGATCTGGTCAAAGCACTTGACAACATCGCAAATATTAAAGAGATACTTCGCGGACACAGCATTCAAGGTACAGCCGATTTCTATAGATCTGGTAGCGTAGATATAGTAAGGAGCGCGGATGTTGCCACAAATATTTATGGCATAGCCACTGTTGCGCTGCCTGGGCTTCAACCAGGCAAATATGATATTGTGATCCATGCCTCACGTATAACTCCAAGACGCATTAAAGACATTGACATTCAGTTTGGTGAAAATACTATTGATGCAACAAATGAATACTTATCATTTGGTGATTTAAATGGTGATGAAAAAATTAATCGTGATGATTTAGACTATGCGATTCATCATTGGGACGCGGCTGGAGCTGATCTAAATGAGGATGGAGAAATTAACTTACGCGACTTGCTGTATATTTATAAGAATTGGGGCGCCGAATGATATCTGATTGTTAGATGTTAATTGCTGGATGTCGGATATCGCACCACAATGTCTGCTGTAACAATTCATCAGATAAAATTTATCTTGAATGATGAATGCCACGTAGCTAACACTTATTGCTGAATCAATCTATATGAGAAAGCTACGCGGTATTATGTGCTAACTAATATTTTTTAGGTAGCGAAGAAGTATGAATAAATAAAATAAATGACCAAACATACTATAAATTTTGTTATTTTTCATTTTCCATACTCGTCATTATATGGAGGGCTTGAGCAGCAAACTATTGATCTTTTTACCGAGCTTAAAAAAAGAGGGCACAAGATTACTTTTTGCGGAAGGCGCAATGAAGTGCTTTTTGAAGAAATGAGAAATAAAAAAATCGCTGGAGCTATTCCAACGATTGCGCCAAAAATGGCCGCGACATTGTTATCTGGAATATGGGCATTAATTTGCGCACCCTTTTCAATGATTAACTTTTATAGACAGCTAAAAAGAAATTTTCAACCAAATCAAAAAAATATCACTTTTATGATTTCTTTAAATGAGAAAATATTCGCTACTATGTCGGCAATTAAGCTTGGTTATAAAGTGGTTTGGGTTGAGCATGTACAGATTGGCAAATGGCTTTATGCGCATCCATTTTTGCGATTATATAAAAAATTATCAAAATTTGTGACAATAATAACCCCTAGCGAAATGAATGCTAGGTTACTTCGAAAGCTTAGCGTGCGCAACATCAAAGTTATCAATAATGGGATAGAAATTGGTCCGGCTGAACCAAAAAATCGACTTAGGAATAAAAATATTTATATTGGCGCTTCTGGGCGCTTAAATGGACGCATATTGCCAACTAATTTATTTGGAACACATAGTCCCCTACCGAGTAGCTATCATGACAAAGGCATTGATATTTTTATTCGAACTATGGCTGAATTAAAAAAAAACTTGCCAAATGTTTTTGGATATATTGCTGGAGACGGTCCAAGCCGCGCAATTTTTGAGAAACTGGCTAACAGCTTAAAAGCTCCTGTAAAGTTTTTAGGACTTTTGAATAGAAGGCAATATGGAAAATTTTTAAAAAAATGCGATATTTTTGTTGTTCCATCTAGCAATACTGATTCCTTTAGCCTTACAGCAGCCGAGGCTTTAGCCGCAAATATTCCAACTATAATCTCTGACTTTACTGGAATTGCGAGTATTGTCAAAAATGGAGCTTATATTATTCCCGGGCGGGATCCTCAAGCAATTAAAAAAGCTATATTGAAAATTGTGCAAAACCCAAAATCAGCAGACAAAATCGCTGAGCAGGGTTATAAAATTGCCATAAATAAGTTTTCGCTCAAAAAAATGGTAGATGACTATGAAGAACTATTTATCAACCTCTTCTGAATTGCCTTGGTCAACGCGTGGACCAAACAAACTAATGCCATACATTGAATAAAGCTGCGCAGCTATCGATTCCATTACAGAGTTTCCAAATGACAAGGAAAACCATATCACAGGCAAAACCAGCAATGTAAAAACTGAAAACGGTGCTTGTTTAAGCGCGGCAGACAAAACAAGAGCTAGAAAAGAACCTATTATGGTGCCTATAATACCCTGATGCGCGAAGCGTTCCCCTGCAAGCACGTCAAATATTAATGTCGAAATTGCTGCGGTGGTTAAAAATTGAGTGGCGAAAACAATCGGCATGATTTGTGGATAGAACAAGAAGCACCAAAAATAAATTGCCGCAAAGAGTATAAATGTAAGGACGTTTGTAGCAAAAATGCGGCGTATGTGCAGAACGCGATCACGATAGAATTTCTCCCTATCTCCCATAATTTGCAGCCAGATTGAAAGTAAATTTGTAAGCATAGTCAAAACAAATGAGCCGATCAGAAAAAACATAATTGCGCTTGAACCTGTATAGCTATAAAAAATTTGCGAGCCGTAAATCAGATAAATTATCAGCATTATAAGCCCTCCTCCAAGCGCACCAACAAAAGCGAGTAGGCTACGCATTGCAACAGTGTATGTATCAATTGGGCGCGGGCCAAAGACAATATCAGAAGAATTAACCATTTTGGTTTGTTAAGAAGTATTGAAATAGAATTATGCAGGTGAACTGAATGGATTTTAGCGGAAAATCAATGTTGTTGGCAAAATTTTATTTATTTCAGCTCACAATCCTCATCTGAAAGTTGCCTATTTATCTTTTAGTTTTCGATATTCAAGTAAATCAAAATCTAAAATATCTCGTCTTGATAACTGCTTGCCACCCGAAAGAACCGTATCTGCAAATAAAGATTCGTCATCCACAGCAGTAACATTTTCACTTGGTTTAAAAAGCTTGATTCGACCAAATTCGCCATCAAACCCTTCTTCTACTATCACTTCTCGCGCACGCATTCGCCTTATAGCTTCAACCAAGGTTGTCATGCCAGCTTCTTTAATCTGATCCAAAGGAGTCCATAATAGAATGTCTAGCTCAGGACCTATTTTTCGCAAACAGTTAAAATATTCTTGCTCAATTTTCTTAGATTGAACGCCAACACCATAGATTTCTGATAGGATTTCGCGAAGTGGAATTGCAGAATAAAACGGAAAGCGATTTTTTCGTTTAGATAGATCTTGTCTATCTGAAAGCTCTGCTACCCGGTTCATAACCCCAACAGTAACTTTGCGCTTGCATTTTGGGCAAATGCCTTTATTTTTCAGCGTTGACACAGGATCCCAGCAAATGTCACATTTTCTATGTCCATCATAGTGATATTTACCCTCTTGTGGGAAAAATTCAATTGTTCCTAAAAATTTTTTGCTATTTGGATTTTTCATTACGTTGATTATCTCATTGTAAGAAACATCACAGTCGAAAATGTTTGCTTCGCGAGCTAATTTTGATGGCGAATGCGCATCTGAGTTTGATATTAAAAGGAATCGGTCGAGAAAATCGCACATCCAGTTCATTGCTGGGTCAGAAGATAGGCCTGTTTCGAGTGCATAAATATGACCTGATAAATCGCCAAAACATTCTTCTATGCTGTTAAAACCCGACTTTGAGCCAAGCACGGAAAACCATGGTGTCCAAATATGAGCTGGCACAAAAAAAATGTCTTTTGAGGCTTCTAAACATATTTCGAGCAAATCGCGACTATCTAAGCCAATGATTGGCCGTCCGTCAGAATCAATGTTGCAATTAAGCCGTAAAAGTGACTGGCGAATTTTTTCAACAGTTTTAAAATCAGGCGCAAAAATTATGTTATGCACTTTGCGAACCTTTCCATCTTTTTTGTAAATACTGCTAATTTCAGTAGTCAGCATAAACCGCGGATCTTCTGAATTTGATAAAAAGTGCGGTTTTTGAAATTCTTTTTTCAGTTTAAATAATCCTTGCTCAGCTGGCTCAAGTTTATTTTGTAGCTCGATTAACCAGCGCACATGCGTAAAATCTCCTATGCCGATGACCTTCAGCCCTTTGATTCGAGCCCAATAATCAAGATTCTCAGGGGTCAAAGCCTTACTCGTAGCGCGAGAAAATGGCGAGTGAATATGAAAGTCAGCTGTAAATTTCATTATTGATAAAAATGTCTATTTACTTATTTATCATAGCGTATTTGCTTGTTGAATAAAAATCTACTGGCATCTATGTAAATCGCTGTCAAATTTTATTCTATATCTTCTGCCCGAAATTCATTAAAATACACTTGATTTTCATATTTTCATCCATAATCATGTCAAAAACTATTCAGTGGGTTGCCGGCATCATAATCGTGTTAGCACTGGTAACATATACCAATTACAATTCGCTAGTCACTGGCGATGAGCAAGCAACCACTTCTTTTGCGCAAATTGAGACTCAGCTTCAGCGTCGTTTTGATTTAATTCCAAACCTTGTAAACGCTGTAAAAGGAAATATGGCTCAAGAAACAGAGATTTTTGGCGCTATTTCCGAGGCACGCACCAAATATGCCAATGCTACTTCAAGCGATGACAAGGTTGCGGCGGCTAATCAGGTTGAGGGTACGTTAGGTCGCCTTTTGGCAATCATGGAAAATTATCCAAATTTGCGCTCATCTGAAGCTGTACAGAATCTTATGACGCAGCTTGAAGGTACTGAAAACCGTATATCTGTTTCGCGCCAAGACTATAATCAGTCCGTACAAAATTATAATTTGAAAGTACGCCGTTTTCCAAGCTCTATTTTCGCCAAAATTTTTGGCTTTGATCTAAGAACTAAATTTGAAGCAACGGAAGGTGCGGAAAAAGTGCCTGAGGTAAAATTGAAATAAACGCGGAGAAATTTATTTAATATGACTTTCAAGAAAATTGTTACTGGCAGTATTATTGCCTTAGCTCTTGCTAATGCGGTTTTTGCGGTTGATCTTCCTGCACCATCTGGATTTGTAAATGATTTTGCGGGTATTTTAAAAGATACTGAAAAAACTCAGATTGAAAATTTTCTACAAGATTTTCGCACAAAAACTGGGAGTGAAATCGCTGTTGTGATTATTAAAACTTTAGATGGTCAGGCAATCGAAGATTACTCTATTAAGCTAGCGAGACAATGGGGCATTGGAGAGAAAAATCGTAATAATGGTGTCTTATTTTTGGTTTCCATTGAGGATCGTGCGATGCGCATAGAGGTTGGCCGCGGGCTTGAGGGCGCGATTACAGATCTTGGTTCACGTTATATTCAGGATGAGATAGCTAGACCATTATTCAGAGCCAATGATTACTATAACGGCATTATGGATGTGGTAGTTAAGCTAGCAGAAATGGCGCAAGGAGAATTTAGCGCGCCGGCGAATTATCAGCCGAGTAATCAAATCTCAGGTGGAATGGTGCGATTAATTTTAATAATGTCTTTTGTTCTTTTATCTTGGCTTGGGTCAATTCTCGGGCGTTCAAAATGCTGGTGGCCAGGTGGTATTATAGGTGCTGGCGCTGGAGGAATAACGTCTTGGATTATGGGCTTAGGCTTAATTTCAACCGCTGGTTTTGCCATTGGGCTAGGCGTAATAGGTTTACTTTTTGATTTCATTGTTTCGCGCAATTATCAAAATGCCAAAAAAGCAGGAAGACCGACAGCTTGGTGGGCAGGAGGCTTATTTGGCGGAGGGTCTCGAAGTAGCGGAGGATCTTTTGGCGGGTTTTCAGGCGGAGGATTTTCAGGAGGTGGGTCAAGCTCGGGATGGTAGGCTGATTTTTTTGTGCTTTTCGCTAGTCTCGAATTTTGGCTTTATAGCTCGTTAAACTTCAAGCTTTTTATACATGGATGTTCTGTGAGCGACTTCATCTGAATAATTGCAATTTGGTTAAGCTTCTTCAGCCTGTCCTTTTGAGACAATCTCTGCCGAATAAATTCCGCATTTAAACTTTCGAGCCCAGCTAAGCATACTAGCTAGGTTACATTAGCATAGTCGCGGATATTTCCCCTTTTGTTTGAATTCTGTCCGCGCCACTCTTTGGCGGTTACGCCAAATAAAGCTACGTTGAGTACGTCTGCTTCATCAGCATAAATAATATTTTCCTGTTTTTTCGAAATCTGCGGCGGAATTAAATTTTCTTTTACTGCATCTGTATGCACTCTATAATTACTTTAGCTAATAGCCGCTTAACGTCCCATTCTAGAGTTTTTCTTCTATTTTCTTCTGACTTGAGTCTCTGGAACTCTTTAATGAGATAGAGTTTAAACTCTGCTGAGATCCAAGAGGCAAACTCAAAGGCAATGTCTTTATGTGCGAATGTTCCGCCTCCATAGCGACCGGCTTTTGAGATTATACCCATAGCACCAGTTTTTTCTACCCACTTTTGCGGAGTAAGAACAAAAATATTTGTACCTGCCTCGTTTTTAAACGTGTCGAATTCGACACGTTTAAAAACCGGATTATAAATTTTTTCCCAAGTACCTAAAAAATCAATTGTATATCTTGTCTTCATCCAATTTTGAATAACAAAGCGTGGATCTTCAAAATTTTTACTTTTTGCAATATCTGTCAATGAAATATAATCATTTTCTTCTTTTCTAAAAATGGTAATTTCGGTATCTTTTACAGTAATTTTTTGCTTTGCCATTGTCTTTATTTAACGAGTTTTAAATTTATACGAATTTTACTATTTTATGGGAAAGCTACTATTGAATTTCTGTAATTTATTTAAATAAATTACATTTATTTAATAATGCTGGCTAACGCTCAAATTTTATGTAAAAAAACAAACATCACCTACTTCCCACTTGTCAAAAACCAACACTTACAATAAAATAGTCCCGCATTTCAAAACTCAACCAAGAAATGGATTACGCAGCTATCCTCAAAGAAAATACCCAGCCTAAGCGCAAAATACCTGTGCTAAAGCCAGGTCAGACAATTCGCGTCCACTGCCGCATTATTGAAGGCAGCAAGGAGCGCATTCAAATTTTTGAAGGTCTAGTGATTGGCATCAAAGGAAGCGGTATAAATAAAACTTGCACTGTACGCAAAATTTCAATGGGTATTGGCGTAGAGCGCACATGGCCTGTATTTTCTCCTAGCATTGAAAAAATCGAGGTTGTTAAGCAGTCTAGGGTCAGGCGCGCTAAGCTTAATTTCATCCGCGGGTTGACCAAAAAACAATCTCGTCTGCGCGAAAAGTTTGGCGATGTACTTATGGAGGGTATAGAGGAAGCACCTTTGGAATCTATTGCTGAAGCTGGTCAGAACGATATAAACAATGATATAGCTGATAAAGCCGAGGAAAATAAGGAAGCGCCATCATCCTTTGCCAAGGTTGAGGAAAAATCCCAGGAGGGGTAAAATTAGTTCCTTTGGTTTTTCTTCTTTTTATTGGTGAATGAATTATAAAAGCATTATTGCCGAGGCATATCAACTCACTTCAGAACATCCAAATTTGCATTGGTTTGGTTTTTGGCCTGCGATACTAGATATACTTGCTGGCGGCGCTGTGCTTTTTTATCAGATCTTTGCCACATTAAATCATATTTTAAACCCAAAGAAATCAATTTTTAAGGTTTTTGAACCGTTATTTGATTTTGCTAAACAGCACCTTACATTAACTGCCTGGCTTGCTGTAATTGCTGGACTGGTTTTGCTTCTGCGATTCATAGTGCCGGTTATTTGTAATGCCAGTCTAATTCAAATGATTGCTGGAATCAGAAGGGGAAAGGTAATTTCTGGCGGTAGGAGTATCGCAAAAAGTTTTCTTATGTTCATACCGCTTTTTGAACTGTCAATAATCATTGGCTTTTTTTCTTTGCATACAATTTTAATCGAGCTTGCCTTTACTTACCGCAATCTACCGCCAGATGTTTTTGAGCTGATATTGATACCAATGATATTTTTTGGTTTGTTTACTGTTCTGGCTGCATTTTTCATTGTTTACGCTGAATTTTTCTTAATACTTGAAGGCAAAAGTGTTAATAAATCAATCGGGAGTTCACTTCGCATGGTAATGCAAAATTTTCGGCATACTATTATTCTTGGTCTGCTCATGCTCACTATTGGCATTCGTATCTTGATATCAGTGATACTTATCGGGGTCGTGCCTGCTGCAATCGGCTGGCTGTCTATGAAATTTTTCGCTAATTTGCCAATCAACACGGCAATTACGCTTGCAGGTGTTGTCGGCTTAATAATATTATATTTTTCTGGGCGTTTGCTTGGAGCGGTGAATGTGCTGATTACCGGCGGATGGACTATTACGTTTTTAGAACTAAAGGCAAATGAAAAAATGGAGGAAAAAGAAGAAGCGGCTTTAAATGAAATGGGGGTGCAGGGATCCGCGATATTACAAATTCAAGAAATGCAAAAAAAGATCATTCAAATGCAAAGTCAGATTATTCAACAGCAGGGCAGTGAAATGCCGCCGGAATTACAAAACCCTATGCAAAAACAGCTAGAGCGGGGCGACGCAACCATTGTGCAAAATACAGCTACTACTGTAATTGATGTCCAGTCAACTCCAAGTGGAGATCAGATAACAATTGAGCATGAGGTAGCAGAAATAGTTGAGCAGGTTCAGCCCGAAACAAAGCCTCAACCAACGGCGCCTGAAGAAACGCGTTAGTTGGCATATCTGATATTTTGACATACTAGGTAAGTCCAAATTTAGCAAAATCAGCTCGACCAATCATTTGGTTTTTGCTATTTTTAAGGTACTTGAATTTTTATAAGAGGTAGCTGAATGGCAAAATCAAAAAGCATAAAGTCAAAAACTAAACCCAAGAAAACAGCTAATGGGTCTTATTTTAATCATAGTTTGAAAAAAGAAGCTGCTCAAAAGAAATCTAAAACCGTGAGCAATTCTCGTTTAAAAGTTAAAAAGGTCGCCATTGTCAAAAAAAATTCATCTGTAAAAGTAAAATCTTCTTCTATAAAAAAGCATGCGATTATAAGGTCGAAAGTAGCGCATAAAAAGTTAAAGGTTTCCATCAAGTTGAAGGAGCATAAGCCCACAGCCATAGGTTACGCCGCATTAATTAAGAAGATGAAACCCCTGCGTCGATTTTTAAAGTTGGCGATTATTCTTATAATTATTGTTGGCATGGCGAAATCAGCCACCTCTGTCATAGAATGGTATTTCTCCGATCGTTTTTTTCCAAACATTGCAATTCTAAATGAGCATATTGGCGGAAATAAGCGGCAGGATGTTTCTGAAATCTTGCGGCAAAAAATAACTAAATTTATTGGGACTCCGTTTATTTTTTATGTTGGCGCGAATAAATATCAGATTACGCCTCGCGAGCTTGGCGTTGAAATACCTATAGCTGATACTTTACGTCAGGCGTATGTTATCGGGCATACTGGCGATTGGTCGCAAAAACTTAAAGAAAGATTTTCAACGCTTGCCTACGGCAAATCAATCCCCCTTGCAATACATATTGATGAGGCGCGTTTGCAATCACGTTTCGAGCTGATTCAAGAATTAACGCCGCCGAAATTTTCTGATTTGATTAAAATAAATAGTAACAAATCTGTTGAGCCTAAGGATAATACTGGAAGATTCAATCAAGCTGATTTTAATGAGATTGAACAACAGATATACAAAGCTGTCGCAGAATTAAAGTCAGCGTCAATTAGAATAAAGCTCATCCCTTATGAGCCACAGATAACGGAAAAAGAGATGTCTTCTTTGAGCAATAAACTTTCAGAATGGTCAGCAAAAAAGATTTCTCTTATTTATAAATTGAATCACAAATACGGAACTTTTGAGCTTGATTTTGGCGGTGATTCAAGCTGGTTTATGCTACGCGAGGCAGAGAATAAAAATAGTGATGCTAAATTAAGTTTAATCTTGAATGAAACCAAAATAGACCGCTTCTTAGCCGATCAAGTAGTACCTAAAATGAATCATGATCGCGTGGATGCGCATCTATCCTTGGATGAAAATGGGAAAATTAAAGTTACAGGATTTGCCCATGCTAAAGAAACATTAAATTTTGATGCAGCTAGGCAGTTAATTCTTGCAGCTTTGCAGAGCAATAAAGACAAGATTTCGCTTCCAATAAGTTCTGAGCCGCCGAAGATTATTGTGGATAAAGCTGTCCAAAAAAAGTATGGTCTTACCGAGCTTCTCGCAACAGGTTGGTCTGATTTTTCTTATTCTCCATCAAATCGCATAAATAATATCAAGGTTGGACTTAGCAAATTCAATGATCTTCTAATCGCGCCCAAAGAAACTTTTTCATTCAACCGAAACCTAGGCTACGTAGGCTCAGCAACCGGATTTTTGCCTGAGCTTGTGATAAAAGGACATTCAACTGTACCGGAATTTGGCGGTGGACTCTGTCAGGTTTCAACTACGCATTATAGGGCGGCCCTGCTTGCTGGCCTGCCGATAATCGATAGACACAATCATATTTATCATGTTTTCCATTATGCGCCCGGAGGATCTGATGCCACTATTTATCCCCCGTCACCAGATCTGAAATTTATGAATGATACAGATGGATATATACTAATTCAGGCTTGGACAGAAGGCACGGATGCGTATGTCAATCTCTATGGTCAATCAGACGGACGAAAAGTAGTCCTAAACGGACCATGGGTCACCAAATACAGAAGACCCGGACCGCCAATCATCATCGGCACCACCAGCCTGCCAGTCGGCGTGAAAAAAACCCAAGAGTATGAGGTATATGGTTTTGATGCTTTGTGGACAAGACAAATAACCTGGTCAGATAAAAGGGAAATAAAAGAAGAAATCAAATCTCATTATATGCCCTGGCCAGCTGTGATTATGGTTGGGGTTAGCGGAGAAGAGGCTGCAGCGAAAAAAGAAGGTGAATAATCGGGGATGCTAAAAGGGGGAACGACTTGCGTCGTTCCCTTTCAATCTTTTTTTTCTTTACTCTTTGCTCAATCCCGAGATATCGGAATATTGTAAAATTTCTTAAGCCATCTAAGAGCCTGTTCATAATCTCCTAAGTAAAAGTACTATAAAAGCCAGTACAACCATATTGAGACTGGTATTTAATTTACGCTCACAATTCTTCCAAAGTCTACGACATTTTTCTATCCAACCAAAAGAACGTTCCACCACCCA
>JAPLVM010000062.1 GCA_026397115.1 Patescibacteria group bacterium
GGGAACCACGGGAACATGAATTGTCTCTACGGGAACCACGGGAACATGAATTGTCTCTACGGGAACCACGGGAACATGAATTGTCTCTACGGGAACCACGGGAACATGAATTGTCTCTACGGGAACCACGGGAACACGAATTGTCTCTACGGGAACCACGGGAACACGAATTGTCTCTACGGGAACCACGGGAACATGAATTGTCTCTACGGGAACCACGGGAACATGAATTGTCTCTACGGGAACCACGTCAAAAACGAGACAATATTGATGAATACCGCAAAAGACGTCGGCAGATGACATTATCAAAAATAATTGGACGCTTTAAAATGCAAACATCCAAAAAGATTAATGAATATCAACGCACGCCAGGCAAACCATTCTGGCAATTGCGTTTTTATGATCGCATTATTCGTAACGAAGCCGAGTTAAACCGTATTCGTGAATATATCCTCAACAATCCTTTGGCGTGGCGCGATGATCAAAATAATTTTTAAGATATTCACTTATAATTCGAATAATTACCTCTATACAAATCTATTTTGATAGTATAATTTCAACGTCTTTTCAATTAGCAGGTGACTGCCTATAAAAATAGCTCCAAGCAATATACGGTTAAGGAAGATCAAGAAAATTTAAGGCTTGATGTTTTTTTATCTAAGCTTGTTGGTTCGCGAGCTTCTGCCGCAAAAATGATTTGCGTTGGTCTTGTTCGAGTTGATGGAAAACAAATTAAAAAGCCATCTTTTGAAATTGCTTGTAACAACAAAGTTACAGTAATGAAAAGCCCTGCTCAAAAGACTATCAAGCCATTGCAAACCCCGTTAAATATTATTTATGAGGATGCAGACGTAATAGTGATAAATAAACCAGCAGGATTATTAGTGCATCCATGCCCAGGGCAAGATAGCTGTACATTGATAAATGCATTGTCAGCGAAGTTTCAAAATTTGCCTATTGGTTCTGGCATTAATCGTCCTGGTATTGTGCATCGTCTTGACAGAGACACTTCAGGTATTTTGATTGTTGCAAAAAATGAAGATGCTTTGCGTTTCTTACAAAAAGAATTTAAAGAGAGACGCGTGGCTAAGGTATATCTAGCCTTGGTTTTTGGCAGCGACTTACCAAATGATGGAATCATTGACTCGCCAATCGCCCGAGAAAGAAACAACCGTACAAAAATGCTAATTAGAAGTGGAACTGGTTCGCGTAACGCGCGAACTCATTTTCATGTTTTACAAAAATTTGCAGTTAATGATTCAGCCAACGCAAGGGTTTTTCATGCGTCGCTACTGGAAATTCGCATAGAGACAGGACGAACGCATCAGATTCGCGTTCATCTAAATGCAATTCATCATCCTATTTTAGGAGATGATAAATATGGCAATTTGGAACAAAATAAATTTTGGCGTGAAAATTATGGTTTATCAAGACAATTTTTGCATGCGCACTTACTTAGCCTTTGCTTACCTTGTGGAGTTACCAAGGAATTTATTGCGCCATTGGCCGATGATTTGCAGTCTGTTATAAACTCACTTTTAATTTAAAACTTCTTCATGAAATTTCATATAATTACTTTATTTCCAGAAATGTTTGAAAGATGGCTCTCAGCAAGCGTTATAGGTCGAGCCAGAATACAAAAATTATTCGAAATCGAGTTTTATCAGCTTCGCGACTTTGCAAAGAATAAACATAAAAGTGTCGATGATTCACCATTTGGCGGAGGAGCTGGTATGGTACTCACGCCTCAGCCGCTCTGGGATTGTATTACTCACGTAAAATCACTAGCACGAAAAAACACACCTGTAATTTTTTTCACGCCGCATGGGAAATTGTTAAATCAGAAAATCGTCCAAGCAAAAAGCAAAACGCAAGAGATGATTTTACTCTGTGGTCATTATGAAGGCGTTGACCAGCGCATCCGTGATGAATTTGTTGATGAGGAAATATCTGTTGGCGAATATGTCACGTCAGGAGGTGAACTGCCAGCAATGATTTTTATTGATGCTGTTTTGCGCTTTGTCCCAGGAGTTCTTGGCAATAGCAATAGCGTTACTGAGGAAAGCTTTTCGCCAGAGCTAGATGGCAAGAAAGAATATCCGCAGTATACAAGGCCAGCTGATTTCAAGGGAATGAGGGTGCCGGAGGTACTACAGTCCGGAGATCACGTCAAGATTAGCAAATGGCGCAAAGATAATTTACAAGATTAAGAGAAGATTAAGCAAGGTTGCTTTTGGATTATCCTTCTGCTACATTTGCCACAAATCGAACCATTCCTTATCTATATGGCAGACTCAAACTTCTTTGAAATTGGTTTTGACCATCGCACGTATTCAAAAGCTAAAATTCGCAAATTTGTGGCTGATGCAATTTCAAAATCTGCAAATCTTGATAGAAAAATGCATGACCGAATTTTATCCGTGGTTGACGAACTATGTTCAAATGCACTAAATCATGGCTCACGCGAAGGGGATGAAGTAAAACTCGCTGCCACAATTGGCTCTAGAGAAATTGAAATTACTGTTGATGACAAGGGCACTGGCGTGCATCCAAAAACTGCAGATGAGATAAGGCGCATTGTTGCTGAAAAACGTAAAGCTGGCCCGCTGGCCAATAAGACCAAAAGAGGAAGAGGCTTGCCATGGATTGTTACGAACTGGATGGATAAAGTCGAATTTATTGATTTACTAGGTGGCGGTATTCGCGTACAAGTGGTAAAATATCTGTGAAATCATTTTCTATACTTAATTTATTCTAAATATGCCAAAAGTACTTGACGTTCAAAATATTGAAGGAAACATTATTTTGGCCAAATTTTCAGGTAATTTTGACGAAGACACGATCGACGAAAATGCGTCTGCGCTGACCCAAGAGATTGAAAAAACAAAAGGAGCCTCGCTAGTCTTTGACTTTTCCAGCTTGGAATATGTTAATTCTCGCGGTATCGGCGAAATATCTGTTTGGTATACGCGCATAGTTGAAAATAATGGACGAGTTTTATATTTTGGCGCAAATTCCACGATTAAAGATATTTTGGAAGTAGTAAGCTTTACTGATTTGTTTGAAGAAGTAAAAGATCTGGATGCTGCCAAAAAGAGTTTATCCGCGCAAAAATAATTGACGAAATAGGCTTTAGCAATTAAGATTTCATTACTTTTTAGTTTTTTTGAATTTGTTTTATGCTTAAGATCCGCCTTCAGCGCTATGGCAAGAAACACGAACCTTTTTATAGAATAGTTGTCGCTGAACATACTGCGCCTATTAAGGGGCACTTTATAGAAGCTGTTGGAAGTTACAATCCTATTGCCAAGCCAAAGGAAGTTATTTTGCAAGAAGACAGAATTGCTTACTGGATAGCTGTTGGCGCAAAATTGTCACCTACAGTTGAAGCATTAGTCCGCAAAAACTCAAAACTTTTCAAATAAATTACCGCGTTTTTAAAAATAAGTATCCTAGGTTTAGGATTTTTTATGAAAGATTTATTAAGAAATCCTTGACAATATTTGATATATTTGATATAAAGATAATGGCACTGGGGAGAACATAAAACTCCTCATGGCGGTCCCTAGTCGCGTATTATGGATTGCCCAAAACCGGGGACGTTCTCCTCAGTCAACCACTATATTTTCCCAGTCCAAAGCTTTTTGCGGTTGCGGTTTTTTGATGTAAAATAGAGGAGATTTCACAAAAATGCAAATTACTAAATACAAGGTTATTATTGTTCTGCCCGCCTACAATGAAGGGCAAGCGATCGCAAAAGTAATCAGCGGAATTATTAACGCTGGCTTTAATCAAATCATTGTTGTTAATGACGGCTCAAAAGACAACACAGGCTCAATTGCAAAAAAAGCTGGCGCTCATGTTGTTTCGCACATAATAAACCGCGGAGTAGGCGCAGCGCGTTTTACAGGGAACAAAGCAGCCTTGCAGCTTGGCGCAGATATTATTGTGCAGATGGATGCTGATGGACAGCATGATCCATCTGACATTTATAAGATTATAAAACCGATCATTGATCATCGCGCCGATATTACGATTGGTTCGCGCTTTTTAAGTGATAATAAAATTCCATCATCAAGACGAATTCTAAACTGGATTGGCAACCTAGCTACAATGATATTTTTTGGCATTTGGGTTTCAGATTCGCAGACTGGATTTAAAGCATTTTCACAAGTTGCAGCGCAGAAGTTAAACACTAAGAAATTCCTATAAAAATCCGTTATACATCTTATTCGCTCTCAAAAGGTCAATCATTTGCAAATGGACTACGCATGGGATTGAGGATTATGTGGCGAGCATTATTCGGCTGAATTGCTATTTGCCGGAATAAAGCTTTTATAATAAAATAAAATAGCTTTAGTGAGTTTACATCGTTTATTTTGATGAATCTACCCTCAACCCGCCACATTTTAGGTGCAAATTCAAATTTTCTTGATTTTGTTTATCCAGTCAGATCGCAACAGGATTTTTCTTGGATTAAAAACAGGTCAAAAATCAAAGCTTGGCTTCAGGCAAGAGGCATTTTTATGCCAAAAACTTTATTAATAGTAAAAAATATTTCTGATCTTGATCGTCTAAATTTTGATATACTTCCGCAGAAATTCATAATAAGGAAGGTTTTTAACAATGGCAGAGATGATAATATACTGACCTTAAGCAGCATTGGCGCAAATGCATGGCTTGATTCGCGCAAGCGCCTTTGGAAACCAGAAGATATTAAGCAGCATATCTTAGATATATTGGACGGCGGATTTTCTAAGTCAGGTCTACCGGATATAGCATGCATTGAGCAAAGGCCCGAGCTAGATAAATTTTTTGCTAGATTAGGTCAAGATGGATTACCTGTTATCAAAATAATTGTTTATCGGAATGTTCCGCTTATGGCAATGCTAAAGTTAGCGCCGCCAGCCATTGTTAATAATAAGTTTGGATTGCGTCAAAACGAAATTCTAATTGGCATAGACATTGCTACAGGGGAAACTACGAATTTGTTCACAAATTCTGTTTTTGACCATAAAAAGGAAATACTAACATTGCCATGGTCTGGACGCGTAGTTCGCGGCTTGGAAATACCAATGTGGCAAGATATTTTGCTTCTGGCATCTCAAGTACAATCTTTGATTAACGCGAACTATTTAACTGTAGAGATTTCTTTAGACGCAAAAAATGGACCCGTAGTTTGTGGACTTAGCATTGACAGCGATTTGGATGTTCAGCTTGCGAATCATTCATCTCTGCGTGAAAGGCTGGACAAGGTTAAAGGCTTAAAAATATCTACATTAGCTCAAGGAGTTTCCATATCGCGCGACCTTTTCGGGGAGAAAAAAACAATTCAGCCGACATATTCATCTAATGCATTAAACGGCAGAAAAATCATTGGAACGCTTGAAATAGTCAAAATATTTCATGCTGATAGACGGCGCTATCATCAGCTTCCAGCAAAAATCACTCCGACAAGGCAAGAAACAATTTTGGATTTGGAGCTGGCGCGTATATTAGGATTGGCAGATGAAAATGATGAAGTTGGCGCGCGTAAAAAGATCAAGATTGAAATTGGCGGTATACGCATGACATTGGCAGTTATCTTGCGCGATCTAACAAGTATTGGTAAAGAATATCGTTTTAATCTTGGTTCGCATGATTTATACGGATTTTTAATTGATCCTGTTGGCAAAAACGAACTTGCAACTGACATATTGGAAAAGAAGAAAATCGCAGAAGAAGAGTTTCAAAAAGGTGTAATGAGGTTACATTACAAGCGCATTGATGCTGAATTATCAGGAATTGATAAGCAACTAAAAATATTTCATTATCTGAGGCCAATTAATTTATCCGAGGAAAGGCAGAAATTTTTTGCAGATCCGGAAGAGGCATATAATCCATGTTTTTCTTATGCAAAGCTAAATTTCAATCCAGAGCATTTGAAAGAGAGACTTAATAAGATTGAAACAGATGACACGCCGCTTGGCGAAATTTTTGAGCGCAAGCGACAAGAGCTATTAGACAGAATAAATCTGCTTGAACAAATTGGTAATGATCCAGCGCGATTTACAGAAAGTAGCAAAAAGCTTTACGGTGCGCCTGATAGCGATCTAATTTTATTTGCCAAAGCTGAGTTATCCAAGATTCCGGACGCATTGAAAAAGAAACAAATTCAAAAACACACTTCAGAATCTTTAGTCCAAGAATTTAATAAATTATTTTTAAGGCATGGTTTATCATGGCGAGCTGAGCTTTGCGATGATTTATCTGGAAGCGTTGCTCTTACAGAGAAATCAGAACTATTTGTCAAGTCTGATATGCGCTTCACAAAAGCAAAAGTAGATGCTTTAGTTGCTCATGAAATTGAAACTCATATTTTCATTCTTGAAAACAGTAAAAGACAACCTTACAGAATTTTTCAAAATGGTACGGCTGACCATTTATTTACTCAGGAAGGGCTAGCCGCATTTAACCAGCAATATAGTGGTGGCGATTTTGATAAAGTCGCTTATTGGGCAAACTGCACTTTAGCCACAGCGCTTGCCATGAAATATTCATTCGCAGAAACATACCATTATGTGAGGCAAATGGGATTTGGCAAAAGAGAAGCTTGGGCAATGGTAATGCGTCTCAAGTCAGGATTGAGCGATACTTCTCAGCTTGGTGCTTTGACGCGCGACATTGTTTATCTGCGCGGGCGTAGAATGATAGAACAGTTTATTCTCAATGGCGGCGATTTAAGGTCTCTATACATTGGCAAAATAGGCATCTCAGATTTGCCTCTACTCGAAAAAGTAACTGGCTTGCAAAAACCATATTATCTCCCGCATCCGATTCCAGACGCCAAAATGCTGGAAGAAGCAATTGACCTTGGGTGTACTTTGGAGCAGGCGATGAGAAAAGGAGGAGAGTGAGATACTGGAGATTCATTCAGAACACTAGTTGAATATGGTGAGTTTATTCGTTCATTGGTTACATTTCCTTAAATGCTTTATCAAACGCGGCGTCCTCCTCTGGCGTAAATCCAATCCCCGGTTCTACATTTTTGTTTAAACTTTCGGTTGACGACTCAACATTGTGCTCGATCATTAATTTTTCTCTCTCCCTTTCATATCTCCTCCACCTTTCGTTTTCTGCAATAGGATCTCCGGCTGAATTTGGCTCATTTAATATCGTGTCTAAATTTAAATTTTCTTCGCGCATACTTAAATTTTGGGTAGTATTTGTTCGTAGTTTAGGTATGTCAAAAGCAGCTCGAGCGTTGTCCCATGCCCGCCCGAAAAGGTTACGCAAATCATCTAGTTTAAATATGTCGAGAACCTTGGCGTTTTGGTATATAAGCAAGTCGACACGATCATTTTTGTTGGCAGGAAAAATTTTTTCAGCTGTTTCTTCAAGGGCAAAAAGTAAAAGCCGCAAGAGGATTTTTTGTTCGCTGGAGATATTACTTTCGTTGTTTTCAGCTAGATCCAAAATAACATTTATCCCAAGCGCCATTTTTAGAAGATCTTCGTGGAATTGTTGGCAGGTGATCGTATTTTCTGGATCTTCTAACCCAGCGAAAGGATCGTGACTAAGAATTCCTATGGCTAGGCTCACGCCAGAATCAACAGACTCTTCAGCATCATCCAAGCCAGTATCGGCTTTGATGCCGAGAGCTTCCATTTCATGACGCCATCTTCTGCAACAATTATTAATACCCATGTTAGAAATATATGAAGTAATTATTTCCCGACCATCACTAAAATAGTAATATCATCCTTTTGTTCATACCCATCTCTAAACTCATCAACCGCATTTAAAAGCGCATTCTGAATCCCAATCGCATTCTGAGCCTTTGTTGCCTCGCGCAATACAACATCCTTTATCCGAGCACGTCCAAATTGCTTTTTATCTCGATTCCAAGCCTCACTCACGCCATCCGTGTATAAAACAAGCGCATCTCCGCTCATCAGATCCAAAGCATTATCTTTTAAAACTTTTGGTATCTTGGCAAACATTCCAATCGGGGACCCATCGATCGACAAATCAATTACGCTATTACTCTCGGCATTATAATAAATAGCAGGTTCATTACCAGCGCAAGTATAAGTTAATTTTCTATTTGCGTCATCCCATAGTCCAATAACCATAGTCACATACATTCCGGTTTTGGTTTTTGGAAAAAGAGTCTTATTCATGGCTGTTAATATCTCGCTTGGTTTTTCCAAGTACTGCTCAAATCCAAAGGCAAGAGAACTCGTCATGCCTGAAACCAGTCCAGCAGGTACGCCGTGGCTTGTCACATCACCAACATAGAAAAGCAGTTTGCCAGAATGTCCAAGAATCACGTCATAAATATCTCCACCAACATCATCAGCTGATCTTACCATGGCTGATATATCCACATTTTGCATCACAGGAATTTTTTCCGGCAAAAGTTTTTGCTGGATTTCTCTTGCCAGCTCTATTTCATGATCTTGCTTCTCTTTTTCAATCAGCACTTTTTGCGATTCTTTTAACTTAAATGTCATGTGGCTAAGCGTATTCCCAAGCGTGCTGATTTCATCTTGACCGCGAGTCACTATTTTCACATCCAAATCACCCTTGGCAATTTCATCAGCCTTATTTTTCAAATACATTAGCGGTCGCGTCAATGAACGAGCAAAAAATCCAGCGACCAAAATACCAATAATAACGCTTGTTAGCGCCAAGAGTATAATTTGAATAGCTGTATTTGATAGTCTTGTATATAGGTTTTTATAAGTTACAGTATAAAGCACAGTATATTCATGTCTTTTTGTGGCATCTAAATATGGAAATATAATCTGTGTGATTTGTTTATTGGGAATAGTTTCCCAGTTTGCAAAATTTGATTCGTCTAAATAATAAGAGGGTTCAATTTCCTGTATTTCTGACAGCAGAACTGATTGTACTTTCCGATCATGACCAAGGAATTTTTTCGCGCTATCAGTATTTGAATCATAAATAATATTTCCAGTATACTCTGCGATCTGTATCCTTGAAATATCAGCGCTCAGTGCAAGCGTTTCACGAACAGCATCATTAAATCGCAAAAATCCAGAACTAAAATATAGCTTAAAATTATCCATAAGCGGTCTGGTTGCCATTTGCGCGAAACCATGCGCGCCGCTTGCAATATCATCACGAAGTTCACTATATTTTGCACGCACCAATAGAGCGGAGATCCCGCTAATTAGGACGATTATTAAAGTAATAATCAGGGTCAGAATTTTTGTGCGTAGTGACTTAAACATTTGTTTTTTATTTTCTAAAGCTAAAATGCTCACTATATTTTAGCAGTTTTGGCAGCTTTTTTCAAACGCAACGCAACAATCTATTTTTTCTTAGACTTATTTTTCCCGACTTGCCACTCCTTACCATGATTGCGGTTTTTATATAGTTCCATACGGCGCGGATATTCCTTGTGAAAGAAAAGGATTTTTTTCACAATCATATAGATTGCCCAGATTGCGAATATTACCCATAAAAAGCGCCAAGATAGATAATGCACATTTTCCAGTCTGAAGAACGCTAAAAGCATTCCTGTGATTCCCCAGCGCATTATATTTCCAGGAATTGGTTTGATAAATTTCCTCATTACTGGATGAAAACTTCCATAGCGGAAATAGACTTTGAGCAATAAGCCAATGACAATCAGCGCGCCGAAAATAATGAGTAGCGCATTCGATATAGTCGTACTCGACATTGTCGGATTTGCAAACCAATATGTCCAAGTTAATAAAGTCGCAAAATTTATCATGATAATATTTTAAAATAAATGTATTAGCTTTTTTGAATAGCGGTTTTTTGAGCAGCCTTCGCAAGTACCTTTTTAACAATCTTACTTTTCATTGGCCTTTTTATATTCTCAGGCTTTTCATTTTTCACCTCTTTTGTGAGCTGGCCACAGCAAGGACAGACTTGCCAATTTGGTTCAATAATTTGACCGCATTTGCATACTTTACGCAGTCGAGCTCGACACGTTGGACAAAAAATAAAATCGCGGCGCAAAGGATTTTGACATGTTGGACACTCATCATCCGTTTCTGAAATGCTTTCCAGAAAAGCACGGCGCTCAAGTTCCTCGTCATATTTATCGGCCAGAGTGCTTGATGGCCTTACAATCAAATACAAAATCAAACCTGGAAGAAAAGTAAAACTCAACAAAATACAAATAACTTGATAAGTCAGGCTGTTTGTACGATGCACTATATCGCGCGCAATCCAAAGAATAATCGCAACCCATAAAATCCCAACGTAGATAGTTGCTATAGTTGCTATAACTCCAAACGCAGAGGAGCTAAAAATATTCATTAACGAGGCGTATGTTGCAATTGCGTCCACGAGAATTATTTAATTGTATATTGGCTTTCTAAAAACACGCGATCATTCTAATTTTTGATCATTGTTTTGTCAAAAATGATTCAAAGAAGAGCTTTGGCAATTTTTAAACCAGCGTTAGCTTTGATATGCTAAAATTCGCGTACTTGATGCAGCTTACTTATAAATCCAAGTTTAAATATGTTCGCGCGTAAGTTTCGATTACGACATCGGCAAGACATTGATTTCATTATGAAAAGAGGCGAAAGACTTCATTCTGCGAAATTTGCAGTTTGGTTTTTGATGAGTCCAACACATCATTATCGTTTTACAGTCATCGTTGGTAAGAAATGTGAAAAATCAGCAGTAAAACGCAATAGAATTAAAAGAATTATGCGAGAGGCACTGAGGATTTTACTGATGCAGAAATTTCCAAACTTTCCTAATATTGACGCGATTTTTTGGATACGACATGAAAATACAGCTGAGACTTTTATTTTTAATGAAGTTGCGAAAGAGGCTGAAATCGCTTTGGAAAAATTACAAAAAATCGCTATGAAAGCGGATTTTGGCAAAATTAAGTCTCGTCACCATTAATAAGTTCGAATTATGATTCCAAAAAATGCCATTATTCTCTGCGGGGGAATTGGCTGGCGCATGAGAGGAGCTTTCCCAATGCCAAAAGCTTTGATCCCAGTTGGCAAACAATCTATTTTAGAGCGCCAAATATTAGCTCTTAAAAAAAACGGCATTCAGGAAAAAGATATTATCTTGGCAGCAGGCAATGGCGAAAGATTCACAGCTATCAGCGATTTTTGTCGCGAGAAAGGCTGGCAAGTACAAGTTGTCTTTGAAGAGGAAAAACTTAAAACTGGTGGAGCTATCAAAAACGCGATTTTGCAAGCAAAGGCCGACTTTCCAATTCTGGCTCTAAATGGCGATAATTTGCAGGATTATGACAAAGCTTTGAATTTGATATGCAAGGCTGATCAACAAAATGCCGATGCGTTAATTTTAGGAGCTTACCAAGACAAAGCAGATGATTTTGGCTTACTTGTCGAGCAAAATAATGGCACAGTCAGTTTTCAAGAAAAGGTTCCAGATTCGCGTGGCTATATTAATGCCGGCGTATATTTACTTTTCAAATCATGTTGGCAATATATGCCTGATAAGATTTTTTCCATAGAATATGATGTTTTTCCAAAAATTAAAATTCGCGCAGTGAAATACGACAGTTATTGGTTTGGGCTTGACTGTCCAGAGAGAGTGGCGCAGGCCGAGGAGTTTTGTCGTTCAAACAAAGTTTAGGCGTAGCCGATGCTAAATTCCAAAAAATTCCTCAGCGTTTTTTGTGGTTTGTTCGGCTACTTTTTCTAAAGGTAAATCTTTTATCATTGCTATTTTTTTCGCAACTTCTGCTACGAACGAAGGCTCATTGATCTGCCCGCGATATGGCACAGGCGCAAGGAAAGGCGCATCAGTTTCAATCATGATTTTTTCAATCGACACCATTTTAATTACCTCTAAAATATGCTCTGTTCTTTTTTGAAAAGTAATAAGTCCAGTAAATGAAAATAACCAGTTTGGATTTTTGAGTATCATCTCAGTTAAGTCAGTTCCGCTTTGATAGCAATGAACTACCAATTTTACATCCGTAAAATCATTCAAAACTTTCATGGTTAATTCATCCGCATCGCGAGTATGCACGATTACTGGTAACTTGAATTTTCGCGCAAGCTGAAGCTGTTTACGAAAAACATCTTCTTGCTTATTTGCCGGTTGTTTTGTTCCGTGCGGTCCAAAATCAAATCCTATCTCGCCAATAGCAACTATTTTTTTGCCTC
>JAPLVM010000027.1 GCA_026397115.1 Patescibacteria group bacterium
GTAAAGACTATGTGATACTGCGTCTTGTAAATGGTATGTGCTGATTTAATGAGTTTCATACCATTATTTTAGCATGGGAAGATACAGGATTTTGCTCTCATCCCCAAGCTTACGCATGGGGAGTTCTCGCTACATTAAAATCACTCGGCGCAAACTTCGCAACAATGTTACTCCGTTCGAACAAAAGCTTTGGAACATTCTACGCCGTAAACAATTCATGGGATTAAAATTTCGTTGCCAATATTCAATCAACAATCTTATAGTTGATTTTTTCTGTCCAGAAAAGAAGATTATTATTGAGGTTGATGGCGATACTCACGCTGAATGTGAAACGCAAATCCGAGATGAAAGATTATCTGAACTAGCTAAAACTTATGATCTAAGAATTATTCGTTTTGCCAATAGAGATATCAGTCAGAATATTGACGGCTGCTTGCAAATTTTACGAGAATTTATCGAGAATAAAACTAGCACAAATATTCAGCCACAAGAACAGAAGTAACTATGGCAGGTGAGATGCTATAATGTCGACGAGTTTTATAAACGGGAGTTTATTACCCCTCCTAACCTCCCCGATTCTATGGGAGAAACCAGCTTACCAGCCAATAGCAGAATCTATGTCCCCATCCATTCTCCTCGCCATCTACTCATTTATCGCCAGGGCGCTAGGCCTCATCACCACGCCGCTTTTAGCAAAAACATTTGGTGCATCGCCAGAGCTCGATGCTTACTTTGCAGCATTTCGCGTACCAGATCTGATTTTTAATCTACTTGTCCTCGGTACAATAACCGTTGCTTTTATCCCGATTGTCATGCCCATGCTGGACAAGAAAAAGCTTGATCAGGCATATAATTTCGCCTCGGCTGTTTTCAACTGGATGGCTATTGGAATAGGCGCGATATTGATCATTTTGTTTTTTGCTACGCCATATTTAGTGCCGATTTTTATTGAAAAGTTTGATCAAAATACTATGGCGCTGACGATTAGACTTACTCGCATAATGCTACTTTCACCGCTATTTTTCTCTTTATCAGCGGTAATGGGCTCTATTTGCAATGCCAAAAATCGCTTTTTACCGTATGCATTGTCACCTGTTTTTTACAAACTTGGAATAATTATCGGAATCATATTTTTAAGTCCGCATTTTGGAATCATTGGAGTTGCATACGGCGTTATCATTGGCGCAATAGGCCATTTTGCCATAAATCTGCCGACGCTCATCAAACTAAAATGGCCATGGAAACCAGTTCTTAGAGTTGAAGCCCAGAAAGTAAAAATCATGATAAAACTGACCTTACCAAGATTGATTTCCATTGGTGCCACGCAAATCAATCTTTTCGTTGATACGTTTTTGGCTACTGGTATTGCTGTTGGCGCACTCACGATTTTTAATTTTGCGGATTCAATCGCAAACATTCCAGTTGGAATAGTTGGTCTTTCAATAGCCACTGCCTCATATCCGCTCTTTTCTTCTCTAGCCAATAAAAACAACCCTGATAAATTTAAGAAAACTTTGAATCAAAAAATTCTTACGATCGTATTTTTGATGTTTCCAGCGACGATTGCCGCGATTTTTTTAGCACCAGATTTGATCACTGCTTTATTTCACTATGGCAAGTTTAGCGTTGAACATCTACCAACTGTTGCTATGGTCATGTCTTTTTTCGCTATTTCCTTTATCCCACAGGCTCTAATCCCGCTTTTGACACGTTCTTTTTACGCGCACCAAAAGGTAGCTGCTCCGGTATTTGCTGCCGTAGTAACTTTATGCGTCAATGCCACTTTGGGTATTATTTTTATAAAAATATTAGGATGGGGCGTATGGGCTTTGGCACTGTCTTATTCAATAGCCGCCATGGTCAACGCCATTATTCTTCTCTGGGCGTTTATTCTTCGTTTTGGTAAATTAGCCACGCCAGCTCTGGCTATTAATCTAGCTAAAATTTTAGCTTTAAATCTAGTGCTTTGGTTTGCCTTTTATTTAACAAAATGCCAGTTTACAGATTTTAATGTTTTCCTGCGATTAGCTATCTTGGGTGGTGGCGGAATGATTTTGTATTTTGGATTGGCAGAGTTAATTGGACTTGGGAAAATATGGCGGAGGCAAAAAATTCAACCTTTAGACAAAATATAAAAATGAATTTAGTTAATGAAATAATAGATCAGGCTAAAAAATTTTTTCTCGGTGCAAAAGGAAGCCATGATTTTGATCATACCATGAGAGTGCTTAATCTATGCAGGCATATTGGAAAAACTGAAAAGGCAAATATGGAAATACTAGAAATAGCCGCCGTTTTACACGATATTGGCAGGAAACATCAGGACAAATGCAATGGTAAAATTTGCCATGCAAAAATTGGTGCTGAATTAGCTATGAAATTGTTATTGAAACTCAATTTTGACCGCAAAAAAATTGATCAAATTATTCATTGCATAAGCACTCACAGATTTAGAGGAGAGGAAATCCCAATTTCAAAGGAAGCCAAAATATTATTTGATGCTGATAAACTTGATTCCATAGGCGCAGTCGGCATAGGGAGAACTTTCCTGTTTGCAGGTGAGGTTGGCGCAAGGTTGCACAACAAAGACGTCGATATTTGGAAGACAAAGGCTTATTCGAAGGAAGATACTGCTTATCGAGAATATATGTTTGTTTTGAAAGAGATTAAAAATAGAATGCTTACCAAGGAGGGGAAGCGTATTGCAGAAGAAAGACACAATTTTATGGTTGAATTTTTTGATAGGCTGGATAGAGAGGTCGACGGCGACCTATAAAAATGGCTATTTTATTAAAAATTTAAATCAATGTTTCCGTATTTCGACAGACTGAGAGAAGAACTTATCAAAAATAATTTTTATGCCAAACAGGCTTGGAGCGACCATGTACATTGGGGATATTGGGAAAAACCAGATAGCCAGAAAATTAATAGGGAATCGTTTTCTGCTGCTACTGTAGCGCTATCACAAAAAATAATAGCAAAGGCTGCTATTCAGGACGGATATAAAATTCTAGATGTTGGCTGCGGATTTGGCGGAACAATCAGAATGCTAAATGAAAAACATCATTATTGCGAGTTGATTGGTTTAAATATTGATGGTGAACAGCTTGCCGTGGCTAAAAAACTGACGAAGTCACGCAACCATAATACGATAAAATTTGTCCAAGCCGACGCCTGTGATTTACACTTTGAGAAAGAATATTTTGACGTCATTATTACCATTGAAAGCATCTTTCATTTTTTTGATCGAAAAAGATTTCTTCAAGAAGCCAGCCGTGTTCTTAAGCCAAAAGGTAAATTAGTATTATCAGACTTCGTACCGATTTTATGCGCTAGTAAGATTCTCAATCGCATAGAAAATACTTTCAATCTAGCTGGAAAAGCCTATGGCAAATTGAATATTGATATTAATAAAAACAAATATCAAAAAATCTCTCGCCAAAGCGGGTTATCTATCAAGAAAATCGAGGACATTACTAAGAATACTTTACCAACCTATAAAATACTTAAAGAATATTTTTCAACTATGAGCCAGAAAGATAACAAGGTTTTCTCTTCTGCCACTTCCTGGATAGAATTTCCTTCTCGATTTGGATTATTAAAGTATCTTCTTATATCTATGGAAAAAAATGAATCATAAAAAGGCAGTCTTGATAACCGGAGCATCCTCCGGCATCGGCAAATATCTCACAGAATTACTTGCTTCAAGGGGCTGGACAGTTTGGGCTGGCTATCGAAACGAAAAGGTAAAAAGAGAATTGATTCATATCAATCCACGAAATATTTTTCCCATAAAACTTGACGTTATTGATGGCAGGTCAATTATCAGGGCCAAGAAAAAGATCGAAGAATCGAAAACACCTCTGTATGCGTTGATCAACAATGCGGGAATAGCTATCGGTGGGCCGATTGAATTTATTGATCTTCGGGAAATAAAAAAGCTATATGACGTAAACTTTTTCGGAAACATAAAAATAACCCAAATCTTTTTGCCGATCCTGCGAAAAAACAAAGGTCGGATAATAAATATCGGATCAATAGCTGGTTTAGTTTCAATTCCTTTCATGATGCCATATTGCTCGTCAAAATATGCTATCGAGGCCTTGTCAGACAGTTTGCGAAGAGAATTGATCGGTCATGGCGTCAGAGTTTCATTGATTGAGCCAGGAGTGATAAACACTGATATTTGGAGCAAGTCTTTTGCCTGGTTTGATAAGTTCGCCAGCGAGAATAGTAGATTTTTTATGCGCGATGATTCAGTCTCATTGACTTCAAGATTAGATGTATCAATTTTGTACATTGTGACGGAAATGGCAGAGTCTGAACAAAAATTTACATTTAATCTAGATTTTCGATCGCATATTTACAAAAGCCTTTTCCGCGCTTATTTTATCACCCTCCTGTGCCTCCTCCTCTCATTATCCGTCAAATACTTTTTCCTCAAGCGTAAATTCTTTGGCGTTACTTCCAAAAGTTCATCATCCTCAATCCATTCCAAACACTGCTCCAAAGACATCTTTTGATGCGGAATCAGCTGGATCGGATCATCAGAACCAGACGCCCGCATATTTGTAAGCTGTTTACCTTTTACCGGATTTACTACCATTTCCTCGTTACGCTTACATTCACCAACTATCT
>JAPLVM010000011.1 GCA_026397115.1 Patescibacteria group bacterium
ATTTCCAATTCAAAAAATTGCTATCATTGTTTTTCATGCGCTGAATGCGAAGATTGCCGTTACTGCGATGGACTTTTGAGCGGCGGACCAAACCAAGATTGCATGGACATTTCCAACTTTGGCATTGGCGTTCAACATTGCTATGAATCTCAGTGTGTCGGCGGTAATCCAGGAATGACTTTTAACGCTTTGTTTTGCAATCTTTGCTGGCCATGCGATAACTTATTTTATTGTCATTTTTGTGTGAATTCCACCAGCGATTGTTTTGGCTGTATCGGCTTGAAACATGGCAAATACTGCATTTTGAACAAACAATATACAAAGTTAGAGTATGAAAAACTGATGGCAAAAATAATTGAACATATGCAAAAGACTGATGAGTGGGGTCAATTTTTTAATCCAATCCTCAGTCCTTTTGGCCATAATGAAACAGTAGCGCAAGAGTATTTTCCGTTTACTAAAGAGAAGGCCGTGTCCAAAGATTTTAAATGGTCAGACTACGAGTCGCCATTACCAGAGGTAGCCAAGATCATCGCGGCTAATAAACTGCCAAATTCTATTATTCAGGTTCCAAATGAAATTCTGGATTGGGCAATTCAATGCGAATTAACAAAAAAGCCTTTTCGTATTATTAAACAAGAACTGGATTTTTATCGTAAATATGATTTGCCTCTGCCAAAAAGATATCCTGAGCAAAGACATTTAGATCGGATGGCACTCCGTAATCCGAGAAAGCTTTGGCATCGTGTTTGCGATAACAATGACTGCAAAATCGAATTTGAAAGTTCGTATTCGCATGACAGACCAGAAAAAGTTTACTGCGAGGAATGTTATAAAAAAGAGATTTATTAGGAGTACTCCTCTGGCTTTTCGATTACTGCGTCTTTGGCAACTACTATTTTTTGTTCTAGTAATGATTTACGCAGGTGATCCTCTTCAATTCTGAGCTGCGCATGACAGGCCTTCCCGATTTCTTGTCCAGCGCTATTTATCGGTAAAATATTAGTCAGTTTTATGTGCTGGTAGTTTTTCCTCACGTACTTTATTGCGGGAACAAAATCGCTATCGCCAGATAAAATATAAAAATGATCATAAATATCAAGAGTTGCGCACTCGATTATTTTGACGGCTATATTCACATCAGTCTTTTTTTCTTCGTAACTTTGAAATTTTATTTCCGCTGGTACCTCGATGTCAGGTGGGATTAAATTTAGGACGTTCATCTTACCTTTGATGAATCTTTTGGTAGTCAGTTGGAAGCTGCCCCTGATCATTTCGACCCCATTTTTTGAAAGTGCTCTTACGTATTTTTTGTGCCTTATCATTTTTTCCTTATTCCATGGACAAAAGGTGCTAAAATAAAAGATCTTTTTTATTTGTTCGTTTTCCTCGATAAAAAGATTCGACAGTTTGCGCAGGTCTAGCCATTTATATTTTCCATGGTTGAAATTATTATCAATTGCATGGTACAAATTGAAGCCGTCGATGAAAAATATAACTTTCATTATATTTTGAATTTAAAATCGGGCGCTGCACAGATTTGTCCAGCGCCCAGGGTACAATAGGATTGTAGCTGGTGAACTATCATTGTCAATATTTTTTTATTAAACAAACTGTTAGATAAAAATTAGGCGGCTCCTCTTATTTTCTCGAATCAGCGATTAAAAACTCATTAATTTCTTAACCTATTGATACGAAAATTATTATTTAGTACGCGTATAAGCTAAAATATGACTGATTGAAATTTTAAAAATTTAGATATGCAGATCTGTCTTAAATGTTCATCTGGATTTGAAATCACTGATCAAGATCGAGTGTTTTATGAAAAGATTTCACCGGTTTTTAATGGTAAAAAATATCAAATGCCCGAGCCAAAATTATGTCCGGCTTGCCGCCAACAAAGGAGGCTTGCTTTTCGTAATGAGCGGAAACTATATAAACGCCAGTGCAATTTGTGTCAGAAAAACATTATTTCCATGTATCATGACCAGATTAAAGTACCAGTTTATTGTACTGAATGCTGGTGGTCTGATAAATGGGATGCGATAGAATATGGTCGCGATTTTGATTTCAGTAAGACTTTTTCAGATCAGTTTTTAGAGTTAAAGACAAGCGTGCCGATGCTAGCGGCAGAGACCTCGCCTGACATTTATGAATATAATTCTATATACGTAAATTACGCTGGCTTCAATAAAAATTGCTATTTGATTTTTGATTCTGATTATAACGAAGATTGCCTCTATTCGAATGTGTTAAAACATGACCGCAACTGCGTTGACTCTGCATATACGCAAGGATCAGAATTGTGCTATGAATGTGTGGATTGCGATAATTGTTACAATTTAGCTTTTAGCCAGGATTGCAGTAATTGCAATGATAGTAAGTTTATAAAAGATTGTATTGGCTGCGCAAGTTGTTTTTTATGTACAAATTTAAGAAACAAAAAATATCACATTCAAAATAAGCCTTACTCTAAAGATGAATACGAAGCCGAGCTAGAAAAATACAAAGTCCATGAATATGCTAGTATAAAAAATCTACTGGAAAATCTCCGCTCCTTAGTTCAAAAATCGCCGCAAAAATATATTCACGGTCACAATATGGAAAGTTGTTCTGGCGATTATATTTATAATGCCAAAGATTGCCATTATTGTTTTAATGTTGCTGAGACTCAAGATTTGAGATATTCAGATTCAGTTTTTGAAGCAAAAGATTGTATGGATGTTTCATCTTTTGGGATAATGACCGAGTTGTCATATGAAAGTGATTCTATAGGTCATGACTGTTTTGGCGTGTCATTTTGCAACCTAGCCGTCATGAACGCTTCAAATTTGCTTTACTGTAATTGCGCTCGCCAGGCACAATATAATTTTGGATGTTCATCTTTACGCAGAAAAGATTATTCTGTTTTAAACAAGCAATATGCAAAAGAAGACTATACAATTTTAGCTGCAAAAATTATTGAACATATGCAAAAAACTAATGAATGGGGCGAATTTTTTAATCCGAAGCTATCTACTTTTGGTTATGATGAAACCGTGGCTCAGGAATATTTCCCATTAAATAAGGAAGATGCTCTGGGAAAAGGTTTTAAATGGGATGATTATGAAGCGCCATTTCCAGCGGTAGAAAAGACGATTCCCGCAGAAAAGTTGCCAGAAATGATTGATAAAGTTCCCGATCAAATTCTAGACTGGGCAGTTACTTGCGAGATTACGCAAAAGCCTTTTCGTATTACCAAGCCCGAATTAATGTTTTATCGCAAAAGTAATATTCCGCTGCCGCACCGACATCCTGATCAGCGGCATAGAGATAGATTAGCGCTTCGCAATCCTAGAAAGTTATGGCATCGTGTTTGCGATAAAGAAGGATGCCAAGCTGAGTTTGAAAGTTCGTATTCGCCAGAGAGGCCAGAAAAAATATACTGCGAGGAATGTTATAAAAAAGAAGTTTATTAAACATGTCTATGAAAAAATGTTCTTTGACTGGGATCGAATTTGAAATTACACCCGAAGAAAAAATCTTTTATGATCGTATCGGTGTTCCAGAGCCTAATTTATGCCCAGTTGAAAGATCGCGCAGAAGGTTAGCTTTTCGCAACCTTAGATATTTATATCGGCGTAAATGCGATGCAACTGGAAAAAATTTAATCACTTGCTACTCGCCCGATGCGCCAATGCCTGTCTATGATCGAGAATATTGGTGGTCTGATCAATGGGATCCACCGGAGTATGGCCAAAGTTTTGACTTTAATCGAACTTTCTTCGAACAATTCAGAGACCTTTATTTCAAAGTTCCAGCTGCACATCAATTCGCTTTCGGAATTGAAAATTGTGACTATTGCAACGGTTTAGCAAATTGTAAAGATTGTTATTTAAGTTTTGGCATGGATTACTGCGAAAATTGCCTATATCTAACTGATGGGCGGTATTGTATCAATTGTTTAGACTGCCTTGGTATAGTTGGCTGCGAATTATGTTACGAATGTTTTCATTGTAGTGATCGTTGTTATGATTTACGATATTCGCAAGAATGCTCAGGATGTTCTGGCAGTTTATTTTTAACGAATTGTCATCAATGCTTCAATTGCATTGGCTGCGTTAATTTAGTACAAAAAGATAATTATATTTTGAACAAGAAAGTTTCATCGCAAGAAATTACCATAAAGAAAAAAGAATTGGAAAATGGCGAAAATTTACGAAAATTTAATGAAGAATTTAATAAGTTTAAACTGGAGTTTCCCAAAAAATATTATTACGGGCAGTCAAATGAAAATTTTTCTGGCGATGATATTCGACACGCCCGAAATTCATATAGCTGTTTTTATTGCGACGAAATAGAAAATTGTCGCTATTGTACTTTTGTATTTAAATCCGATAATTGTCAGGATTATGATACTTTTGGCGAGCATTCATCTTGGATTTACGATTGCGTAGCTACTGGTGATAATTGTACTAATGATATTTTTTGTATGCAGACGTGGCAAGGATCAAGTAATAATGCTTATTGTAATTTCATCGTTGGGGCGACTGATTGCCTTGGGTGTTCGGGTCTGCGGCATCGACAATATTGTATTTTAAATAAACAATATTCATCAGAAGAATACTTCAAACTTAAAGAACAAATAATAGAATATATGAAAAAAACTGAAGAATGGGGCGAATTTTTTCCAGCAGAGATGAGTCCATTTGGCTATAATGAAACATTGGCTAATGAGTATTATATGCCGCTAACTAAAGAAGATATTGAAAAGCGAGGATGGAAATGGCGAGAAATAGACGATAAACTTCCAAAAGTAGAAAAAATAATAGATGATCCAAATATTTTGCCAAAGGATATTTCAGACGTGCCTGATGCAATTTTACAATGGGCAATTATATGTAAAAAAACCAGAAGACCTTTCATGATTCAGAGGGCTGAATTGGAATTTTATCGAAAAATGAAGATTCCTTTGCCGCATGAGCATCCCGAGGCTAGGCATAACGCGCGATTGCAGCTACGCAATAAATATTCGCTTTATTCTCGAAAATGCGATAAATGCGGAACAGAAATGAAAACAACATATACTCCTGAAAGGCCAGAAAAAATTTACTGCGAGGAATGTTATAAAAAAGAAATTTACTAATTTTTATAATGAAAACCTGCCATCAATGTGAATTGCAGTTCGAGGTATTTCCTCAAGATCGCGATTTCTACGAAAGAATCTCGCCTGTTTTTGATGGCAAAAAATACCAGATTCCTGAACCAACTTTATGCCCCGATTGTCGGCAGAAGCGAAGAATGGCTTTTCGAAATGAAAGAAAGCTTTATTCGCGTCCAGATAGTTTAAGCGGAAAACAAATAATTTCCATGTATAGCCCGGATAAACCTTTCATTATTTATCCACAAAAAGATTGGTGGTCTGATACCTGGGATCCTATGGCATACGGCCAGGATTTTGATTCGAACAAGACTTTTGCTGAGCAGTTCAAAAATCTACTCTTGAAGGTTCCGCGTGAATCGATTTTCATCACCAATTGCGAAAATTGCGAATACAATAACTACATTCGTGATTCGAAAGATTGTTATCTATGCAGCTTGGTGTCAAATGGCACGAGAAATGCATATTATAGCTATTGGATTGTAAAAAGTACTGATATATTTGATTGTTTATCTGCTGTTGAATGTGAGCTACTTTATGAATGTATAAATACATATAATTCCTATGATTGTCGTTATCTAAACTTCTGCAAAAATTGCGAAAACTGTATTTTTGGTTATGGGCTTATTGGCTGTTCACATTGTTTCGGATGTGTAAATATGCAAAATAAACAGTACTGCTTTTTCAATAAGCAGTGTAGTAAAGAAGAATATAAGGGTAAGTTGACGCAGATAAATCGCGGTTCATACAAAGAAATCGAAGATCTTAAAAAGCAGTTTGATGAATTCAGGTTACAGCATCCATATCGAGCTTCGACAAATTTAAATGTAGAAAACTGCGTCGGCGAAAACATTCGTGATATGCGCAATGGTTATTATGTTTTCGATGGATTTGAATCCGAAGATATTAGATATACAAACGGATTTTTCTATTCAAAAGATTGTTTGGACTGTTATGCGCTAGGTTCATATAGGGCAGAGCTAATCTATGAAGGATGTGTTGTTTATGGGAATAATACGGTTTTGTTTTCGACAAATATTATTCGTGGCGACAAAATTTATTATTCAGACAGTTTGATTTCTTGCTCTGACTGTTTTGGCTGCGTTGGCCTTAAGCACAAGCAATATTGCATTTTCAATAAACAATATACAAAAGACGAATATGAAAAATTGGTCTTTCAGATTATAGAAAACATGATTAAAAATAATGAGTGGGGAGAATTTTTTGATCCTAGAGTTTCACCATTTGGTTACAATGAAACAGTCGCTCAAGATTACTTTACGATTGATAAGATGACCGCGGTTCATCTCGGATTCAATTGGAGCGATTTCGAGCCTTCTTTTCCGCGCGTTGAAAAAACAGTTTCCGCAGATAAACTACAAGATACTATTTTTGAGGTGTCTGATGAAATTTTGGATTATGCTATTGAATGCGAGATCACGAAAAAACCATTTCGAATTATTAGGCAGGAATTAGATTTTTATCGAAAAAATAATTTACCGTTGCCAAGAAAACATCCTGACCTGAGGCATAAGGAGCGATTTTTGGTAAGAAATTTAAGAAAACTTTGGGCTCGGAAATGTAACAAGTGCGGTGTGGATATACAAACTACCTATGCGCCAGATAGGCAAGAAATTATTTATTGTGAAGGGTGCTATCAGGGAGTAGTAGAATAGATTTTATGGAATGATCTGAAAATGATTTTTGTCATGGTTATATTTTGATGGATTGTTCCTAATATATTCACGAATTTTTTGTAATGATTTTTCATCGCGAATAATATGATCATAAAATGATTTTTGCCATTGGAAATCATTTTGATTATTTTGACGACATTGTTTTGTCACGCCGATTTTAAAGCCGCGAATTATGGATGATAATGATCGTGATAATTTTGTTTGCCATGTCATATGAATATTTTGTGTTTGATTTTGTGACAAATATTGTAGGGAACAATATTGTAGGGAACAAAAATTTTTGTTCCCTACAATAATATTCACATCCATATCATTAATTTTGCTATGATCAATAATGATAATTCCATGAATATGATTTGGCATTATGATAAATTCATCTAACCCAACATCGGGAAAATGTTTTGGTATTTCTAACCAACAATTTTTTGCAATCATTCCGATTTCATTCAAAATCATTTGATTTTTCGATACATCTCCAAAAAATTCTATCCTGTCTTTTATGCAGATGGTCACGAAATACCAACCATCTCGTGTATAGTCATAGTTAGGCAATCTATTGCGTTTGCGTTCAAGATGATGCATCGAATATTTTATGTTTAGATTTTCATATTTTCTCATAGCAATAGTTTAAAATTCGTTTATTTTTTTGGTTTACCATGGTAGGTGGTTTACCATGGTAGGTGGCAAAAATTTTTGCCACCTACTTGTATTTTGAGAGTGCTTAAATTAGAATTAATCCGCTTGATTTGGTTGTTTTAATCTATTTATAAATTCATGGCTAAGAAGGATTATTACGAATTACTCGGAATCAAAAAAGGAGCGTCTGAGGCTGAGATTAAGAAGGCTTATAGGCAGATGGCTCAGAAATACCATCCTGATAAGGGTGGAGATGGCGAAAAGTTCAAAGAGATTAATGAGGCTTACGAAACGCTTGGAGATGCCCAAAAAAGGGCTTCTTATGATCAGTTTGGTCATGCTGGAAGCAATTTTGGTGGTGGACGATCATCAGGACCCACACATGGTTTTGGGCAAGGTGGTTTTGATTTTTCTGGCGCTAACTTTGATTTTTCCAATTTAGGCGATATATTCGGTGGTTTTGGCGATGTTTTTGGTGGGCGTCAGGAATATACTTCGCGCGCTCAGGTTGGCAATGATATTGAGACTGAGATAGAGATTACTTTTCAAGAGATGGCTTTTGGCGTTGAAAAGAAAATTCGTTTAGAAAAACTCAATAAATGCAAGGAATGCGATGGTACTGGCGCTGAAGATGGCAAAACAGTAAATTGCGTGAGATGTGATGGTCGAGGTAGGATAGAAGTTGTGCAAAATACAATTTTAGGGAGAATTGCTACGGCGAGTGTTTGTCCTGATTGCTCTGGGCTTGGCAAAACTGCTAAGCATAGCTGTCTTAAGTGTCATGGCGCAGGGCGTAAAAAAGAGGTTGAAGAGATAAAGGTTAAGATTCCTGCTGGTATTGAAGATGGTCAGAGGCTTCGTTTGCGTGGTCGTGGTGAGGCTGGGGCTAAGGGAGCAGTTGATGGTGATTTATATCTTAGAATTCGTGTTCATTCTGATCCGCATTTTCGTCGTGATGGCAAAAAAGATATACGTACAAGTAATTCGATTGATATTGTTACGGCAGTGCTCGGAGGCACATTAGATATAGCAACGCTTAATGGTAATAAAACAGTGAAGATTCCAGCTGGTACTCAGCCCGGCAAAATTTTGGTTTTAAAGGGGGAAGGTGTAAAGCCAGAGGGCGCTGTTTTTGCAGGTGATCATTTGATTGAAATTGAAATACATGTGCCGGAAAAATTAAGTTCTGACGAAAAAAGGCTTTGGGAGGAGCTTCGGAATTTAAGATAGGCTTTTTGCTTCGTAGTGGCCAATCGTTTACAATGTTATTGAAATTATTTAAATAATTAGCATGAAATATCAAATGCGCGCAATCAAAAATCTCATCATTTTACTTTCATTGGCCGTATTTTTTCCAGCAATGTGCTTTGCATCAGCTGATTTGAGCGTGGCTCTTGGCGATGTCAGATTTAAGCCGAATAACATTCTAGCAGGACAGACGGTTCGCATTTATGTCACTATACACAATACTGGTGATACTGATACATTAGGCCGCGTGCAAATATTTGATGAAACCGCGGGCATTCAAATTTCAACTGACCAGCCGGTTTCTTTAATTGCTGGCGGTGCTGATACCATATTTGCTGACTGGATACCTTTGCTCGGCGAAAGAAGGCTGAGGATCAAGGTGACCGCTTTAAGTCCGGATAGCAATCCGAAGAATGATGTGGTGATTCAAAATGTTTTTGCTGATAATGATTTTGACAGAGATGGCATTGGCGACGCACTTGATCCTGATGATGACAATGATGGAGTTCCTGATGCTCGCGATCAGTTTCCAAAAAATGCCAAAGAATGGCAAGATACAGATAGCGATGGCACTGGTGATAATGCTGATACAGATGATGACAATGATGGAATCACAGATATGGATGAATTAAAAATTGGAACTTCGCCATATCTGAAAGATACTGATGGCGATAAGTTTATAGATTCAGAGGATGTGTTTCCTCTTGATGCTAAAGAGTGGCTTGATACTGATAAAGATGGCATTGGTAATAATGCTGATCCTGATGATGATAATGATAATTACTGCGATCAACCCCCAGAAATTTCAAAGGTTTGCAAATTGAATGCTGATAATTCAGGAGATCGTTTTCCGCTGGATTTTAAAGAATGGCATGACATTGATAATGACGCTATAGGCGACAATGTTGATAAAGACAATGATAATGATAGTTTGAATGATGTTGATGAAAAAGTTATTGGCGCTGATCCGCGAAATCCAGATACTGATGGTGATACATATTTAGACGGTCTAGATGCTTTTAATGTTGTTTTTTTTTTTTGGTAAGATAGTGTTTTAGTTTTATTTTGT
>JAPLVM010000032.1 GCA_026397115.1 Patescibacteria group bacterium
TTATTTTATCACTTTATCCTTTATTTATCACGCTTTTTCGATGTTTTAAATGGTGATTTTATCCTCGCAAGCAGAGGTCATTTTGCAGAGAGTCCTTAAGCATTTTTCTATAAAAGCGGAAGATGTTATATACTTTGAACATAATGCAGAAGCCGTGAAGAGCGCAAGCTCAGCAGGGATCAAAACATTCTATTATGATAAAGACAAGAAAGATCTAATTTCTCTAAAGAAATTTTTAGACGATAACTTATAAAATTACCAAGATTATTAATCTTTTTTTAACAACCCTTATAATAAAGTTAACCTTAGGGAAAGGTATATTGTTCTTTCTATGCTTTTATATCTCACAACACTTTATATCATCTGCGCGGTTTTAATGCTTGGAATGGGGATTTTGTCTTTAAAGGTTCAGGCGGGAGCAAAATCAAATCAGTGTTTTTTTTGTTTTGCGGTAGCATCTGCGTTTTGGATGATATTTTTATATTTAGGATACTATTTTGTTGAACCATACCAGCCAGAAAATGTAGATTTATTTATAAAATTGGCCTATGGATTTTCCCTTATACCTCCATTTTTTATAGCGAAATTCTTTTATGACTTTCCAAAAAAAGTCTTTGTGCTTCCAAGGGCTTTTCAAATCGCGGAACTCGCGATACTCATCGCGTTATTTTGTGTTTCCTCATTTACTGGGCTTATTCATAAATATGCAGTTGTGGAAAATGGAATCTACATAAAAGATACATTTGGGAAATTATACATATTGTACACAGTCTATTTTTTCTTTTACTTCATCTTTTCTTTTTATCTAATTTATAGGAAGAAGCCATTTTTGGATTCAATACAAAAGAAAAAAATTATGATATCAGCAGCCGGCCTTTTGATTCTTCTTTCTCTAACAGTGCTAACCAATGTAATACTACCTATTTTTAACATATTTATTTTTCAACAAGAAACCATAATATTTATTCTACTTTTTGGCGCGCTGACATTTTATGCAATTGTTAAATATAGATTTTTAGATATTCAATTCACAGTTACTCAAACGCTTAAAAAAACATTGGCATTAGCATTTGCAGCTGTAGCCGCATGTATCATTTATTGGGTTATAAACAAGTTTCTTGTTCCAAACAAAATAGACGCGATATGGCTCAACCTGATTTCCCTTATATTAGCGATCTTCTTATATAACAGGATAAATGTTTTTTTCAGCTCCAGTATATTCCATAAATTTTTCGGAATTACAAATATAGAGCATTTTAAAAGAGTTATAAGCGATTTTCGGAATGGAGATATGGTATACTTTAACCTAAAAAATTTAAAAAATAGCTTAAAACAAGCATTTTGTGATGAGCTTAGAATAAGCTTCGCAGAAGTGGTAATTATAAATAGAAAAAACAGGGATCAGTATAAATTGCTGATCAAAAAGTGTCTTACATTGCCAGAGATATTAATAACAAAAGAGATTCAATTTAAGCGGAATGAAGATAAGTCAAAATATTTATTTATCAATGATCTTGTGAAACTTGGTGAAGTTTGCCTTCCTTTATTTAGCCTATCTAATCACTTGCTTGGGTTTCTCGTATTGGGTAAGAAGTTTTTTGATGATCCGTATTCATCTGAAGAAATTAAAGCGATAGAGCAATTACAGTTTTTCCTTGGAATTGAACTTACAAGCATTCTTTATAAATCCCAGCTTAACGAAGAAATAATGAGAAAGACAAAGGACCTGAAAAAGATGCTTGATCAGCAGCATGAATTTATCGCAACAAGTTCACACGAGCTGAGAACCCCGCTAAATATTGCTCTAAGAAGATCGGAAATGCTCTTAGATGATATAGAAAGTCTTCCAGGCACGGCAAAAAGAGATTTGTTATCAATGAATAACTCACTTGAGCAAATAAGAAGGCTTTTACAACAGTTATTCGAACTACAGCAGGTTGATATGGACAAGGCGAAGCTCTTTTTACAAGTAATTTTAGCCAGAGATTTTTTCAAGGAAATACGCGATGAATTTGCGCCATTATTTGAAAAGCGCCAAATTGCGCTAAAAATTGTAAACAAACTTGATAATGATGCAAAAATTGAAATAGATGTCACGCGGCTTAGGCAGGTAATGAATAATCTGCTTACAAACGCAATGAAATTTGCAGAAAATAGCAGTGAAATAGAACTTGATATATCAAAACCAGATAAAAAGAAAGCGATTATCCTATCAGTAGCAGATCATGGTCCGGGCATTTCGAATAAAGATAAGCAAAAAATATTTACAAAATTTTATGGAGATAACTCAAACAAAGGCAAGGGTCTAGGTCTTGGGCTTTATATTTGCCAGCAGATAGTTAAAATGCACAAAGGTAAAATTTGGGTTGAAGATAATTTGGGCGGAGGCGCTATATTTAAAATAGAAATGCCAGTTTTAGTCTAGGACTCACTGTCGTCATATTCTGTTGCAAAATAGTCAAAATAGAACTACATTTTAGATAATAAAAGTTTCTATTTTCTAATTTATAAATTATAACCGCAAAACAAAATGACAGAATTATTAAAGAAGGCGTTGAAGTTAATAGTTTCAGTGGCAATACCACTTGCGATCGGAGCTTTAGGATCAATCTTTACGTCGAGCTCAGTAGCAACGCATTGGTATTTTGAGCTGCAAAAACCAATATTTAACCCGCCAAATTGGGTATTTGGACCGGCGTGGACGCTTCTGTACATCCTGATAGGCATATCCTTATTCCTTGTGTGGAAAGCAAAATTATGTAACAAAAAAAGTGCATTAATAATATTTAGTGTGCAGCTTTTATTAAACCTATTTTGGTCAATCATCTTTTTTGGTTTGCATGCGCCATTTTATGCACTTTTAGAAATAGTAATACTATGGATATTCATTGTTTTGAACATAATCTATTTCAGCAAAATCTCAAAAGCAGCAGCTTACCTGCTTATTCCATATGTTCTCTGGGTAAGTTTCGCTGGTGTGCTGAATTTCTATATTTATTATCTAAATAGATAATTATATAAAAATCGCATGCTTAAAACCCTGGAGCCGCCTTCGGGGATCGGACCCGAGACCCCTCCCTTACCATGGGAGTGCTCTACCACTGAGCTAAGGCGGCGTGTTTCAAAGCTCTGGCATTTTAAAAAAAGAGCATTAAAAAAGCAAGGTGATGTGCTAATTAGCATGACATTTCTAAACAAGCCCTTTTTGATAACAGCTCTCACAATAAATTTTACCAAGATAATCTGGCGTATAAGTTGTCTCAAATTCTGCCTCGCAGCCCTCGCAATCGCAAGCTCGATGATAAAGATGGCGCAAGTTGCGAATTGCCATTCGGTGCGCATGTCGAGTATCTGGATGAAAATGCGGGATCGGCAATTTATGCTGACGATAAAAATTCAACTCAGCTTTTTGAATTCGAAACAATTTTTTGGTCTCAGCACACTCAATAGCAAGATTAAGAATATCATCGGAAACTTGCTCAATATTATCAAGAGTGTTTAGCTGGTCAGCTTTGATAATTTTGTCAGTTTTTGGAGGTGGAGCTTCATAATCAGACCAATTGAATCCCAGCGCAAGAGCCTGATTTTTTGCGAGTGGAAAATATTCGCGAGCATGCGTTTCATTGTATCCAAACGGCGAGATTTTTGGTGATAGAAATTCACCCCATTCGTTGGTTTTAATCATGCTATTTATAATCTGCGGTACGAGTTTTTCATATTCTTCTTTTGAATATTTTTTATTGAAAATGCAGTGATCCGAATGTCTCATATTTGAGCAGCCGAATAGAAAATGCGTGGTGTAACATTGAGTTGCATATAAAATATTGCTAGCGTTAAAACCTATGTAATAGGAAAAAAGAATATTTTGCGCGTTGCCGCCAACTCCATCGCAGTTTAAAATAAGCTCAGTATTGTCTCCCCACACATTCAAGTCAAAGCAATCTCGCGCCCCTTCAGCCAATTTATAGCAATATTTACAATCCTGAATTTGCGAACAGTCAAAGCAATTCATTGCATTTTTTGAGAAATCAACAAAATCGCCAATTACATTTTCATTTTTAAGCCCATGCGCGAAACGTACTGGTTTTGACAGCCAAAATGCCTTAGTTTTTAGTTTCATTTTTTCAAGTTCTGTCCATTGTCTGCTTTTGAATTCGCCAATAAAGTGCTCATACTCAGCTTTTGACACTGGTTCGTTGAAAATATGATATTTTTTACGCATCAGGTTTGCGCAGCCAAAGCAATTTTCGCATGACTGACAATCTCGAAGAAACCAACATTCAGAGCAACCATACGAGGCAAAACAAAATTTACAATCATACATATTCCGGCAGCTAACGCATTCATAACAAAGCTCAGAGTCAAACAGATAATAAAAGTCCATCGAATCATTCAAATTTATAAATGTTTCCCCATACATACAGTCCCGACCATTTTCTCCATCAAATACCAAAAAACAGTGTTTTAATTCCATTGTATCGTGCGTAAACTCAGAACTCTCATTTTTTAAAGTTGTCAGGCTAAGCTGTGGCACATCCTTATTTAGCTCATCAAATTGCTCGGCGAAGCTTCTTTTAAAATCAAAATCTTGGCCATATTCCCTTGCGTCCCAACGGTCACTCCAATAGCAGTCCGGACAGAAAATTTTATAAGGCTTGTCTGGCGAGTAAATTGAAATTATCTTTCTGCTACACATCCCACATCGCCTTGGGTAAAATACACGCTCATTTTTATAGAGCAACCTATTTTGCTGCCGGCAATCTGGGCAGAGCTTTGGATCTGGAAGCGCGAATTTCTTACCATCAAAAACTGGCGCAATCCTATCATAAAACTGCCTATCTAGCGTTGTTATCAAAAATTGCGTTTTGCATTGCGCGCAAGATGGCATAATTTAAATGATTTTAGTAATGCCCAAAGTCCAAAAGAAAGCAATTACTTTGCCTTAGACTGGGCGCTTTCCGAAGCCGTATAACCAACTTCATATACATTATTCATAGCATCTCCTTGCCTAAGTTTTTGTACCACATCAAGCCCTTTTACAACTTTACCAAATACAGCGTACTTACCATCTAAACTTGGTTGCGACGCCAAAGTGAAATAAAATTGAGATGATGCTGAATTTGGACTCATTGAACGCGCCATAGCTATCACACCAGCATTATGAGGCAACGCAGGTTTGCATTCAGTTGTTTCGCCAATAATGGCCGTGCCATCAGCACACGGAATCTCAAGCTGAATTTCTTTACCAGATCCTCCTGTACCATCTCCAAGCGGATCGCCTCCCTGAATCACAAAATCAGGCACATAACGATGAAATTTCAACCCATTGTAAAAGCCTTTATGCACAAGCTCAAGAAAATTCGCCGCAGTCTGAGGAGTTAACTTTGTATTAATCTCAACCTCGATTTGTCCTTGCGTTGTCTCCAGCATAACAATAGGATTTGAAGTGCCAGCTTGCTTGCCACCGCAAGCAGTAAGTGTACTAGCCAAAATCGTAGCAGCAACAATGATTTTTTTCATAGTGTTTATAAATTAAATTGTAAAAACATGCCTATTTTAGGCAAAAATTAGCTACATGTAAAATTTTGTCTTGATAATTGTTTCTGCTAAAATCAACTTGTCATTATTAACTGGTCTGGATGATTAAATACTTGATCCTTGGCATTTATGCGATCATAGCAATCGTGATCATATTTTTACTGATTTTTTTGTTAGTACGCAATTTTGCTTGGGGATTTATCTCTCCAAGAACAAAACATATCAGCATTCTAGTTGGTCTTATCATTGCCGGGCTAATAGCCGCAGGCTTTTTAGCCTTATTAATGACTGATTTATAATTATGGTTGCAAGCCCTAAAATCTTGGCAATTGATTCAGGCATGAAAAAAATCGGGTTAGCGCTGTCTGATTTATCAAGCACAGTAGCGCATGAAATCAATTCGCTAGCTTTTGACAATGAATTTTGGAATAAATTACAGGAAATTGTTATTAACGAGAATGTCGTCGAAATAGTCGTTGGAATACCACGCGGTTTTCATGGAGACACAGATCAGACAAGATGGGCTCGTAGTTTTATCGCTGAACTGCAAAGTAAAATTTCACTGCCAATTCATGAATGGTCTGAACTTTTTACAACAAAAATGGTAAAAGAGCAGAGAAAAGGATTGGCAAAAAAATATCGCAAAAAGGCTGATGATAGTGAAGCAGCTGCGATTTTACTCATGGATTATTTGGGAAGCAGGCGCCAGCTTTCTTAGTGATCGGCCTGACTTAAAAAATTTACTTGTTCCACATCTCTTCAAACACAGCTTGCTGGGTTTTCACCAGAGCCGGACTGATTATTTCAGTCGCAGTAATTTGATCTCGGTCATAGGCAATCATATAAATTCTATCTGCGCAGATAATAGTATCTGAAGTAAATTGAGCGCGCTTCGGAAGAATTTTAATTTGATGTTGTTCAGAGCTCCATTTCTTCTTGTATTCTTGCGCCTCATCGCACTCAGTTAAAAGCTCGCGCGCCTTGCCATTGTTTCTTCTAATCTCAGCCGCAACCTTTTCCAAATAAATAGGCATATACTTTTTTACATGTAGCGGATTGAAAAAAGCACAAATCTCTTTTTCAGCAGTAATCCGCTCATATGCTTGCATTACGACATCCCGACCTTCATGAAAACGTACAGTTGGAGTCGTCGTGAGTTTTTGCTCAAGGATTTTAAGCCTAGGCAAATATTCTTCAATGGCCTTCTTGGTTTGTTCAAGTTCACTTATACGTCCAGAAATAATATCTGGTATTTCATCAGCAGGAATACAACGAAAACGAGTTGAATCATTTCGCTTTAATTCTTGCACAAGTCCAATCTTTTTGAGCCTATCAAGAATCACGTAAACAGTCGGTCTTGGAATATCTGTATGGCGCGCAATAATACTTACAGGTTGCGGACCCAGAGGAAATAACGACAAAAAAATTTCAATTTCCTTTTGGCTAAGCCCGATTTTTTGAAGGATGAGTTTCATATTGTTGTCAAAAATCATTGACAAGAAAATTATAGCTCAAGTAAAGGAATAAGGCAATGAATGTAAATTATTTTGTCAATCTTCGCTGACTTACGTTGACTTATCTATTGACAATATGTATAATTATTTCAGTTTATGAATTTTCACCCGCAGGTATGCAATTCACTCGAATACTCACGCCAGAAGAAATTAATTCCTTGCCAGAGGAAGAATTACAGGCGTACACAGCGTGGGTACAAGGGAAAAAACAAGATTCTTTACGGAAAATAGCGAATGCAAAAGAAGATTCAAGGAAACTAAATCGCATTCACCTCGAATTAACGCATGAAGAAGCCCTATTGATCGATAATGATAACATCAACCGTATTCGTCAGTTACTTCACAATGGCATTAATCCTTCAGTCTCAAATGAAGGTCTAATATAAATTTCATATCTTTATCAACGCAAAAATGAAAAGACCCAGTAGAACCGCAAGAGATAAAATTAACACTGGACCAAACTCGTTATCACCGCAAGAAACATTATTGGCGATTCAAGAAGAGGATGATCTAAAGATAGAGGCAGTGCTTGAAGATGAGTATGTTCGGATGGATGAGGGGAATATGGGAATAGTACGAGAGATGATCGCACAAAAACTTAATCCGACAAAATTAGCCAAGCATATAATTAAGCAAGAAATGCCACAATACTTAACCAGCCCCGAGTTTTTTGAATATTTTTTGACAGGTGATCAGGATGAAATTGTTGATGCGATGTATCAGTTCCTAGGGGACATGGTCATAACAGCGGACATTCCCGAGACGAATTCAGCCGAAGATCAAATGAGAATGGCGCGTAACTATTGTTTCACTTATACGCAAAGGGTCTCTGATCGCAATATACAATTTTCGCCAAGCAGCCTTCAAAGGATCGCCCTCATGTTTGACGGTGCAGGAGACGATATAGGCGCAAATAAGCCTACTAGAGAATTTTAATTCCCAGCGATAGATCTTTGAAGTTTGTCCACGCAATGAGAGTAATAAACGAGGAGGAAATTCTGGCATCCGTAGGATACGAAAGTTTTTCTAATCAAACTCGGTAGCTTGCTGCCGAGTGAAAAACTTTCGAAGAATTTTTTGATAAATTTGCCAAAGCTCTTTTCCTTGGTTAAAATACTCCCGCTTTTTAACACGCGGGTGTAGCTCAGTTGGCTAGAGCGTCTGCTTGCCATGCAGAAGGTCGCGGGTTCGAATCCCGTCGCCCGCTCCAGGATTGAATAAAAATGCCAGTTAGGCGTTTTAATGACGTTACAATCCAAGAACACGATCCTTATAAGTAAGCCAGAGGATTTTTTCTCGCACCGTTTTCAATAATCTCAAAGTGCAGATGCGGACCAGTCGAGCGTCCAGTCGAACCCATCACAGCTATTGCTTGCCCAGCAGTCACTTGATCGCCTGCATTTACATATAGCTTACTAAGATGAGCATAGCGAGTTACATATCCATTTCCATGATCAACAAGCGCGTATTTTCCATAACCACCATTCCACCCACCATACTTAACCTCTATTACAGTTCCTCCTGCCGCCGCATAGATTAAAGGCATACTGCGGTCTGCTATATCAATGCCGCCGTGCCGCCAGCTATACCGCTGGGTTAGCATACCAGTGCAAGGACGCAAGAACTGTCCAGCCTGAGGACCATTGTTATTATAATAAATCGCTGTTGCGTCATAGCGCTTACTTGCGCGGCTCGCGATTCGTTTTGGCAAAACAGGAAGAATTGGCTTTGCGTCAGGGACAATAATGCTTAGGCCGATTATATTTTGATTCAGCTCAAGCTTATTTTGAGCAATGATTTTATCAGCAGAGACCTTATATTTATTGGCAATGCTCGTAACAGTTTCTTTGTCGCCAACTTTGTACAACAGTCCGTCAACAGGCAAAATAGCCAGTTGTTGATTTGGACGAATAAGGCCGCTAACAATGTGATTTGCGTTAATAACTGTGCCAACACTTATACCGTATTGATCAGCGATTGTGGACAGGCTGTCACCAGGTTTGACCTGATAAATAGTTGTTTCAGAAATTCGTGAGGTATCTGGCTCAGCAAGCGCAGTCGTATTTTTCATTAAAAAGCCGCTATCAGCAGTGGCATTGTCACCTCCGCCAACATAGCTCCAAGTTTCAGCTTGAGATTGCTCAGAAATCAATGAAAAAGACATGCTCGTAGTCAAAGCAACAAGCCATAACCAATTTAGGGCAGAACGTCTTGATGGTTTCTCAGGCGCGGGCTGATGCTTTTTATGCTCCATCAAAGCAATAAGCCTTCTCCGACGTGCTTCTAGGCACGGACGACTAAAGAAATAGGATGTAATAGCAAATTAGGTTAACGGCCCTCATCTTTCCTTACTGTCTGCGATCTAAGATGAACTCCGTGGCCAAAGGCCAAATGACGTTACTATCTAGCGCTCGGACATATTTTAATACGCTTTTATTAGTTGTCTATTGTTTCCTATTGACATTTATTAACTTATATTGTTTTGTCTGCCATTAGTTTATTAATAGCATTTTTAATCGTATCCAGCCTAAAACCACGATTTGCAAGATAACGCATCAGTTTATCCATAGACTTTTGTGAACGATCTGAAATAGACCGTTCCCTCTGGCAAATAACTTTCCACGCAAGCTTATCGTCTGACAGCCCAAGTTGATTCCACTTAGTTTCTATCTGCTCAGCAGAAAAGCCATGCGCACGTAGCTCAAATATGATTTTTTTCAAGCTACGCGGACGCAAGTTTTGCATTTCAAGTAGCTTATTTTCTAGCCAGCGATCATCAGACAGGACACCATTTTTTATAAGCTTAGAAACAGCTTCTGATATTTCAGATTCAGAATAACCTTTGGCGAGTAATTTTTTGCGTAAGTCAAAAGCAGTATTATCACTATAATTTAATAGCTGTAGAGCTTTGTTCAGAGCAGATAGCATAAGTTTTTTAAACTATGTGGCGATTTTAGGTTAAAAATCACGAAATTCAAAGTAATCAAGGCTGTTTTTTTTGATTTAAATCTGCTAAAATACCTAGAAGCAAAATAGACATAAATATAAAAATGCCTATAAATCAAAAACAAACACAAGGAATTATTCGTCGAAATAGCAAGAAAATTTTGGCTGGTATCGGAGTAGCCATACTTTCTGCAACCACTTATTTGGCAACGCAAAGACCTGATTTCATGTCAACCTCAATGATGCAGATTTTGCAGAAGTCAGCACCATTTGATGGCACGACTATACCAATTAAAGAAGTCGTTGATTATGACAAGGTTGCTTATTTTGACGTCAAAGATAAAAACAAAAGTGAAATTGCCCCGAATTTATTCATCCCACTTCCAAAATATGACCCGGCTGGAATGGACACTTCATGGGACATTTTGGCATCAGCAGCAAATGCCACAGATTTGGTGAGGCGCAAGACAGTTTATACAGTACTTTATTTGGGCGATTATTCAATGAGTTACAAAGAAGGTGTTGGCGGACATCCTGGTATAGACATGGTTGTTCCAACTGGAACTGAAGTATATGCAATTGCAAATGCAGTTGTAGAATCTGCAAAAGAAGGAACTGGCGCCGGCAAACACATTGTTCTGCGTCACGACGATGTTCCAAGCATAGCTGACCAAACAAAGCTCGTAATTTATCGCTCAGTTTACGAACATTTATCTGAAATAATTGTGGAAAAAGGGGCATTAGTTAAAAAAGGACAGTTAATCGGTTTTACAGGTAGTACTGGCAATTCATCGGCTCCGCATTTACATTTCCAAATCGATAATGAAAATGCTCCATGGAGTCCATACTGGCCAACCAATTTTCAGGATCCATCTGACTCGGGCAGCAAAACAGTCAATCCAATGAAATGGGTTTATAAATATGAAAATTGGGCAGCAAATAATAACAGTCAAACTAATACTAATAATGACACGACAGGTACAACAACTACAACCGCTACAGCAACTAACATAAACAGTACAAACACTTCAAGCTCAGTTACTGACACGCAAACCAATGTAGCTCCAATAAATTCTTTTCAAGTAGAATTCATGGCTGATAAACTTGAAGCAAACGTTCCAGTTGGAGTCAAAATTACAGCCTTAGACGCGAACAAGCAGTTAATTACAGCAGTAAATTTTCCAGATTCAATTATTTTTACCGCAACCAACGCAGGCACATTTTCCCCGAGCGTTTTAACTTCAACAGACTTTAAATCAGGAATAGCTCAAATAATCTACACGCCAGCCGAGACTGGCTTGGCCAAAATTAAAGTTCAGGCCGGTGCTTTGGTTGGCGAAACCGAACAACGGACAGTAATTGAAACGAAGCAAATTTTTCCTGATGTGTCGGTAACTCATCCTAATTATCAAGCTATTAATTTTCTGAAGCAAAAAAGTATTATAAATGGCTATGGCGACGGAACATTTCAGCCAGAGCGTTTTGTATCGCGAGCAGAAATGTTAAAAATAATTCTACTTGCCGCAAAGAAAACAATTGACCTCAGTAAGTTATCAAATTTTCCTGACGTAGCAAGATCTTCATGGTATTCGCCATATGTACAGTCAGCAAAAGATTATAAAGTCGTACAAGGTTATTCGGATGGCACTTTCAAACCAGATAAAACAGTCAGCTTGGCTGAGTGTTTAAAGATTGCTTTGGAAACTTTACAAGTCTCAATGAGCGTGCCAACTACGAATCCATATCCAGATGTTTTAATTGATGAGTGGTTTTCTAAATATGCTACCTATGCCAAAGAGCATAACTTGTTGGATAAAGAATTATTCGAGGGCGCCAAAGAAATGAAGCGAGCTGATGTGGCAGAGATAATATATAGGTTGTTAAAGTAGATATACTTATACCAAGTTTTCCGAGTGAGCCCATGTTGCTTCGACAAAAGTTAAAAAAACCTTGCGCGTTTTTTAGCGCTCTGTTAAAATAGCCGCGCTTTAAATATCAAAAAAGCAATTTTTCATTTTCAAAAGTAGGCTTTTGTGGTCAAAGAAGTAATAGAACTTGACGGTACTGTCAAAGAAACCCTGCGCGGCGGAAAATTTCGGGTTACGGTCGATGGACAATCACGTGAAATTATAGCAGTGATGTCGGGTAAAATACGCACCCATCATATCAAAATCGTGGTTGGCGATCGTGTTAAGCTTGAGTTTTCCCCATACGATTTAAACAATGGACGCATATCTTTCCGTTACTCAGGTTTCGGTAAACGATTGGATGAAAATGACGGGATTGCCAACGAAGAAAAAAAGCCTGAGGTAAAACATATTTCAGCAGAAGATATAATCGTCGATAGTGATATTTAGACGCACAACTAATTTTCTGAATTATTTTTAATATTATGAAAGTTCGCGCCTCAGTCAAGAAAATATGTCAGTTTTGTCGCGTTATTAAGCGCAGAATGTCCACCAAAGGTCGTCGCAAAAAAGGCGGAGCTACTGTCATGATCATCTGTCCGAATAACCCTCGCCATAAGCAGCGCCAAGGATAATATTTAATATTTCTTATTTTTACGTATGCCTCGTATTGCTGGTGTTAATATTCCGGAAAATAAGCATATTAGCATAGCCTTAACCTATGTTTTTGGAATTGGTCGTCCAGCGTCAAATAGAATTTTGTCTCAGCTCAGTATTGATCCGCAGAAGAAAGCAAAAGAGCTTACTGAGCATGAAGAAAACAAAATTAGAGATTATATTCGTGATAATATGAAAGTTGAGGGCGATTTACGTCGCGATGTTTCCTCGGATATAAAGCGATTAAAAGAAATTGGTACTTATCGCGGTGACCGCCACAAAAAGGGTTTACCTGTTCGTGGGCAGAGGACGAAAACTAATGCTCGCACGCGTAAAGGTCCTGTGCGCAGAGTAGCGAACAAGAAAATGGAGAAATAATAGTTATTCAATAATTTCTGAAATATCTTACCCATGGTCTATAAACCATCTAGAATCAATAAACGTCGTAGCATTCCATATGGTCGAATTTATATCCAGACCACGCATAATAATACAGTAATCACGATTACCGATGAAAACGGCAATGCTATTGGCTGGGCTTCTGGCGGCAATTGCTCAGGAAGGTTTAAAGGTCCGCGCAAAGCTACTCCATATGCTGCCTCAGTAATAGTTACAAAAGCTGTTGAAATAGCTAAATCAGTCAGCATGGAAAAAGCTGATATTTATATAAAAGGTGTTGGTCGTGCTCGCGAACAAGCTGTTCGAGCAATTCAGGCTCAAGGAATCGATATAATTTCAATTTCTGATGTCACACCTGTACCTCACAATGGTTGCCGCAGGCCAGGTCCAAGACGCATGTAATTAATATTCAAATTTATCTAAAATTTATCGGATGAGAAGTATTGGTCCACGTTGTCGCACTTGTCGTTACATTGGTGAAAAACTCTTTTTAAAGGGAAGCAAATGCACTTCTGATAAATGTCCGTTGACTCAGGGCTCAATTGCTCCAGGGCAGATCAAGACAAAGCATTCAAAAGGCAAAGCATCTGAATACAAAAAACAGCTCATTGAACAGCAAAAAATCCGTAAGTCATATGACATTAATGTCAGCACACTTCGTAAGTATTATGAAAAAGCGCTAGGGAAACAGGGCAAGACTAGCAATTTGATGATGCAAATGTTAGAGTGCCGCTTGGATAATGTTGTTTATAAAGCCGGTTTTTGCGCTGGTCGTCCACATGCACGTCAGCTCACAACCCATGGGCATTTTTGCGTAAACGCTCGTCGCGTTGATATTCCTTCATATCAGGTAAAAGTTGGCGATGTCATAACAATACGCGAAGGTTCAAGCAAGCAGAAGGCTTTCATTGACCTAAAGCCTGAGTCATCTGTTCGCTGGCTGAAAATTGATCCAAAAAAACGAGAAATTATAGTGTCTGCCCTGCCTGAAGCCGAGGATTTTTCAGACAATTTCAATCCACAGTCAGTAGTTGAGTTCTACTCTCGCTAAAGAAATCATCCTGACCTTGAAATAGTCAGGCTAATTAAATCTTACAATCAAATTATTAAATATCCACCTATGGAAATGCATCCTCTGCAAGAGCGGATTGGCAACCCGCAAATCAAGGTTGAGCGAATCAAGGATCAGATTAATACTTCTCGCATGATAGTACAGCCGTTGCCTGCTGGTTATGGCACTACCTTGGGAAATGCTATTCGTCGTGTGCTTCTTTCATCGCTATCAGGAGCGGCTATAGTTGCTATTAAAATGAAGGGCGCGAGTCACGAATATACAACAATAAAAGGTTTGCGTGAGTCATTGGTTGATATTATTTTGAATCTAAAAGAAGTTCGTTTTGAGAAGCCAGCGGATGGCGATGTCATGCTAAAAATTGAAGTTAACAATAAGGCAGGTGCAATTACGGCTAAAGATATTAAAGAAATGGCTGGCATAAAAGTCATTAATAAAGATGCTTATATCGCGACAATTGATGATAAAAAAACAAGTTTTGAAATGGAACTATTAGTTCGCACAGGTGTCGGATACTCGCCAGCATCTGAACGTGAAAAGCTTGAGCCTGGAATGATTAGTATCGACGCTATCTTCACGCCATTACGCAATGTTGCTTATGAAGTTGAAATGGCCCGAGTCGGCGAATACACAGATCTAGACAAGCTGGTTCTGGATGCGACTACTGATGGAACAATCGATTCGCACGAGGCTATAAAGCGCGCCGCTGACATCTTGAAGTTCTACTTTGGTCTATTCAATAGGGCCACAGACATGGCAATCAATCAACTGATTGATGAGACTGAGACAGACCCGACCAAGCAGCCGCAAGATCAAGTAGACGAAGAGGAAATCACAACTCCAATCGAAATTTTAGCTTTATCTCCACGTACTCTAAACGCTTTAATCAATGGAGGCATCACTTCTGTTGAGCAGTTAAAGAAAACTCCAAAAAAGCATCTTTCAGCGTTAAAAGGCTTTGGCAAAAAAGCAATGGATGAAGTGACAGCAGCCTTAGTCGCTACAGAAGAAGATCTATCTAAATAAATTTATAATTTTACATTTTTCTAAATTATGCGCCACCAGATCAAGAAGAAAACATTGAACAAGAGGCAAGATCACCGTCAAGCAATGGTGCAAAATTTGGTAACCTCTTTATTCTTGCATGGTCGCATGAAAACAACTATTGCTAAAGGTAAAGTTGCAGCTCAAACAGCTGAGAAATTATTAAATACAATTAGAGATGACCAACCTTTCAACGCTATTCGAAAATTAAATCGCGTTATCAAAGATAAGCTGGCGTCAAAACGTATTATGCAAGAATGGCTTCCAAAGTATAAAAATGT
>JAPLVM010000082.1 GCA_026397115.1 Patescibacteria group bacterium
CTGAAAAGCTAAGTCAGTTTACAGCAGATATTACCATGGGCCTAAATATCGGCGGTGGAGACAATGCTCCAGCTTGGCTAAGCAGGGGCCAATACATGAAAGATGCTGACTATTATCAGCAATTCTTTGCTGGGCTCGCAACTGTAAGTTCTGAGATGATTGTCTATATAGATAATCATCCTCAAATGACAATTAAGACTGCCGAAGGTAAGGCTATTTATCAGAAGTGGCTTGATCTTGAGACTCTAGACGTGAATCATAGCGCGCTGTTTCAACATCAGCAGGAACTAGTTGATTTGAGAGCTGCTTTGGCCGGGGCTTTGAGAATATACGGATTGACTGAAAGACAGGTCGAAGAAATAATGCGTATCTCATAAAAAAATCATTTGTAAGCATGAAGACTTTGGGAGAGGACTTGAAATCCTCTCCCCTTTTTATTACATGAGCAAAATAAGATCTATATCTAAATCTTGCGAGGCAAGTTTGAACACTAACCTATATCAAGAACTTGCGGGGCAAGAATTGGTAAGAGGTTAGTACCTGTGCCTGAGGGGCAAGTCCGAGTAAGAGGTTATATCAAGAACTTGCGGGGCAAGAATTGGTATTAACCTATATTGAAGACTTGCGGGGCAAGAATTGATGGTAGGGTATGTTGCCTCTGCATATTGCATTATACATGCGTACGGGTATTGCCATGGCAATACCCTTTTAATCACAGCAATAGCCACAAGCGGTTGCAACCACTTGTGCAAAACACCACCATTGTGATTATCCTGTCAATTTGGTATAATATCACGAAATAGAAACCAAAAATGAAACCTATCTGCCAAAACATACTAATTGCCCTGCTAATTGTCGTGCCGTCAACAGTAATCCTGACAATATCAGCCCTTCAAAAGAATGATGCGACAAAAATACCTGCCAGTCTTTTTGATCTAAACACAAAGTATCAAGTAACAGCAGCTGAATCATTAGACGGAGAGAAAATTGATCCTTATGGATCTCGTATTTTCAAGGCAAGCCTAGCACCTATTATCTCAACAGGCGGACAAACCCAAAGACTTATTATCAAATTAAAAGATACTGAAAATGTTAATAATGATGATCCTGGTAGGGACAATCCTAGGATTGTCTCTAAACTAAAAAACATCATTGCGCTTGAAGTTCATACAAATGATGATATTAACAAAATTGCACAAGAATACGAGAAAGTGCCTGCTATAGCATATGCTGAACCTGATTATAGCGTTGAGATTGCTGAGGCGGAAGATGAGGAAAACAATGTCAGCAACGGCTTGCTACCCATTGCATCAATAACAGTAGGTAGGGACAATCCTAGGATTGTCCCTACAACGATTGTCCCTACAGGAATTACTGCCAAAAAAATCATCATAGCAATCATAGACTCTGGAGCTGACATTCAGCATCATGACTTGCAAGCAAGAATTGAACCTGGATGGAATACCCTAGACAATAATAACGACGTATCAGACCTAGAAGGACATGGCACGCATGTAGCCGGCATATTGCTAAAGCATTCTGAAACAGCGTCTATCATGCCAATTAAATTTACAAATGGCAAAGACGGAACAATATTAACACTTGTAAGAGCAATAAAATATGCGGCTGATCATAATGCCAATGTCCTGAATCTCAGCCTTGGACTGCCGCAAGAATCAAGTCTTTTGCATGAAGCGATTAGATATGCTGAAGATAAGGGTGCAATTGTAATAGCTGCTGCTGGAAACGCAGGCAAAGAAGAAAAATATTATCCTGCGGCTTGGCCAGAGGTTATTTCTGTTTCTGCACTTGATCCAAAAGGTAAGAGATTCATCCTGAGTAACTTTGGAGATTGGATAGACTTCTCAGCCCTAGGACAAGACATATATAGTGCTGCGCCACAAAATAAATACGCTTACAGATCGGGAACATCACAGGCCACACCAATAGTGGCAGGAGTAACAGCTGACTTGATAAATACAATGCACAACTCAAGTTTGAAGCTAAACCTTGAAAACATTATTTCTTTGCTTCAGAAACAGTTATCAGAGCCAGCCATAGATGTAAAAGTAGGACGTAGAATCATAGACGATTTAACTGTTCAGGAAAAGATTCTAGCAAGGATCAGGGCAGGCGCTGTTGTTAGTGTAAGCAATCAAGATGTGGGCAATGTCAAAGCTGTCCATGCTATTTTAAACAATGAGATTAAATCAGCAACAATTGATCGTCGTGTCAGATATAGAACAATGGTGAAATAAGATGATGCGTCTTATTATTGATTCTCCACTCCCAATCTGCTAAAATATCCTGAACACATAACAAATAAACACAAATCAAAATGAATTTCAAAATCCCAATTAAAGCTAAAATTGGCATTGTTCTCATTGCTGTGATTATAATCGCGGTTGGCGTAAAATTTTGGGGATGGAAAACAGCTGATTGGTACACTGACATTTATAGGATGAGCATTGATACAGACAAAGATGGTCTTCCTGACGGCTGGGAAGTACAGTATTTTGGCAATCTTGAGCCTGATCCTTATGGTGATTTTGATAGTGACGGACTTAGCAATGGCTATGAATGTAATCCTAAATTTAGTTTTGAAAAAGGTAAGTTTAATAACTGCCTAGTTCGCGAAGATCCAAAATGGACAAATCCGTTGAATCCAGATACGAATGGCAATGGCATAAATGATGGAGATGAATTTTATGTGAGAGGTGCGGCCAAAACTAAAGATGTTTTGGTTGCTGGCGTGAACAGTACTGATCTTACATCAGCCAGGAAGGTATTTTCTGATGTTTTACCAAGCCATAAGTATTTTAAATCAATCGGCAAAGCTTATGATTTAAACATTGTCCCTGAGCAAAAACTATCTGGCGATAAATTCAATCCAAATCAGCTTGCAACGCGTGCTGAGGCAATGACTTTTATGGTTCGTGCGCTTCAGCTTGAAACACCAAAATTCGTTGAGCAGACTACATTTAATGATGTCAGCATAGCTTCTTGGTATGCTCCATATATTGCTGTTGCCCATGAAAAAGGCTTGATTTCTTATATTCCAGAGAGCAGTAATTTTCGACCTGAAGATTATGTTACTCGCTCTGAATTCCTTGATTTTGTTTTTACTTCGCTTAAACTTGATAAGGCAGTCATTAGCGACAATGCCTGGAGCCCATTTTTAGACGTGAACTTAAAATACTGGGATGCTCCATATATCATTGCTGCGAATGATCTAAAAATTATGACTGCATATAGCGATAGTACTTTTCGGCCGCGCAATTCAATGACTCGAGGTGAAAGTATTGATGTGCTTATAAAAGCGCTTGATAAAGTGAGCGTCAAATAAAGAAATTTAGGCAGTCTTATTTTTGTAGTAGTTTAATTTCCATGCCTTCTATTGGTAGCTCAGACTTTTTAATCTTGAGCGTGTTTTCAGCTTTCAGGTCAGGATTACCCATTAGGCGTAAGAAATCTGACGCTGAAGACAATCATTCTGAGTTAAGCTTGTCTTCGGAAAAATGCATTGGAATAACTATACGAGGCTCAATTGCATCAATTACTTTTTTAGCGCCTTTGGCATCAAGAGTGTATGTTCCGCCTATTGGTACGAGCAAAACATCTATCTGTCCCATTTTTTCAACAATATCTGAATCAAGCTCATGACCGAGATCGCCAAGATGCGCTATTGTAGCGTCTGGAAACCGAAATACAAAAATAACATTTTCACCGCGCTCAGCTCCATTTTTTGAATCATGAAAAGATTGATAACCACGGATTTGCACGCCAGCAACTTCATATTCACCGGGCCAGTCAAAAACTTTTGGATCACCATTAACACGGCTAATTGCATTATGATCAAAATGATCATGCGAAATGCTCACTATGTTTGCTTTTAAATCAACTGGTAACTCCCCTACCTTGCTATCAAAAGGATCTGTTACAACTGTTAATCCGTCACTTTTAATCTCAAAACATGAATGGCCCAAGGCTGTTATTTGAAGTGGCATATTGTAGAAATTAAGTATATAACGCAAATATTATATCAGATCGTTTTAGCAGAATCACTCTTCATATCTCTTAGACACAATGACCAGAAAAGTTTTAATAATAATAATAATATCTAAAAGCAATGACCAGTTTTCAATATAAGAAAGGTCTAATCTGACTTCTTCATCAAAATCTAGATCAGAACGGCCTGATATTTGTGCTGCGCCTGTAATTCCAGGTTTCACAGCAAAAACTCGATTGTGGTAACTTTTATATTTTTGTACTTCTTCAGGTAAATGTGGTCTTGGCCCTACAAGCGACATTTGCCCTGTTAGAACATGAAAAAGATTTGGCAGCTCATCTATTGAAGTCTTGCGTATAAATTTGCCTACGCGTGTTATTCGCGGATCATCTTTAATTTTCACAAGAGGAGTGCCATGACGCATATTTCGATCAGCTAACTCTGTGTAGCGCAGATTATCGGTTTTTGGCTTCATACTGCGAAATTTCCAGAAACTAAACAGCTTCTTATTTTTACCAACTCTTTTAACTGGCAAACCATTATCTAAACGGTTGAAAAAAACAGGCCCGCGAGAATCAAGTTTTACGACCATTGCTGTAATTAGCATTACAGGCGAAAAAACTATAAGCCCAATAATTGCTCCAAAAATGTCAAACATTCGTTTTGCTACACGACCCCAGCCATCCAGAGAAGATGGCTTCAAATAAACAATTGGCAGTCCGGAAATCGTTTCCAGATCAATATTCTTTGAGTAAATTTCCAAAATCGGCGGAACAAAGCGAAAACCAATCTGATGCTCGCGGCAATATGAAAAGATCTCGCCTGTTTGTTTTTTGTTTAAATCAGTTGCCACCTGAAAAATTTCGTCAGGATGATATCGAAGACACACTAAATCCAAATCGTCCATTGTGCCTAGTGAATTTAACCTTGCTTGATCCTTATCATCTCCACTAACGCTTAAAGATCCGAGTACCTGATAAGCTAGATTTTTGCGCATTTCTGTGGCCAGCTGTCTAGCTATTGAATTATTCCCAATAAATAATATTTTGATGCGATTTTTTGCAAAACGATTCCAAGTCTTTTCAGCGCAAGTCAATAATATTCTCCCTAAAAATATGAATAAAATGACAAGTACCCAAGCATAGGCTAAAACCGCACGAGAAAAGAATAATTCACGAGATATGAAAAAGTACGCAATAATAAGCATCATCCAAGCAGAAACAATCGTGATTATCCTAATAAATTGCCTAAATGGATGAAATAACAGCCGTAGGTCATATTGTCCTGATAGCGCGGATATGATTGTTAATCCGGCTGTAGCAATTGACGCAAGATGTAAATAACTAATTAGTGGCTCAAGCGGTCCGCCGCCTAAGTGTATTCCAAGGAAATCAAATGGGAAAATGCCATGTCTACGAAGTTCATAGGCTGCTATAAAGGCTAGGATTGTAAATAAAAAATCTAGAGGAACGCGAAGAACACCAAAGATGAGTGTTGATTTACGCATTATGAGAAAATTATTTTTAATAATGAATTTCAGGTGGTGACATTTTGTCACGGTTTTGCTTAAAACTCTAGAAAAATTGTTCTTTTGTCGGTTCTGGGCAATTTATTTCCTTGATCTCTCGTATATTTATCCTAATAACTTTTATAATTGTATATTTTTAGCCCTTCGACTCACTTCGTTCGCTCAGGGCATTCGACTTTTTAAAAAATTGTGGCTTATTCAATTTACGCAATATGGTCGTAGACCATGAGCGAAGTCCTTCGAAGAAGGACAAAGTCGAATGGTCGGGCTGGCGGGACTTGAACCCGCGGCCTCACGCACCCCATGCGTGCGCGCTTATCCAACTGCGCCACAGCCCGGAATAGTTTCTTACATCAGGCACTTTTATTTTAGCAGGACTTGGGCAAATAACAATTGCCAGCCTTTTCAGTACATATAATCGCTAAGACAGATATTTGACATTTATAAAAATTAAGGTTATATTTTTCGCGGAGGTGAATATGAAAACAAATAAAAATTTAAAAATCAGTTTTATTATCCTTATCCTAATAATTCTTTCGGCGATTCTTTCATCTTGCTATAGGCAGATTGACAGGAAAACCGTCTATTTAATTTCTATGGGGATAGACTGTTTAAGGCTAGGGGCATATGGGTATTATCCATGTGGAAAAGAGAACTTGCTTTGTTCCTCTACAAGAACAAGTAACCCAGAAATTTCTTTTAAGAATGTTGACGAAAGAGGCTTTACGCTGATCGCCAATGGGGTCGAGATTAACGGAGAAAATGAAATCTATGCGTCTATTGATTATGATTTTCGGTTTAGTCTGGGCGCAGGCGAAAAAGGACTCATATCTTTTGAAATAGATGGGATACCTCAGAATGTCTCGCTTGTATATGAGGACGACCTCATAAGACTCCACGAGTTGATCCTCGAAAAGCAGGGGAAGTCCTTATCGCTCACGGAAAAAGATATTTGGAAATTGGAATTCGCCAGATATTATATCTGGTTCAAATATTTGCAACACGAAAAGAATTATCTTTCACCGAAAACGGGTAAAAAGATGTATGTCTTTCCCGACTGGAGGCCTGAGTGTCATAGGTCGATAGCAAAAGGGAATTTCATATACTTCAAGGATGGAATCGTTCAAATAAATATCGGCTCGGAAACACAGATAACGTATTCGACGGAAAGGCCGAGAGGGAAAAAGTTCCTCGAAATCCTTGTTTATGAAAGCAGAAAGATAAAAAGAAGTGAGCTGGAAGGACAGGATCAGGATATTGAAGATATAGAAAGTTTTTTTTGCATGGTTTTGGACTATTTAGATAATCCAAGCCAAAGGTGGGAGGCGATATAATCGTCTCCCCCGCATTTAAAGAACGCAAAATCTAACCTTACCTTATCACAAATTTTTCAGCGAATCCTCTCCCGAAAATACTTGAAGTCAGCTAAAATAGGCTTGAACTATTTTCCACTCATTTAGAAAAATAAATGATTATAGAAATCCTTTTGCTAATCGTGCTAGCCATATTGCTATTTATCGCCTACAACATTATTAAGCCAAAAACTCAAGACCAGGCGCAAAAATTGCTTCTTGATCAAGTTGAGAATGTACGTCGTGCTGTTGAAGATAAACATGATAAGCTCAATAGCCAGCTTACAAAAAGCCTTGATAACCAGCTTCAAACTGTGCAACAGCAGTTTGCACAATCAGCCAAAATTATTGCTGAAGTTACACAGAAACTTACTAAGCTTGATGAA
>JAPLVM010000029.1 GCA_026397115.1 Patescibacteria group bacterium
CACCAACTATCTGCCCCTCATAAACCTTATCTCCTGCCTTCACAAACAATGTCCCGCGATGCTGTAAGGTGTCCAGCGCATAAGCCGCGCAATTTCCAACTTCGCCGGAAATCATTGCGCCATTGCGAGTTCTTTCAAGACCTGTAACTTTTGGGCCAAAAGAATCAAATGCTGAAGTGATAGTGCCCTCGCCATTTGTTAAAACAATGAAAGCGTTCTTGAATCCAAGCAATCCGCGCGTTGAAATACGATAGCGCAAAAAAGTCCGACCAAATGAATTATGGATCGACAACATTTCTCCTTTGCGCTTGCCGATTTGCTCAATTACCAAACCAACCTTCTCATCCGGTACATCAATAAAAACCTCTTCGTAAGGTTCTTCGCCTTTGCTATTTAATAAAACTTGGGGTTTTCCAACCGCAACTTCATAACCCTCGCGCCGCATATTTTCAAGTAGAACGCCAATGTGCAATTCTCCTCGCCCAGCAACTTTATAACCTCCGCTCACAGGAGTAACTCGCAAACCAACATTAGTCTCAAGCTCTTGATATAATCTTTCCTCAATATTACGCCCAGTCACATAAGTCCCTTCTTGCCCAGAAAATGGAGATGAGTTTGGACAAAACAAAACTTCCAGCGTTGGCTCCTCAATCTTTTTACGAGGCAAAGGATCAATCTCGCCGCTACAAAAAGTATCACCTATGGTAATTTCTGGAAACCCAGCAATACCAACAATATCATTACACAAAACTTTATCCTGCTCCTTTCTGGAAATACCATCCCAAGTAAATAATTTCTGAATACGACCAGCCTTAATCTCATTATTAATATTTTGATAGCTAAGGAGCTGTCCAGAAATTACTTCCCCACGAGAAATACGCCCAATTGCAATCCGACCAAAATACTTATCATAAGCCAAAGCATTGATCTGAATTTGCGTTTCTCCTGCAACCACCTTTTTCGGCTTCACTTCTTTTTCAATCATTTCAAATAAAGGATCGAGGTTATCAGCCAATTTAGACGCGTCGCACTCTTTGCCGACCCTTCCTTCCCGGCCAATTGCAAACAAATATGGAAAGTCGCATTGCTCATCATCAGCGCCTAAATCAATAAACAAATCAAAAATCTTGTGAAGAGCATAATCCTTGCGAATATTTGGTTTATCGATCTTATTGAAAATCACAATAATTTTTAAGTGATGTGACAAAGCATGCCTCAGAACAAAACGAGTCTGCGGCATTGCCCCTTCAAAAGCATCGACTACAAGTAAACAAGCATCCGCCATTCCTAAAACACGCTCCACCTCAGAGCCAAAATCACTATGTCCCGGAGTATCGATAATATTCAGCTTATCGCCATTCGGCATAGTCACCGAACAATTTTTAGCAGTAATTGTAATTCCTCTTTCTTTTTCTTGCGCTCCAGAATCAAGAATCAAATCTCCGGCCGCTTCAGCATCACGAAAAACATGGCATTGTTTTAGGATTTGATCAGTTAAGGTTGTCTTGCCATGGTCAACGTGCGCGATAATAGCTAAATTACGAATTTTTTGCATTGATTGGGGATGAACTTTTTACAACAATCGTGTTTTAATTAAATTATAACACCATATTGAAATAACCGTAGGGAATTGCCATGGTTTTGTAGGGAATTGCCATGGTTTTGAAGGGAATTGCCTTGGTTTTGTAGGGAATTGCCATGGCAATTCCCTACATCTACCATTTCACTGGATTTTGAATGATATATTCACGAATACGATTTAACTCGTCGTCATCGCGAATAATACGATCATAAAATGACTTTTGCCATGCAAAATTTACGTCTAGATTTTGCCGACGGATTTCACGCGTCACAGCTGATTTAAAATGGTTAATAATAATTGGAATCAGCTGAAAACGACGTGGTTTAATGTTTTGCAGGGAATTGCCATGGCAATTCCCTACCGTATTATTTTCAATCCAAATAATCCCATGTACATGATTTGGCATTACAATCCACTCATCCAACCGCGCATACCCAAAATGATTCGGTATCTCCTGCCAAAACCTGGCAGCAACCTCACCGCATTCATTCAGAATCACCGCGCCATTTTCAATTTCCCCAAAATAATGCGGGGCATGGCGTTTCATTACATTTGGGGAAACGTTGCAACAATTCCGTAGGGAATTGCCATGGCAATTCCCTACATCAAAATGACTGACAAAATTAGTGCATATCGTAATGAAATACGCACCACTTGTTGAATAATTAAAATTTGATAAACGAATTTTTTTACGATTATGCATAATTTATTCAAAAAAAATCGTATGGTATCGCCATAGTAATACTTAGCTATTTGATTTCTATATGCCGACATTGTAAATAAATCCGTATCGAAAAAAGATTAATATTGGAATTAATCAAACTTGATTCATTCTGCGCAAAATTCTAATTTTTTCTCTCCTCAGAGGCATTGAATTATATTTTTGGGTGGTTTCTCTCGAGAGAGGTTCGGCAAAAAACTTCCACAGGCTCTCTTGAGAGACGTTGAAAAAGAAATTTGGATGGGTTGAATCGGTTTAGGCCGCTCAAAATTCTAATTTTTTGTGAATCGATCCGTTATGAATAACGTTTTTTAGTAAATTGAATTGCTTGCGAAACTCAACGGAATAAAACCAACAATTTGTTTAATTTTGCTACAAAACTGCCTCCTAGCCCCGCCCGCTTGATAAGGCTAGAACATATTGTTTGATCAGAAATGTTCACTTTCGATAAACAAAAATTGAATAATTAACCGGCAAGCGCATCCGACAAAATCATTATTTCTTTACCCTTACGCGACGCATACGCGTTGTAATTAAGCGAAAATTTAACTATTTTTCTATTTTCGTAAAGTGACTTAATTTCCTTTTTATCGTCATAGGTTAAGAGCCAAAAAGCATTGGCGTTTTGATTTAACTGTTCGGCCAACATTGCGTGGTTATCTTTCTTATAATGGTTCAAATAAAGCGCGGCACCCTTTTCGTAATATGGAGGATCAAGATAAATAAAAGTGTCTTTCTCATTCAAATAATTACGTATCAACTTAAGTCCATCCTCATTAAATACTGAGATTCTATCTTTACGCAAGGAAAGCTGATGAATTTTGTCTGCGAGTTTCCATTTGTTAAATCTGGCGTCTATTTTATATTTACCTTTTTGTTCTATACCGCCAATCGGCCCACCGTTCAAAATGCCAGACATATTCGTCCTGTTAAGAAAAAAGGTTGCAAATCCTAACTCAAACTCTTTTGACTTTGGATTATTATAAATGTCTTTTTGTCTCTGCCGTTCTTTAATTGTTATCGACGTAGAGTACATTTTTTTAATAAATTTATCTGAATTGAAAATTGCCGACTTCCAAAATGAATATATTGCTTTATCAAGATCATTTATAACTATTTTATCTACCTTTTCCAAAAAAAGCAGGGCTAAAGCCGCGCCCGCTCCACCGGCGAATGGCTCAACATAAGTAACATTTTTTAATCCGTGCTCGTTTATTATTTTATCAAAAAAAGGAAATAAAGAGGTCTTCCCCCCAGGATACCTGAGCGGACTATAGTGGAAGCTTAAATTTTTTTTACTTGCTATTTCCATTTGGTTTGCAAAGAATAGTTTTGAAAACAAGCTTACCTAACTTTTTCCAAATCTCCACCACATTATCTCCAGTCGGTTCATATCCAGGGTTATGTGTAAATTGATTTAACTCGGCTAAAAATGGTTTGCCGCCTTCTTTTCCAATGAAAAGCTTTAATGCCTTTCTTTCCAGCGATTCGGTAATAATACTTTCATTGGTTGCCATAAAATCAAGCATGCGTTGAAAGTTCGGCGACCAATCCTTCTCCCACTCCCTTTTAATTTTTCTTTTCTTGTTGTCCTCTATAAGTTTTGCTTTTTCTTGATCAATTATATGCTTAATCCAACCATTATCGTTCAAAAATACATAAACAGACAATTCCAATAAAACACGTACGGACGAGGCACAGACATTTGGTTTTGCCCTAGGATTTAAGTCTTTTAGCTCATTAAGCATTGATTTGACACGATTTTGTTTTGGATAAACAGAATAGAGTCGATTTTTAATCCAATCACCATCAAGCGGTTCACCTTTTATTTTAGTTGCTTTCCCTTTTTCTTCTTCGCTAATTACATTTTTTGTCTTATCGACAACTCCCAGTACCTCTTTTATCCAATCCTGGCTCTTGCCGCTGGTATAAACATCGGCGACCTTGAATGCGTCCCTGGACATTTCCGTAAAAACTTTTCGTAAATTTTTGACAACTTGTGCTTTTGATTTTTCTAAACTCAAAAGACCGTTTGGAAAGGTAATGCCTATTGATCCTCGTACTAGCGGATTAGCAGTAAGACGTTCCAGGGTAGTCGCGTCAACACATTCGTGCTTAAGGCTATTTTCGTTAGCAAAATCAAACAATTGAACTAGTCGTGAGGGCTTCTTCCCAGCATATTGAGCAATAAATCGTTGTCTTTGCGTGCTATCCCAACTTAAAATCCCAACCCCTTTATTTCTTCCTGTGTGCTCTAGATTAACCCAACGAAAAGCGCTCTCTTTATCAGGAAAAACAGCGCAGTCAATTTCATTCGGTATTTGCATTCCAAACTCTTTTTTCAGCTCCTTAAATTTATTACTTATTTTTTGATCGGTTGTTTGCTCTGGGTTATGCAAAAGTTTCAGAGCAACAACGCGGCGATTACCCTCTAATGGCAAAAATTGTCCATCCTCAGCTGGAATGACCATCAAACTTTTTGAGGGATTAAGCCCGTGCTGTGCAATGTCTTTTGCGAGATTAAAAACATTAGCACCAGCTTTTGAGATCATTAAATCAATAGCATCAGCTTGATTTTTTACAGATTCAAATCTCGGATTCTCCGGATTAACAAGTAACTTAGCAATTGGAATTATTGCCTTCATCATAGGGGGGCATTAAATTTATTTCTTCTGTAATATACTCTGTGGCATAGTCAACGTTTCCGCCATCGTAGTTCCTGCAGTTATTATCTATAAAATACCTACTCTCTGGCTCCCCGGACTGGACTCGAACCAGTAACCCTTCGGTTAACAGCCGAATGCTCTGCCAATTGAGCTACCGGGGAACATTTAAAACAGCTCCATTTTAAAAAATCGCCACCAAAATGGCAAATAGAAAGACTATTTACAAAATTCAAAACCACTTTGAATTTCCGCCAACAAGTCAATATAATGAAAATGCTTAATTCGATATTTAAACTCATCATTGTTATTACAATTCTTCAAAAATATCATCCCACCTCGCTTTCCACCGCGCCTCTGGTATCATCATATCCGCGCGTGGTTTTGGGCGTGCATTTATAGATTTCCTGGGCGCAACAAAAATCTGCAAATCATTGGTATTACAGGGACAGATGGCAAGACTACAACCACTGCCATGCTTGATCATATTTTAAGCGAAAATCATCTCAAGGTAGCTAGCGCGTCAACAGTGTTTTATAGATTCAATAAGGAACAGGTTAATTCGCCAACAAAAAAGACCTCTCAAGATTGTCGTGAAATCAATAAATTTCTACGTGAGGCAATAAATCGTAAGTGTGAAATTGCGATTTTGGAAGTGTCATCTGTAGCCCTAGATCAGGGCAGATTTAATGGTATCGATTTTCAAGCTGTTGGCATCACAAATATCACGCCTGAGGAGCTGAAATATCATGGGTCTATGAAAAAATATCGTGCGGCAAAAAAGCTTCTTTTTCAAAAATGCCATGGTGCGCATGTGCTTCCTGCGCGTAAAGATTTTGAGGATTTTGCTCATTTGAGCTGCCAAAAACGCATTATTTGGGGTATTGGGAAAACTCAAAATTTCCCAAATTCTCGAGTTTTGATTGCTGAAAATATCAAGCTCCATAAAAACTATTCTGAATTTAAAGCTCAGAATGTGCTATTTAAGATTCCCATTTTTGGCGATTTTAATATTGAAAATGCTTTGTGCGCGGCAAGCCTAGCCCTGACTTTACAAGTTTCCCTCGAGTCCTCATCTCTTGCGCTAAAAACATTCAAAGGTGTGAGCGGCAGACTGGAAGAAGTTGATAATAATCTTGGAATGCACGTATTTGTTGACTATGCATTAACGCCAAATGCATTTGAAAGGCTCTTACAAAATATGCGATTAAATTATGGCAAGACAAAGATAATCATTGTTTTTGGATGTGCTGGTGGTGGTCGCGACCGCAGCAAGCGTCCAATTATGGGCAAATTAGCTGGCCAGCTCGCTGATTATACGATTATAACTGATGATGAGAGTTATGATGAAAAAACTGCAAACATCATGAAAGAAATAGTTTCTGGAATAGATAAAAGGGCTAAATATGAAAAAATTCCAGATCGTCGGGCTGCGATTGCAAAAGCATTAAAAATCGCTGATTCTGGTGATGTAGTTCTGGTAACTGGAATAGGCGCCGAAACATCGCGTAATATATCTGGCAAGGAAATAGCATGGTCAGATGTTGAAGTGATAAAAGAGGAACTGCGAAAATTGCAACCCTAAAGTTAATTTACAGCCAAAAGTAAGCGCTCATTTGAAAGGAACAAGCAATGATTTTTGTCATGTTGACCCCGATTTATCGGGGGAAACATCTACGGCAGCTAATCACTCAGACTATAGAGCAAAGCGATAAATAAACCTTGATTACTACTGACGAAGATTCTTCGCCTAAAAAACCGGCTCAGAATGACATGGCTTTCTTATAATCAATAGCCCTTCAAAACTAAACTTAACGTCAATGAACATAGACGGACCAGTTTAATACTACTCAACGTCAATACCCATTGAGCGTGCCGTACCGGAAACGGTTCTCATGGCCTGTTCCAAATCAGTAGTATTCAAATCAGCCATCTTCTCCTTTGCAATCTCTTCAACTTGTTTCTTTGTCAACTTGCCAACTTTTGTCTTATTCGGCTCGCCAGATGCTTTTTGAATACCGAGCTTTTGCATAATCAAAGTAGACATCGGAGGCTGTTTCACGATGAAAGTAAAGGTCCGATCCTCTTTGATAGTGATGATAGCAGGCAATAAAACGCCCATCTTATCTTTTGTGCGATCATTAAACTGATTGCAAAAAGCCTGAATATCAACTCCATGAGGTCCGAGAGCTGTACCGACTGGAGGGGCTGGATTGGCCTTGCCACCAGTTACTTGTAATTTAACGATTTTTACTGCCATGATTTGCGAAAAATATAATTTAACAAAAAAGCGTTTTTATTTTAACGCAGGTTAATTAAATAGGCAATATTCTATGTGCCAAACTTGAATTTGACTGGAACCCGTGCTAATAGCTGTCGATTTTAATGACAACCACACGGATTCCAGCCTCTGCTAAAGGGTCTTCTCTCTCGCCTCTTTAAAAACTGTGGCAGTTAAGTTTAATGCCCCTTTAAACTGATAGTGCTTTTCAAATCTTAGGATTATCTGTTTTTGACAAACCAAATATTTCCTCTCCTTTATCGGAGATATAGCCGTACACCTTTCCGTTTTCAATTCGGAAAGTATAAAAATAGCTTGCCACATTTCCCCCTTTTCCAGCGCGAATACACTTCATCTCTCCAATCCGGCCATACCTGTAATCTTGACCCAAAAAGCTTAATACTTTTCGCTCCTCTTTTTCTACATTATCCCAAAAAACATCTCCGTCGCGCCCTGGATAAACCAATCCATTTTTTGATATGACAACTATGCTGTATGGGCCAAACCTGCCGACGATGTTACCGATTTTGTCCACGCAATAGCCTGTATATCCATGACGGCACAAAGAATCACCTGTCACAATATCTACAAGCCGCCATACTAGGCCGTCTTGCTTGACACGAGCATCGGGGTGATAAGCGTTTTGACAAATGCCATATGTACGTTCGTAACTGCGTTTAACGAGCTCACCAGATTGACAAAAAGCTAACGCCAAAAACAAAACACCTGTTACTACCATTTTCAACATCATTTTAATTTTATTCATGTTTTATTTTCCTCCTTTAGGAGGGAAAGATTAACAAAAATATCTTCATTAGTCAAGATTCATCAATCCACCCTCTAAGCCACTTAAACACACCCTCCCAATCATTGTGCTCAGGCAAAGCCTCTGCTGAAATAGCTTGCCTTACAAACACAGACTCTGGCAAATTGCTATTTTCCATTCCCAAAAGCAAATCCTTTCTCGCAGGAATCGTCCTTGTACTCTCCGCATAACGCGCCGCATTCTCCATTTCAGTCAAAAATCTGATGAATTTCCAAGCCTCGTCTTGCTTATTCGAATTGCGATTTACAGCGTAAACCCATCCTGCGCTAAGTGAAAAATTATTTTTCGGATATTCAACAAAATACGGAATTGGGGCAACTGCTATATTTGCTTTTGGATTATCTTGCTTGATACGTTCAATAAGCCATGAATATCCGATTGCCATTGCAAGCCGGCCTTTTGCAAATTCAGAAGCATAATAATCTCTGGCTTCATTCCAAGTTTTATTACTATTCCAAAAATTCTTAACCTCTTCAGCGGGATAACGAGGATAGCCCTGTCTATCCGTGCCAACAGGCTGATCTATAATATTATTAAAACCAGCATCAAAAAATTTCGTGCCTTTTTGCATCAAAAGCAAGGCCAATATTTCTTCTGCTCGAGTGATATTTTCAAAAGCGCCAATAGCTAATCCTGAAATCAAACCCTTTGATTTGCTGAAAACTTGATTTGCAATTCGCATAGCATCTTCCCATGTTTTTGCTGGATTTGCGACCAAATTCGGATTGTAAAACAAAGCTAAATTATCAGTATTAGCAGGCACGCACCAAACCAGATTTTCCCATATACAAGACTTTGCGCCAGAAACAACAAAATCATTTAGAAGCTCTGTGCGCGTAAAGTTCTTTGCCGATGCCAAACTTTGCGTTTTACTGCGCACAAGATGATAAGGCAGCATCAAAACATCAAGCTTATCATCGCTAAGCTCATTGTCTAAGCGCGCAAAATATTCATCCTGAGTCAATTTTCTATAAGAAACTTTTATGCTAGGATTTTGCTTTTCATAATTAGCAATAATGTCCCTATATGCATCAGAATTATCAAAAATACCATAAAAAAGTAGCTCTGTCCGAGCTGATTGTTCATCTGAAATAAAAGCGCAACCAGTCATTATTAGGGCCAACATTGCCGCTAAAACTTTTTTCATCAACTCAAATAAGCATTTATAAAGAAACAACCTTATTTTACCCGAAAATCCATTTCCAAGTCGACTCTCCATAATTCGCCACTGCCTGACTCAAAATCGCCACTGTCACAAAACGCACAGATCGACCAGCAATTGCCGCTAAAATGAATCTTTGAAAAGGCACTTCGAAAATGCCTGAAAGCCAAACGGTTATCTTAAAAGGAATTGGCACCATCCCGCCAATAAATACAGCCCAAACACCATATTTATTCATCATCTTCTCGCCCTTAGAAACAGTCTTTGCACCAAAAATCTTCAAAACCAACGGATGCCCAAAAAACTTGCCCAAAAAATAACCCATGCTGGCGCCGACAACAGTTCCCAAAACAATCATTAAAACCATAATCCATGGGCTCAAACCAATAACCAATGCGCCAACAATAAAAGGATCTGGCAAAACCGGCAATATGACAGAATCTGCGCAGCCAATTAAAAAAGCGCCAAAGTAACCATAAGCAAGGCCCCAGTGAATAACAGCTTCTAAAATTGATTGATATTTGAGAAAAATGGAATCAAGCATGGCGCATATTATTAATCTTGATCTTTAGATTTAGTAAGTCGATATCTAACTTTGTGAAATTCTTTTTCATATTCAAAACCGCTGAGTTTTTCAACACCTTGGATCTTTTCCGCTGCCCGAATTGATGACTGATTATCTAAATTAATAATCAATGTCACAAAAGGTAATCCAAGTTTTTCCATCAACATTTCCTTGAATCTACCAGCTAGATCTTGCCCTCGATATTTTGGGTCAACAACTGTATGAGTAATATTTTTATCTTCGCCTAAGTTATAAACGCCAATGATACCTAGGCGTTCTCCTATATCAGAAAACACAGTAAAATACTTCTGATTGCAGCAGTTCTCTTGCCCAATAGCTATCCAGCTATCCTTTTTCCCATACTCATCAGGCAATGATTTAAAATATTTCATATCAAATTCTCCCAGCTTCCCTATTCGCTGTTTTTCAACCCCAGAAGTTTTTGATGCGGGTCTTAATGGCTTGGTCATATCAAGTTGAAATTTAAGACTATTAAACATTGTGCCGATTGTTTAATTATATTCCGAAAATATTTTATTATAAGATTTTGAATCCGTTATTATGTTTTCCGGCTAGATCCACCCAAGCCTTTTAATCGCATCACCTGCTGCATCTCCCTCAGCTATTTGCTTTGATCCGCCAGTTCCCTCACCAACAAGTTCATCATTCAAATAAGCACCCATCTTAAAAACCTTAGCATGATCTGGTCCCTCATCAGACAACAACTTGTAAACTGGCGTAATATTACGTTTGGCTTGAGCTAGTTCTTGAAAATATGACTTTGAATCAATATATAATTTCTGCGTCATTATAGCCTCAATAGCAGGCAAAATATGCTTATAAATAAACTTGGCTGCTTTCGCGATTTTTAAATGCAAATAAATAGTTCCAATCAACGCCTCAACTGTGTTTGCCAAAATATAGTCTTTATCTCTACCCCCTGAACTTTCCTCTCCTCGCGACAAAAGCAAATACTTACCAAGATTAAGTTTACGAGCTGTCACTGCCAAATTTTCCTTACGAACAAGCGCTGCCCTGATAGCAGTCAATTCGCCTTCAGGCTTGTTTGGAAAATGATTGTACAGAAACTCAGTTGTCACGAGCTCTAAAACAGCATCGCCTAAAAACTCCAGCCTCTCATTGGATTCTTTTTCGCGAGACTCATTCAAATAAGAGCGATGAATGAAAGCTGATCTTAAATCAGAAACATTTTCAAACTTAAGATCAAGTTTCTGCATTAAAATGCCATAATCTTGACTTTGCATCGAAATATTAAAAAACTGAAAAATTATTTACGTAATTCTGCCATCATCTGATCCTCATTGATCTTATTCAAAACTCCGTTTACAAAAGCAATTCCAGACTCGTCAGATAGCTCACGCGCAACTTCAATTGCTTCATTAATCGCAACTATCTGCGGTATTTCATTATGATCAGCATACAAAATTTCATATGCTCCCATATATAAAATTGCACGATTTGTAGGATTAATCTCTGCTACTGGTCTTTCAGGCGCATATTTGGCAACCATTGCTTTAAGCTCATCCAGATGCTCAAAAATTCCAGCTATTGTCTGTTTGATATATTCTATATCTTTATCAATCGGCTTAAACTGTTCCAAAATCATATCCAAAAGAGCTTGTTGCGGCTGCTCACGAAATTCCTCGGCAAAAACCGTTTTCACAACTGCTACGCGACACGCATGACGACCGATAGACATGACTTGATAAAAACTTTCTAAACCTTAACTTTTGTGGTTTTTTTAAGCTCTGGCTCCTTCATCTTAATAATCTGCCTGCCACGATAATAACCGCATGTCCTGCATGGAGTATGCGACAACCGCGGCGAGCCACATTTATCGCACTTAACTAAATTAATACGCTTTATAAGCCTTTCTTGAATTTTGTGAACCCACACAGCGAAACGTCGCTTGGAACGAGGCTTTGATAATTTCTGCTTAATGGTCGGTTTCTTTGACATAGCTGTATACTCAATTGAAAACGCGCCAATTTTAATGGAAAACGAAAATTTTGGCAAATTGCAGAATGAGTTTTTGACAAACGGCAGAAATCGAGTAACTAAGATCAATCGTCTTCAGCCGTTAAATCCGTGATTCTCTGTACAGCCTTTTCCCAAAAAAGTATTGTAAAAGTAGTTCCGCATTTTGGGCAGTTACGCAGTTCAAACTGCCTATTGGCAAATTCCTGAAGTCCAACAGGAATACTTTGCTTGTAAACATCAAGCTCTGTTGTATATGTCTGTCCGCAATGACAGATACGAAATGGTCGTGATTTTTTCATGGCGATTAGTTATGAATAAAATCTGCTTGATTTATCGCCATCCTAAATGGGACAACCCAAGCGGCTGTCCCAAACAATATAATCACGCGAACGCAATCTACAGTTTGACCATCTTGAGTTGCCCCATTTATGACACCAGCAAATAATTGAATTCTGGATGATAGATGCTAGTTTGTGGAAAAGTCAGCGATTTTCGAATTCAATCTTCAATGAAAACCGAAAACAGCCATTGTGAGATATTTTTTCGAAAAACTAGCATTTAAAGCTGGTAACCAAAAAATAATCAGCGGATAAAAATAAGGGTTGCATCTTAAATACGCGTGATAAATGGTTTGTTTGAGACGACTGCATTATCCTATATTTATTGGATGAAAATCAACCTTTAGCTAGAACTTTATTTCCATCTTTAACATCTTTTTAATAGTCCCCTAAAAACCTTCACGCATGGCGCTATCAATAAACAACATTATGTCGCCATCCAAATATTTTTCTGTATTTGAAACTTCAAATCCTGTGCGATGATCTTTAACCTGTTGATATGGATGAAGCGTTACTGTTCGGATTTGCCCACCAAAATCAGCTGAAAAAGCTTCTCCGCGTGTTTTTTTAAGTTCTTTTTCCTCATCATTCAACTTCTTAGCCAATAGTTTACAGGTCAAAATCTGCCAAGCTTTTTGTTTATTCTGCAGCTGAGAACGAGCACTTTGGCATGCCACAACAATATTAGTCGGCATATGCGTGATGCGTACGGCAGAATCAGTCTTGTTCACATGCTGACCGCCAGCGCCTGAAGAACGATATGTATCAATTTTTACATCTTTTTCCAAAATCTCAATTTCAGCCACTTTATCTATCAATGGTATCGCCTCTACTCCAGCAAAGGAAGTTTGCCGCAGATTTTTTGCATTAAATGGAGAAAGCCTGATCAATCTATGCGTTCCTCGCTCACGCCGTAAATAACCATAAACATTTGCTCCATGGATTTCAATGCTCGCCGACTTAAGCCCAGCCTCATCGCCAGGCTGCTCATGAATCAATTCTACTTTCCAACCCATTCTTTCACAAAAGCGTAGATACATGCGAAGTAGCATAGCTGTCCAATCTTGCGCGTCAGTCCCACCAGTCCCAGCCCAAAAACTCACGATAGCCGGCTGTCTATCATACTTATTGCAAAGAAAAATATCTTCTTCAGCTTTTTGGATATTCTTGCTCAAGTCAGCCGCATTCTGTTCCCATTCAAACTTAATTGAGTCATCTAGATTTTTCGCCAAAAAGGCTAGATCATTAGCTTCTTTTTCAAGCTCATGCCAAGTCTTTACCATTTTTTGAAGTTCTTTCAGCTCGTCAAAAATCTGTTGGGCTTTTTTTTGATCATTCCAGAAATCCGCAGCCTGAGTGAGTTCTTCCAGCTTAGCAATACGCTTTTGTTTGTCTTCAAAAAATAATTGCTCTTTTGCCGATAAGATACGATTTTGCAGGTCAGTAATATTTATCATCAATATATTCCGCAAGTTAAAACTGGCATCATATTACGAGAAAATCCGTCTTATAACAAGACGCATTAACGTATAGAAAGCCCCATCACTTCACTCCCATCCTCCTCACGCACTCAATTAAATTCGAAAACCACGCATCTCCCAAATCCTCCCTCCGAATCTTAAGCTTATCGCTTGAAATCTGCCACTTAGCATTAAAATCCAAAAGCTGAACTATCTCTTTTGGCTTCACAGCGCCAGACATCACCATAACAATTTGCGCCTTGGCGTTCTGCTTATCAGAACCTCCATTTTCTTGCCGAATATTAATAATTCCAACCTGACGCGCCAGAATTTTTAGCTCCAAAATTCTATGCAAATTTTTTATTTCTTTTGGCAGAGAACCATATTTCTTTTCTATTTCATTTACCACTTCATTTAAAGATTCGAGGTTATCAGCGCTTGATAATTTCTGATAAATAATGATTTTCTGCTGAATATCATCAATGAAATGATTAGGAATGTAACCTGAAACAGGCAGGTCTAAAGTGATTTCTATAGGCTCATCGCTATCACCAAATTTTCCAACTTTCATATCTTCAACAGCTTGGTTGAGTAACCTTGTAAAATGCGCTACGCCAACAGTATCTACTGTACCTGATTGCTCTGTGCCAAGGATATTGCCTGCTCCGCGAATTTCAAGATCACGCATTGCAATCTGAAAACCAGCGCCAAGTTCAGTTGCTTCCATAACTGCTTTTAATCTTGCTTTTGCATCAGGCTGCAATCTCTGAGAATGATAAAGAAAATAAGCATAAGCTTGATGCCGACCACGTCCAATACGGCCTCGCAGCTGATAAAGTTGGGCCAGGCCAAAGGCTTCGGCTCGATCAACAATTAGTGTGTTTGCGCGAGCCAAGTCAATTCCATTTTCAATAATCGTAGAGCTGACTAGAATATCAAATTTACCGTCAACAAAGTCGTGGATACGCTGTTCCAAATCTTCGGCTTTTAGCTGTCCATGAGCAACAATAGCTTTTGCCTCGGGAACAAGCTGTCGAATTTTTTCCGCAAAAATATCTATTGTCTCAACTCGATTATGTAATATGTAAACCTGTCCTTGTCTATCAAGCTCGCGCAGAATAGCTTCGCGAATCAAAGTGTGGCTGAATTTACGAACCTCAGTAATTATCGGCAAACGGCCTGGCGGTGGCGTTGTAATAGTTGAAATATCGCGAATTCCATTTAGGCTCATATTCAATGTGCGAGGAATTGGCGTGGCAGTCATTGTAAGAACATCCATTTCAAGCCGCTTCTTTTTAAGCCTCTCTTTTTGTTTGACTCCAAAGCGTTGTTCTTCGTCAACAATCAAAAGGCCGAGATTTTTAAATTTCACATCATTTGAAAGTAAGCGATGTGTGCCAACAACAATGTCGATTTCACCAGCGCCAAGCTTATCTATAATTTCCTTTTGCTCAGCTGGTTTTTGGAAGCGAGTCAAAGCAGCTATTCTTACAGGAAAACCATCCATTCTCTTCCTAAAGCTTTTATAATGCTGATCAGCCAAAATAGTAATTGGCGTTAAAACAGCAACTTGGCGACCATTCATCACAGCGCGAAAAGCCGCACGCATTGCAACTTCAGTTTTGCCAAAACCAACATCGCCACAAACCAAGCGATCCATGGGTCTTGGCTTAGCCATATCAGAATAGATTTCGCGAATTGCTTTGATTTGCCCAGATGTTTCTTCATAAGGAAAAGCATTGTCAAATTCTTCTTGCCACTTAGATTCCTTGATAGCAGAAAAACCTTTCACTTCTGCGCGTTTGGCATATAGCAAAAGCAAGTCGCGAGCGATTTGCTGTGTTTCTTTATGAACGCGTTTTTTAACGCTAGCCCATTCCGCAGAACCAAGACGAGTTAAAGTAGGTGTACTGCCATCTTTTATGCCCAAAAATTTTGAAACGCGATCAGCCTGATCAACTGGCACAAAAAGTCTGTCGCCGCCGCCATATTCAAGCTCTAAATATTCACGAGTGACATCGTCAACAGAGCGGGTAACAATGCCCAAAAATCGCCCGATTCCATGGTCAATATGAATCACAAAATCATCAGGCTGGAGAGAAGCGAGAAATTCCAAAGAAATCTTTTGCTGACTTTGCCTTTGCTTGTCTTCTTGCTCGCCAAAAATCTCGTTGTCAGTAACGAGTAAAGTTTTCTCATCAGCATTTTGAAATGCCTCAGGCATAGCCTTGTGATGAGTGAGGTCAAGAAGTACCAAAGTACCAGGTTGTGAACTTATAATAGAATTCACTTGACGAAGTTAGAAATTATTGGGAAGAAAGATCTCAGCAAGGTCATCTACCTTGCCATCCTCAAAAACAACTCTTTGATCATTCAGTATAGCCCGCACCTCTGCAGGCCTTCTCGTGGCCACAATAACCTTCCAGCCCTGCTCTTTTTTCTTCTTAATACTGGCAGTAAAATCCAGAGGATTACTATAGCGGAGCACATCAGCAAAGCGTAAAACCTCCACATCTTTATCGCTATCTGGGAAAGAAGCAAAACGCAGTATAAAAACATTGTTTTTTTCAAGATGTGCCTGAACTGCCTGGCCATCGCCAACATCAATCATTTCTAGCTCGTCAATAACCAAAAGCGCAGATTCATCCATAAAATCAAGTATGCGAGAATTTTTTGGAACATTTAGCGGAAAAATATCAATGTTTGCAAATTCATCGCATATTTCATTTGTCAGGGCGTCGACCGAATGAATGGAAACAATTTGCTTATCATCAAGCTCCAGACGAAAAGAAACATTTGTATTAACCGGAAAGATATCAATCAAGCTACCTTTACGCAAAAAAGTCCCCGGTTCAACCAATGCCAACTCAGTTGGATGATAGCCACTATCCAGTAGTTTCTCAAAAAGTTCTGAGAATCCAATCTGATCGCCAAGACCCAAAGACAAATATTTTTTCAGAAAAGAAGCTTTGGACTGAATCGGCGTCAAAAGTTCATTCTCATTTAGGACAATGATGCGCCGCTGATCACAAGTAGCTAAGTTTGCCCCGAGCTGAATTATTTTCATCTCATAAATACGATGCTCAATACCATTGCTCTCAGCCGAAGGCTTAGGTGGAACTTGATAAATCTCAATATCATGAAAAAACCTCATCGCTTCTAAAACTCTATCCGAGGCCATGCCCTCCTCAACCAAATAAAAAATAGTCTTTATTTTGTTGTCACGATCAAGCTTATCAATATCTTTTAGCAGCCGCAATAAAACCAATACTTTAGAAGTAGCATTGCCAATCCCAGCAAGGGTTAACGTTTTATTATTTAATAGTTTTTGAGCAATTACCATTACAAAGCCAGCAAAAAGTCGGTCGTACAATACGAAAAATTGACTGCCAAAAATCTTGACCACTCTTATTTTAGCATACCAAGCAGAATTAGCAAAATTTAATTTTACGATCAAGATTCCTACTAAATATTTGACATATTTTATTATTTCTGATATTGTGAGTTCCAGTTCCAAAAGATAAATCATAAATAAAAAATTTAAAAGTATTGGAGGGTAACATGATTCTGCCTTATGTTTTTGAATCGTTAAAGCAGTATGATCTCGGAAGAATTTTCGTTCTAGAGAATCTCAAAAAAAATGGATTTCTGAACGAAAATGAATACCAGGAAGGATTCTCTCGCTATAGAGGAGCAAGGTATGCAAAAGCCCTAGATTGGGTCAAATCCCTTGCAGCAAAGAGTCCGAGTTAACGCAATCCCTAATTAAAAAGCTCTCTTCCGTTGATGAACATTGGCAATTGCGCTGTTCTATAGTCCGCATATTCGATGGGGATGGGCTCGAAAAAACAGAAGGGATGATCGATGCAATGTTCTTGGGCATCGAAGAATGGAGGGGAGAGGATGCATGCGAGTATGCAAATTTAGAAATAATGGCAGCCCAAGCATGCTCTTCCTTGGAGTCTTTAAACCCATTGCAAATTGCTAAAATTAAAAAATTTTTGCGAATTTAAAGAACTTGTTTTGTCCAGCCGTGAGAGTCTCTCGCGGCTGGCTTTTTTGTGTTGTACAAAAATTCATCGCAAATATTTCATAAAAATAACTTCATTAGATTAGCTCATCAAAATTTGTTAAAATCACAAGTGTAAAATCAAGCATCTAAAAAATATTCAAATGGCGCATAAATCAGCTTTTGACAACTTAGAATTTCTATCAAACCTACGCCAGTCAGGCCATATTTTGTCGCAAATTTTGCAAACTCTAAAAACAAAAGTTATCCCAGGCATGACAGGACTTGGACTCGAAGAAATTGCCCAAAAAATGATTCGAGAAGCCAACGCGAAACCTGCTTTTCAAAATTTTCAAGGCTATCCATTTGCCTTATGCGTATCTATAAATGAAGAAGTTGTACACGCCTTTCCAGACGAAAGACCTTTTAAAATTGGCGACATTATCACGGTTGACCTTGGCGTAGATTACAAAGATGCTATTTCTGATGCCGCCTTTACAATCGGTATCAACGAAACATCTCTGGAAGCGCAAAGAGTAATTCAAGCGACAGAGCAAGCTCTGGAAAAAGCAATTCTATCGGTAAAAGCAGGCGTATCAGTATTTAAACTCGGTAAAATAATTGAAAAAGAAATCCTCAGAAATAAGTGCCAAGTTGTAAAAGATCTATGCGGACACGGATGCGGATGGTCAGTACACGACAAACCATACATATTCAATTTCCCAAATAGAAACTTTCCAGATTCAAAACTATTCACAGGCCAGGTTATATGCATTGAGCCAATAGCTTCAACCGGCTTAGGGCAAATCAAAACTCTTCGCAACGGCTGGACTATTGTAACCACAGATGGCTCAATTGCATCGCAAAGTGAAAAAATGCTACTCGTAATGGAAGATGGATGCGAGATTCTCGCTGGAATTTAATTTTTGTGAAAAACAACTTTTTATAATAGAATCCTATTGAATAACCCAAATATTAGAAACTCAAAATGCTGGACATAAAATACATCAGGGAAAATCTCGAAACAGTAAAAAACGCCATCAAAGTTAAAAACGTAAATATTGATATTGATCGCTTGCTAGAGCTTGATGATAAGCGCCGCAGCCTTGCACAAAAACTTGAGCAGCTAAATGTACAGAAAAAAGAAGCTGCAAAAACCCAAAACCACGAACTCGGTAAAAAGATAAAAAATGACACGCAAAAGCTTGAGGCTGATCTAAAACCCATCGAAACTGAGTTTCGTGATTTAATGCTACTTGTGCCGCAAATCCCAAACAAGTCATCGCCAATTGGGCCAGATTCCTCATACAATGCAGAGATCAAGAAATGCGATTCAATGCCAAAATTCGCATTTACGCCAAAAGACCACATTGAACTTATGACAAAATTGGATCTTGCTGACTTTGAACGCGGCGTAAAAATTCATGGTTTTCGTGGATATATTCTTAAAAATGAAGCCGCTCTAATGCAGTTTGGTCTAATGCAGCTAGGACTTGAAAAAATGCGCGAACGCAATTTCACAATTACAGTGCCGCCAGTTGTTGTTCGGGAAGAAGCCCTCATCTCAAGCGGATTTTTTCCAGCTGCCAAAGATGAAACATACATATTGCAGTCAAAAGGATCTGACGATGAAAGCGCGAATAATGAGCGCGAAGGCAAATTCCTGGCAGGAACAGCAGAAGTTGCCCTAGTTCATATGCACTCAAATGAAACTTTTAAAGAAGAAGACTTACCGATTAAATTATGCGGAATATCATCATGCTTTCGCACAGAAATAGGCAGCTATGGCAAAGATTCAAGGGGCATATACCGCATAAATGAATTTTGGAAAGTCGAGCAAGTAGTGATTTGCAAAGCTGACATGGAAGAAAACGAGCGCCTCTTCAATGAAATGCGAGCCATTTCCGAAGAGTTGATTACTGATTTGAAATTGCCATACCGCGTAGTCAATACATCTACCGGCGACATGGGCGCAGGCAAATACATGATGCATGACATTGAAATATGGTGGCCTGGCCGTAAAGACTGGGGTGAATTTGGTTCCTGCTCATCTTTACTTGACTGGCAAGCGCGCAGAGCAAATATAAAATATCAAGCTAAGTCTGGTGAAAAAAAGCATGTTTATATTCTAAACAACACAATGGTCGCGTCACCACGGCTTTTAGGCGCGATCGTGGAAAATTATCAACAAGAGGACGGATCAGTGATAGTGCCAGAGGTTCTAAGGAGGTTTGTGGGGAAAGATATAATTAGTTAAAAACAATACCTAATCAAATTATCTTTTCCATATAAAAACAAGAAACTATCTAATCAAGAAACTTATCTTTCAGTCTTGATATATGTAAGATATTTAGTATAATTGTAAACTCAAAAAAATAAAAGGAGTAAAAAAACATGGAAAAAAAGGAAGTTAAACCGAATCTTTCATTTTATTTCCCGCTTTCACGATCAGTAGGAGAATATGGTTATGTGAGAATCCGTAAATTTTCTATCTCACGCGAGATAAAAATTGATTACTTCGAAGAAGGAAAGGAACTCTGGAGTGGCGGATATTACGATGGAGATTTAAAAATCGAAAAACAGTTAACACAGACAGATCAAAAATTATTAGAATTCGGGAAAAAAGTAATATCGACCGATGAAGCGATCGAATTGCCAGAACATGTTCTGGCAATGATGCCAGAGAAGATATTTTACATAGAAATAAATTTGATTGTTGAAAACGAGAAAGTTTATTTCTCGCCCCATATATCAATTAAAAAGCTCGGGCATCTTGAATTCAAAAAGGAGCATCTTTATTCAATTCCGCTCAAGGAAATATTTGATATGGAATATGGCGCAATTCAGGGAGTAGCATTCAATACCTTAAAAGAGCTGGCGAACAGAATACCGCCAGATGTAGAATTGGTAAGTAAAATCATCAAGGCGGGAGATAGGATATCCTGAAACATTCATGGCCATAAGGGGGTCATCTAGCGCCCCCTTAATTTACAGCTCATCAATCCCCCGCCCTTGTCGTCTTCCGTGTCGCGCCAAAAATTGAAAGATGCTTTTGATAACACGAAAAATGCCACATAAAACCATAAAAGCTCCTTTACAGCATTTACAAATAGGCTGAGTAGCTTTTTTGACAACTGTTTTTTCAACTGACTCACTTTTTACCACCGATGATTCAGAAAGCAGAGAATTCAAATTAATCGGCTCTTCTTCCGACAAACCATTGCGTCGAGCCTTTCTACGACTTCGCGCCGTATGAATAACTGACAACACCTCGTTTTTTATTCAGAATTATAGAAACCAATTCCAGAAAGTATTCTCCCCTAAAAGTTCATTCTAATTTGTACTGAGATTATATCATAGCCTATTTCTGTTTTTTCCAAGAACCAAAAAAGCTACATATTTCTCGATCAAGGCGTTATTAAGCATCCATGCATGACCGACATTCGGTATTGTTATAAGACGATGTTTTTTAAAACAATCCTTCGCAATAGAATAGTTCCTAAACGGGCAGATTCTATCGTTCTCGCCCCACAAAAAAGTAGTTTTTGTTTCTATTAAAAAATTTTGATTTTCTAAGCATTTTAACGACTTAACCAATCTAGCCCCGCGAAAAATCAAGTTAACCCTCATCATATATTCCGCATAAAAGAGAAGTTTTTTCAAGGCAAAATTGGAATCACGACAATCAGCAAACATATCTTGCAAGCAATTTATAAATCCTGCAGAATAATTTTGAATCGGTTGTAGAAGCGGGTCGGAAAGTATAAGCTGCTTTACCTTATCAGCATTATCTATTACATATTCCAATGCTATGGCTGCTCCAAGCGAATATCCTATAAGACAATTGATTTTCCCATTTTCTTTAATAAAAGCGTCTATTCCAGCAAGTATATTTTGCCGATAATTTTCTTTTTTCCCATGCAAAAATGCCTGGGTATCAAAAATGTGAATCCTCATGCCATGTCTCACAAAAACCCTGACAATATGCGCGCAGTCTTTCGGCAACATGCCAAGTCCAGGAATAAGTAAATTTACTTGATCAGACAGCATATAATTTCACAAATCATCAATTCCACGACCTTGTCTTTGCCCGCGCCGCGCCAAAATCTGAAAAATATATTTGATGACACGAAAAATCCCACGCAAAACCATAAAAGCTCCTTTGCAACATTTACAAATAGGCTGAGTCGCTGTTTTTACCACGACCCTTTCAACTGATTCATGGCTGCCAGCCTGCTCCTGAATAGGTATATCTAGATTAATTGGCTCTTCTTCACCATTATGCCGAGCCTTTCTGCGACTTCGCGCCGCATAAATACCCAAAACTGAACCAACAGCACCGCCAACGATTAACCCTGTTACAATGCGATGTGTTCTTGTACTTTGCTTATCTTTCTTGGAAAAAAATCCCATAATTTAGCGCTTACGATCAGCAAAAAATCTAATAATCGGGGCAATATCATCAATCAATCCGCTCACCGCTGCCACAGGCTTCGCAATATATTCATCAATTTTTTCCATCACAGTCTCAAAAATACGAATCGTGCGGTACACACGCTTAACTATCAGCACTAAGTAAATCAAAAACCATGTTCCAGCTATGCCAATGCCCAAGATAGCTATTGCCGCGGCTAGCCGCAAGATGTCCGCTGAATTTTCGAATAAAAACATTATTCAAAGTTAATTTTAATTTGTACTGAGATTATATCATAGCCTGCTTCCATTTTTTCCAGAAATCAAAAATATCTAAAAGATTCATTTGCCAAAAAAACAGATTTTGATTAAAATAATCGCGATTTATACGTCAAATACTTTGATGCAGTTACACAATCTATCTTCAAAAAAGAGTTCTCGACATAAAAGCAAGCGCGTTGGACGCGGCATTGCTTCTGGCAAAGGTAAAACATGTGGGCGAGGTGGCAAGGGCCAAACAGCCAGACAAGGAAAACGCAAGTTTTATCGTGGTTTTGAAGGTGGGCAAATTCCATTGTACAAAAGAATGCCTAATTTGCGCGGTTTTCGCAATCCAAACCGCACGAGTTATCAAGTAGTAAACTTAAAAGCGCTTGAAGATACATTTAAGGCAGAAGATACTATTACAAAGGCAAAATTAGTAGCTAAAAACCTAATCGCAAAGATGTCTCAGCCGATCAAACTTCTTGGTACTGGCAATGTAACTAAAAAGTTCATAGTGCAGGTAGATGCCGCGTCGCAAAGCGCTATTAAAAAAATCGAACAAGCTGGAGGTAAGGTCGAGCTGAAACCTGCAAGAAAGCTGATTGAAGATAAATTCAAGGAAAAATTCAAGAAAGAAAAGATTTCCTTCAAATAAAAATAGTCTAGGTGAACGCGAGACTATAATTATAGCAACGGATAAATTGCTTATTTTTTGGTACAATATAACCAGCCAATACTTAAACAACACAAGTGCAACTCTATAACACCCTGGGCAGAAAAAAACAAGAATTCACGCCAATGGACAACAAAACCGCAAAAATCTATACTTGCGGACCAACTGTCTACCTTTATGCGCATATTGGAAATTGGGCATCGTTTATCTTTGCTGACCTGCTCGTAAGATCCTTGAAAAAAATCGGAGGATGGAAAGTAAAATGGGTCACCAATATTACCGATGTAGGCCATTTGACTGAAGATGACGTTGGCATGGGCGATACTGGAGAAGACAAAATGTCAAAAACCGCGCGCAAAGAAGGCAGATCCCCAGAAGAAGTGGCTAATTTTTACATTGAAGATTATTTGAAAGATTGGAAAAGACTGAGACTGTCAGAACCAGACATACGTCCAAAAGCCACTAAATACATGAAAGAGATTATCGCATTTGTAGATAAGCTCGTCCACACAAACTATGCCTATGAAACCTCAGATGGGGTTTACTTTGAACTGGATAAATTTCAATCATATGGCACACTCTCCGGAAATAAACTGGAGAATCTGCAGGCTGGCTCTCGCATAAAAATTAATGAAGATAAAAAGTCACCTCACGATTTTGCACTTTGGAAAAAAGCAATCAAACAACACGCAAAAGCCTTACAAACATGGGATTCGCCTTGGGGCAAGGGCTTCCCAGGCTGGCACATTGAATGCTCAGCCATGAGTGAAAAAATCTTCGGACATCAAAAAAACAAACCAATACTCGATATACACACGGGCGGTGAAGACCACATTTTCCCGCATCATGAATGCGAAATAGCCCAAACAGGCGCTCGTCATCCTGAAACAAATGATTTCTGCGGCAATGCATTATCAAAATTTTGGATGCATCGTAAATTCATCATGGTGGACGAAGAAAAAATGTCAAAATCAAAAGGCAATTTTTATAGAGTAGAAGATTTAACAAACGAAGGCTATGACCCTCTTGACTTTCGATACCTTGTGCTTAGCGTGCATTATAGGACACAGATGAATTTCACGTGGAAAGCGCTCGAAGGAGCGCGAGTAGCACGTCTAAAAATCATTGATTTTTGGCAACGCCTGAATCAGTTTATTCCATATCAAAAAGATAATATGAAAAATGATTTTCCACGCTTACAAGCAGAAGATTTTGTTGAAGCAATAAACGATGATCTAAACACGCCAAAAGCCCTAGGTATTTTGCATGACACCATGCGAGAAGCAAATATCATGATTGAAAAACAGCTTCTCACGCTAGAACAGCAGAAACAATTACAAGCATTTATCGGATTATTTAATTCTATTTTTGATATTTTTCCAGACCAGCCTGAAAATATTCCCGTTGAAATCCATAAACTTGCCAAGGAGCGTCTGCTGGCAAAACAAAACCGCGACTATGAACAAGCAGACAAATTGCGCAATAAAATTCTAGATCTTGGATGGGAAGTTCGCGATGTAAAGGATGGATATGAGCTGAGAAAACTTTAATTATTTATGAAAGTTTAATATATTGCGATGTAAAATACCCTATATTTTTATGAAAATGAATATGGATATGGGATACGAAATCAACGAATGCGCGCGGAGAAAAAGAAACCGTTTAAAAAACTATGACTATTCGCAGTCTGGATGGTATTTCATAACGATCTGTGTAAAAAATCGGGAACAATTTTTCGGGGAAGTCCAAGATGGAAAGATGAGCTTGAATGAATACGGAAAAATTGCAGAGAATCAGTGGTTATGGCTTGGCGAACAGTATGATTATGTACGATTGGATACGTATATTGTAATGCCAGATCATTTACACGGAATTTTGATTATTGAGAATGATATTAACCGTAGGGACAATCCTAGGATTGTCCCTACAGGGATTGTCCCTAACAATAATGACTGTGCGATATCAATAAACAATCGTCATCATAATCTCCTCTCAAAAACCATCAGCGCATTTAAAACCACATCCTCAAAATTAATCCATCAAGCAGGACTGGAACGCTTCATCTGGCA
>JAPLVM010000093.1 GCA_026397115.1 Patescibacteria group bacterium
GTAATATTGAGGCAGGAAAAACAATTGTTGAGATACATCAAAAAATTATCGAGCGGCAAAAGCGAGATCGAGATTTCATGCTAAGCCATGACAAGGCTGATCTAACTGATATGAATAATTATGATCTTGTCATAGATACGACAAATATTACTGCGAAGCAGGCAGCAGAACAAATATTACGCGCTTTCAAGCATTAAGAAATTAGTGCGCCTTAAACCGCCCGAAAAGCAAAGTTTTGAAGGAGGAGTTTTTGTCTCTGCTTTCGAGCGGATTAAGACCCTCTTTGTTCTTTTGAATTATATGTTTCTCAAAAACTCAAGTCAAGGACTTGGAAAAATGTTTTGCCAAGGCTATGTCGGCAGTTTAAAATAAATCTGCTTTTGGGGTGTGGCCAAGCGGTAAGGCAACGGACTCTGAATCCGTCATTCGTAGGTTCGAATCCTACCACCCCAGCCAGAGAGAACGAAATGAAATCATTTTTTCTTACTTATCCAAAATATGGAAAAAGATATAATCGCGAAACTGCACAAGGACTTTGAAGATTATTGCCACGAACAGGCTGGTACTGAATTTTGGTATGCGAGGGATTTGCAGCAGTTGCTCGGATACAATGAATGGAGAAACTTTGAAAATGCTATTAATAAGGCAAAGATTGCCTGCGAAATGGCTAAACAAAAGGCTTCCGATCATTTTGTTGACGTCAACAAAACGATCCAGATGCCTAAAGAAGCGATCAAGGAAATTTCAGACATTATGCTTACTCGCTACGCTTGCTATTTGATAGCCCAAAATGGCGATCCAAGGAAAGACGAAATAGCCTTTGCCCAAACATATTTTGCCGTACAAACGAGAAAGCAAGAAATAGTCGAGCAAAGAATGGTCGAGCTAGAACGTCTCCACGCAAGAGAAAAATTATCTGCTACCGAAAAAGAATTTTCTGGAATAATTTTTGAGCGAGGGATAGACAATCAAGGATTTGGTCGTATTCGCAGCAAGGGCGATAAGGCATTATTTGGTGGATACACAACTAATGATATGAAAGAAAAGCTTGGCGTGCCAGATAATCGGCCGCTAGCTGATTTTTTGCCAGCGGTGACCATCAAGGCCAAGGATTTGGCAGGTGAAATTACCAATTATAATTTAAGGAAAGATAGAAATTTAAAGGGCGAAATAGTTATTACAGATGAGCATATAAAGAACAACCTTAATGTACGTGAGACTTTGACAAGAAGTGGTATTCATCCTGAGTCATTATCTCCAGAAGAAGACATGAAAAAGTTAGAAAGAAAATTGAAGTCAGAGGATAAAAAGTTACCGAAAGTTGTTCGGAAGTTAAAAAAATAATCATGAATATTCCAAGCTTACCAACGGATAATCTTTATAAGTTTCTGGCTCTTTCGGGTCTTGCCTTAGTAATTTTGCCAACCTTTTTGGTTGCGAGAAGCGTGGATACTCTTAATAACGAGGTTGATCTGATCCAAATTGAGTCTAGCGGGGTTAGCTTTGAGGCAAAGTTATTGGAGACAGAGGCTGCCGAACTTCACGAAGATTAAAATTTATTACACTTTTTAACAACGGTTACGCCAAGGGACTGTTATACTTTTCTGTTTATTTTAATATAGAGGCATGATCAAGTTCATTGGAATCATAAACCTAATATTTTTCTTTTTTGCAGTAATTTTGTTAGTACTAAAAAACAAATGGTTTACGATAAAAAAATATACCATAAGTGATTTGGCCAGTTCTAAGAACACTGGCAACCTTTTTAATATATGTTTATTAATTTTCTCAATAAATCAAGTTATATTTGCGATTTTGGTTTACGATTCTCTGTGGAATTATACAAATAGTTTAGTGCTACCCTTGTTTGTGGCTGGAGGAATATTTTTGTGTATCGCAAGTTTATATTCTACAAATAAATATCCGCGAGTGCATGGATATTTTGCGATATTAAGTGGATTAACAGTAGGTCTTGGTGTAATTCTACTTGCATTAAGCTTAGTTAAAATAAATGTAACCATAGGAATTTTTATATTATTTATTACTTGCCTAATACCAATAGTGCTTTTATATCGGAACCGTTTTTCTGGAGGAATATTCGAAATACCATTATTTATCATTATCAGTATATGGAATATAGTATTATCGTTACATTTGTTTGGTATTTATTAAGTAGCGAAGGCGCGACAGGTGTGGGCGCCACGCTGGAACAAGCGAGTCGCGAAGCGGCGAATTGACAGGATGAGGTTTGACATTTTTCCTAAACGGCTAGCCAATAAGAATGAGGCAAAAAAATGCCTAGACCAAGACAGGGTGTCTGAATCATGATCTACTTGATCTGCCTGATTAGCTTGAATTTTATGCAATACCAAGAATTGACTCGAAAAATTATCAGTTGCGCAATGAATTACCTAGAAGCATACGGCATGCAAATCGGCTTGCTTATAAACTTTGGATCAAAAAGCCTAGAATTCAAGCGAGTACATAATAATGCCCCAATCAAGAAATCCTCTAATCCTTCAAATCATGATTCCGAAAACGTTTGATTCCTATAATTGGTTGGATCACCTATATACCTCACAATCTCCAACCGCTAAAAAAACCGCTTGGGTGCTTGATAAATAACTGAAAACAATTCTGGTTTTATAATTCACTGAAAAACTGTATCTATCTTTCAGCCGACCATGCAGCTTATGCGTTTTAAGCGCGGGATTCTGCGGATCTTGCCGGAAGATTTCAACTTTTTCAATAACTTCTTCTTGCAGTCCTAGTTCTAATTTTTTCAGTTGCCGCAAAAATGGAGGTGTGTAAAAAATGTCTACCATTTATAGTTTTTTCATTAGTTCAGACAAATCGCCATGAAGCAATTTTCCTTCTTTCACGCATTGCTCACTTTCTAAAACTACTGCAACGGCAGCATCTTCAGCTGCTTTCATAATAGCCTTGCGAGCAATTTCAGCTCTATTTGAGGCATAGCCAAGATTTAGCAAATTTTGCATTGCAGTTTCTGTTTCTTGATATAGCGGAACTGAAAGAATACTCATTTGAATTTATAATGATATATGACATCATCATATTATATTATAATATATTAAAAGTAAAGAACCCTGTGCGCACTGCGCTTAAGCACAGGGCATTAAAAAATTGAATTTAAATAAGGACATGCGTTACGCTAACACTAAACGCATGGTATATGTTTAATAAACTTTTGATGAAAATACTGGCTAGAATTGGTTTCTATAATTCAGAGTAAAAAGGTGAGGTGTTGTCAGGTAAAAAAGTGGTGCAGACGGTTGATCAGAGTTGGAATGAAATTGAGACCGGTGCTGATGATGATAAAAATATTGAAATAATTTCCGACCTTAAACAAGGCGACAAAATTATTGTTAATTCTGTACTGCCGGAAGATAATGCAAAATCAGCTGCTTTATCCTCGCCTGGAGTAGGTTCGAATCCT
>JAPLVM010000084.1 GCA_026397115.1 Patescibacteria group bacterium
AAAGCTGACCAGCGGCAAAAATATCAGCTCGCTAGAAAAGGCAGTCGCAAAATATTTGAAAGCCAAAAAAGCCTACTCATTTTGGAATGGTCGCAGCGCGCTTTATCACGGAATCAAACTTCTAGGAATCGGTCATGGAGATGAAATCATACTCCAAGCATATACTTGCGTTTCAGTCCCAAACGCAATCATTGCCGCTGGCGCAAAGCCTGTTTACGCTGATATTCAGGAAGACACTTTGAATATTGACCCAAGAATGATTAAACGAAAAATAAGCAAAAAAACTAAGGCAATACTTGCCCAGCATACATTTGGAATACCAGCTGATTTGCAAGCTATAAGAAAAATATGTAATGAAAATAAGCTTCTGCTTATCGAGGATTGCGCCCATTCAATAGGCGCGGAATATAACGGCAAAAAAGTCGGATCTTTTGGCGATATAGCCATATTTTCTTTTGGCAGAGACAAGGTTTTGTCCTCTGTTTCCGGCGGATTTTTAGCTATAAATAATTCCAAATTTATTGCTCGCGCAAACTGGAAACTTAAGCCTCTGCCAATTTCAAAAGTAATAAAACACTTATTATATCCATCAATCGCGTTTTTGGCACGAGCATTATATGACATACTGGGCATAGGAAAAGCAATCATTTTTCTTTCTCGTTTGTTCAAAGTAATCCCAGAAATCCTTACAAATAAAGAGAGAAATTGTGCAGATAAAAGTTTTAATTTTAGCTTACCAAATTGCTTGGCTGAAATCGGCTTGCAAGAGTTGAAAAATATAGATGCATATAATAAACATAGAAAGAATATCCATGACATTTATATGAAGGAGCTTTTCTTTTTAAAACATCAGCAGGTCTATAATAAGACAAAAGCGATCTATTTGCGCCATACTGCCTGGCTGGATGAGAACAATCAAGCACTAATAAAACAGTGCCGTAAGCACGATATATTTCTTGGCGATTGGTATAATCAGCCAATAGCGCCAAGAAAAGTCAATTATAAAAAAGCCTTTTACAAAAAGGCAAGCTGCCCTATTGCTGAAAAGCAGGCTGCGCATACGTTTAACCTGCCGAACCATCCGAGCGTTTCAATTGATGATGCAAACAAAGTTATAAAAGTTATAAAAAGTTTCTATGCAAATTAAGCTGGAGCAAATACAAGATAGTTATTTATGGAACAATTTTATTGTTCATAATTTCAGTTTTTACTCATTCCTACAGAGTTGGGAGTGGGGTGAGCTTCATGAACTTGAAAATCATAAAGTATGGCGCATTGGAATTTATAAGACAGAAGAAAGCTCAAATCACAAGGCTGAGCTTATAGGCGTCATGCAAATAATAAAAATTGCAGCCCGCCGCGGAACTCATTTATTTTGTCCGCATGGACCTCTTATTAAATCAGATTATTTTGAAGTCTTACAAGAAATTCTGCCAGAATTAAAAAAACTGGCGAAAAAAGAAAATGCTAACTTTATCCGTTTTAATCCGATAAATAAGGCAACCTTGGAAAATCAAGCCGCGTATAAAATGCTTGGATTTCGCCAAGCGCCAATACATATTCACGCAGAAACGACCTGGATCGTGGATTTGAAAGATAGCGAGGAAATTCTCATGCAAAATCTACGCAAAACTACGCGCTATTTAATACGCAGAGCTGAAAAAGAAGGAGTGAAAATTAAGACTGATAATTCAAAATCAGCTGTTGACCTTTTTTATAAACTGCATAAAAAACACTCTAGTCGCGAAAATGGACACAAATACACAGCCTTTTCCAAAACATTCATTGATCGTTTATTTCAGGTTTTTGCTAACAACAAGCAACCAGCAACAAGCAACCAAACTTTAATCTCTGCCTGGTATAAAAATGAATGCGAGGCTAGCCTCTCGACAATAAAATTCGGCAATTTTTGTGTTTATTATCTAGGCGCAAGCGATGTCAAACATCCGCAATTCTCCCCTTCTTACTTACTTCAATGGCATGCTATCTTAGAAGCAAAAAAGTCGGGCTGCGAATTTTATAATTTTTGGGGCGTGTCGCCGAATAATGATCCGAAGCATCCAATCTATGGCGTAAGTCAGTTTAAAAAAGGTTTTGGCGGATTTGGATATGAGCTCTTGCATGCGCAAGATTTAATCCTAAGTTGGAAATATTGGCTCAATTGGGTCGTTGAGACAGTAAGGCGGTATAAACGCGGATATTTCTACCCAAAACCAATTTCAAAACAAGAATTTGATAAACAAGGATTACCATTCTAAATTCTAAATTTCCCAATGTTTACCCAACTCAAAGACCTACTTCAAAAACCCCTCAATAAATACGGCTTAAACGTGATAGTTGAGGCAACACAAATCTGTGATATGATGCAGAAAATCATAGAAGCTGAAATTCCGAGCGCCAAAGATCAGATCAAGGTGCTAAGCATTCGCAAAGATACATGCAAAATCAGTGCGCCTCCAGCCCTGTCGCAGAAAATTGATATGCAAAAACTCTCGATTTTGGAACAGCTAAAAAAACAGACTGGACATGAAATAACCAATCTGCGATTTGTAGCAAGATAAATTTGGGAACTGGGATGAAATCTAACGGTAGAGCTTTGCAAAACACTACCGTTAGACGAAATAATACTTTTTATTATTCATTGAGCAGCTTAAATGCTGCTACTGGCGAAACGACGACCAGCATCGTCTTCCTGTAGGCCTCGCGCAAAGGATTCCATAGCAACAGCCAAGAAACCCATATCGGAGAGGTACAAACTACCAGCACAATCATGATAACTATTAAAATCCCACCGACAATGATGTCCCTTATTTGTCGAACGGAATCTACCTTTTTTGAGTTTGATTTTCCTTTCATTTTTCGTTCCTTTTGCATTCTATTTTAAGATTCAACTTACACGGTTACCCTCGTAATCATATGTCTTCTAGAAATTTCGTCCCTCCGAAAGAGACATGACGGAATGAAGAGCAGAAGAAAAATCACCATTTTCCATGCAGGCGAGAGACTGGCTTTTCTCGTGCTAGGCAGGCTCGGTCTATCGCCAACATGCCGATCATAAGTCACCCAAAAAAACATAAAGCCAATCCATAATAAAATTAGGATAAACGCAGGCGGAACTAAAATCCACCATAATCCTACTTTTGGACTGTCATCCAGATCCGTCAGATTCTTTACTATGTTTACTTCCATTATTCACCTCCAACCGCATTATTTTTATTTTTAAATTAAAATCTCATCTCAACCCCCAAAACGACTTGTTAACCCACATTCCCCTGCCAATCCCAGCATCACGCACAGAAAAAATACGCCATCACTCTACCAACCTAATTAAAATCTGTCAATACGATTTCAATCACACCTAATATTACCCTTTACTCAACCCACTCGCCACATTTAAGATTTAGCCGCACACATTATTAATCACAACAAAATGGAATTTAAAGTCAAACATCTCAAAAACGCTAAAGTCGAAGCAATTATTGAAACATCAAAAGATGAATTTGCGAAACTACAGCAAAAAGCCATTGAAAGAATCAGTAAAGATGTCAAAATCCCTGGATTTCGCAAAGGTAAAGTTCCAGTTAACATGATTCGAGATAAGATTGATGATCACATGATACTTTCAGAAATCATAGATACAGAGCTTCAAAAATGGTATGAAAATATATGTATTGAAAATAAGCTTCGTCCAATCTCTGATGTCAAACCTGAAATCCTAAGCCCAAGTCCCCTAAAAATCAGACTCGAATTTACAGTATGGCCAGAAGTTGAGCTAATTGACCCAAAAAAGCTAAAAGCCAAGAAAATTGAGGCTAAAATCTCAGACAAAGATATCGAAAAAAGACTTGGCGAACTCCAAGAACAATTTATAGAATGGGTCGAGACTGATAAGCCAGCCAAGCAAGGTGATAAAGTCGAAGTTGATTTCGATGGATTTGATGAAGAAAATAAGCCGCTCCCAAGCGCAAAGTCTCAAAAACATCCTTTAGTCATTGGATCTGACATGATGATTCCAGGTTTTGAAAAAGAGCTGATCAATCTTAAGAAAGACAGTGAAAAAGAGTTTAAGATTACTTTTCCAAAAGACTATCATTCTGAGTCTATGCGCAATAAAAAGGCTACATTTAAAGTAAAAATTCATCATGTTTTTACCAAGAAACTTCCTGAAATTAATGACCAGCTTGCAGAAAAAATAAGCCAAGGACAGTTCAAAAAACTTGCGGATTTCACTGCCAAACTCAAAGAGCTCATGCAAAAAGATGGCGAACGCCTAGCTCAAGGACAGTATGAAGAAGCTCTAATCGCTGAGTTCGCTGAAAAAGCAAAACTCGAAATTCCAGATGTTCTTGTCGAAGAAGCGCTGACAAGCATGCTTGAAAACTTCAAGCATGATCTGAAGCGCGACGCAGGCCTAAAATTTGAACAATATCTCGAGCATATGAAAATAACAGAAGATGATATAAAGAAAAAGTGGCGAGATGCGGCAATCAAGCGTGTTCGCGAGGAATTAGTTTTGCTGGCATATGCTGCGCAAGAAAAACTCGGGCCAAATGATAAGGAAATCAACAAGGAAATCGAGGATATTTTGAATGGCATCCAGGATAAAGAAGAACGCAAAAAAGCCTTGAATTACTATTCAAAGCCAAATGAACGCCAACATCTAGAGATTACGCTGATCATAAGATCAGCGATAGAGAAGATAGCAGCCACAAGCTGGGTAAAATAGAACGAGAGAAATTCAAATTTTTTGACTCCAGCAATCAAGTTAAGCATCCAGATTTTGGTGCGCTTAGCCATGATTGCCGGAGTTTTTGTTCAGAAGGTAAGCTCTACAAGAGAGCAGTCTCCGGGGATGAGGGTTTCAATTGAAGGAATTGCTCTCAGCTCAGCTTTGCATTGCTCGACAGCCGTTTCTTCAATTATAAGGTTTGCGTCTTCATCCGCAAGATATAAAACTGGATGTAGAACGTCGCCCAGGAGGAAGATCCGCGAAAC
>JAPLVM010000002.1 GCA_026397115.1 Patescibacteria group bacterium
AAAAGGCAAAGGCTGTTACGCGCGGAAAGACCAAGCCTAAGTCAAGCAAAACACGTAAATAATTTATTTATCAAAACACCATGAATATTAGTAAAAAAATTGGCGCTGCTGTATTTGTAATTGCTATTGGATTTACGCTGACCGGTTGTTTTGGCAGTGATGAAGCGACAAACACAGTCACGCTATCCCATACTTATACAGATTCATCCAATATTTTTGAAATCAATTATCCTGATAATTTTTTACAAGTCCCAGCAAAAGATCTGCCAACAGGTGCTTTGGCTGCATTTATGGATTTGTCAGGTGGCGAGTTCACATCTAATGTTACTGTGACGAGTGAGAAATTGCCCGAGACAGTATCTTCATTGCGATTTGCTTTGGCAAACATTCGCAAGGCAGAAGAAATTTTGCCTGGATATAAGCAACGCGAAGTACAAGATATCAAGATTGGAGATCAAGATACAAAGCTGCTGCTTTTTACTTTGGATCGCGAAGGAGCAAAGACAAATTTAGCTCAGATTTATTTGGTTGATCGTGATCAGGGCTATGTTGTTACTGCAACTTATGCGGCTGATACTGTTGCTGAAAAAGAGGTAATTCTTTTGGACATGATTAAGAGCTTCAAACTGCTGGTGGCTGATAAGAGCTGATTAAGAGCCGATTCTGTCATTCTGAGCCGGTATTTCAAGGCGAAGAATCTACATAAGTTCGTCACTCGCGCCGCAGAGCATAGCGAAAAAAGACCCTGTTTCACTACTGACATAGATCCTTTTGCTCAAATTATTCAGCAGTTTTTTCTGACAGCTTACTCAAGTGCGCATAGGTTTCAGCCTTGAGCTTTATTAGCCACTTGGCGCCTTTATCATCCCCGCCAATCTCGGGCAATAATGAAGCTAGTTTATCAGTTTCTTTTTGCTCTAAATTCAGGTCAATGATGTTTACGATCGGGTAATCTGTGAACTTAATCTGACTGTCTATTGAGGATAAAAAAGATATAAGATTTTCTCTTTGGCCTTCGAGCTGTAAATCAAAAGGCAAAACGCGATAGGTTTCTTTTGCAATCTCATCAGAAAAGTCTATTTTTTCAATGTTCACATTGTTTCTTAAAGAGATCATTTCAAGATAAGACAAAATTACAGTTCTATCAAAATCAATTGGAAAGATTTTATATAAAGCAGAGCGGCGGATTTCCTCATTTAGCTTGTATGGAAGATAGTTTTGCAAAGCTTTTTCATCAGCATTTGACTCTTGATTTAGCAAGTCGGCTTTTATGCTGCTTGCCTTGAGGTCAAATACTTGGCTAATCTCATTGTGAAAATAAGCGCTTGCTACTAGTGTTGATAATGACACGGCAATTACTAGCGTTGATACCCATTTTTGGCGAAATATTTTTTCTGGATTGATTTTCATTCTAATTGCTATTAACAATAGCTGCTTTTGAGCGATTATTTGATGCATCTTTTGATATAACTCCCCAAATTGGAGGTGTTTGCAAAGATGACTGGGTTGAAACAAAATACAATTCATTTGTTTCTGCAATGAGATTTAGACTGCCTTGGCTATATCCAGAGAATATAAGATAGCTCTTTGCCTTTTGATCTGACGCGTCATCCCATTTCAGCGCAGTTGTCACAATAATTTGCTTGTCTTTTGTTTCAGAAATTGCCTTGCTTACAGATAGATTTTGAACAGGTTTTGGTGCTTTGTCATCTCCTGCGCGAGCTGAAGCAACTGCTGATTTCATGCCATAATTGCCTTGGCTATCTAGCGGGAATATTTGAAATGTATAAACCTGGCGCGGATCATTGTTTGACAGCTGGAATTTAGTTTCAGAAGTTGATCCTATGAATTTAAAGTTTGCTTCGTTTGAGCCTCCAAAAATCATGTACATCGCAGCTTGCGGATTTTGATTCCAAGTGAGTGAAATTATATTTTCACCAGTTGTGCTGATTTCGCCTATTGCAATGAAGTCTTCAACAGCTGGAAGTGATGAATTTATCGCTGGCGGCTTTGTATCTTGATTGGCCATTATAGTGTCTCTTAGCGAATTCCAGTTAAAAGATATTTCCATGACAAAATTCGAAGAAAAAGCTTTTTCCGAGACTTGGTTCTTATCAGAGCTTTTAATTATTACGTTGCTGACAAATGGCAACTGTTTGAGTTTTTCAGCTGACTTGGCAAGGCTCGTTAGCGAGTTTTGCTCCTGACTGATAATTTTGCCTGTGACGATCAAATTATTGTTTTGACTTTGCAAGCGGTCAAATTTAATACCAGCCGTTTCTTCCAAAGATGAGATTATTTTTGCCCAAGGGTGGTATTGATTGCGCAAAACAGTAATTACATTTTCCTCGGGTAGCGTCTTGCTCTGCGTTTCCTGATTTTCGTTTTCTTGGGTGGTTATGTTTGCGCTTATGATGAGTGAGGAGATTTGGGATTTTATGAAATAGCCGCTGAGAATGACAAGTTCGCTGACAAGGGCTACTAGGCAAATCAAAGCGCCCCAATTGATAATTTGGTCAAATTTATAGCCTTTATAATATTTCTGGCTTGTTTTT
>JAPLVM010000049.1 GCA_026397115.1 Patescibacteria group bacterium
CAATCCTAGGATTGTCCCTACTTCGCCTAGAAGGTAGGCTCAGCCTAACAATTTCTTTTGTAAAATACTAACTTTAAAGAAATAAATCAGCGTACATTATAAATTTCAATGATAAAGAAGATAAAAGACAAGTCAAAACTGAAATTTCGCCAAGCAGCGTCAAAGCTGTGGCAAATCATTAAGCCTCACAGGGGGCTGATCTTTTGGCGATTTCTCTTGGTTATTGCCGCTCAATTTACTTGGCCGTTTCAATCTCTTTTTATCAAGTATATTATCGACAATCTGATTTCTTCCGCGCCAATAATCGTAATAGCGCGTTTGGTTTTATATTGGGTTATCTATCAGATAATAGCTATCTTTATAGAACACTTGAGCTTTTATGTCGGCGAGTATACAAGCGGAGAACTGGAGAAAAAAATTAACAAGCATACGATTAATAAAACTCTTAATTTTTCAGTCGGGCAATATACAAATGAGAATACTGGCATTAAAGCCTCAAAGATAAACCGTGGAGTTAACAGTTTTGCTGAGTTAGTCAGCGTTGTTTTCTGGGGGCTGGTCCCAGAGGTCTTGCTAATACTATTTTATACAATAGCGTTATTTATTTTCGGCTGGCAGTTTGGAATCATAAGTTTGGCGGTAATCGCGCTTAACATGGTTGTGACATTTGTTTTGAACCGACGTTGGATTGGCCCGCGTAATATGAAGTCAGAAAAACAGTATAATGATTTTGATAGTTATAAATGGGAGCTTTATCACAATGTTGACATTGTTAAGCAAAATGCGAAAGAAATTCGCGAAAAACAACGCGCTAATCTGATTTTTACAAGTTTAACTAGGTACGCGGTAAAAACTTGGCAAAAGGCTACAATGCTCATTTTCGCATCGAGAAATATGCCAGGAGCTATTATGAGTGGGGTAACAGTATTCATAGGCGCTTGGTTGATTTATAAAGGGGCGTTTACAGTCGGATCTCTTGTTGTGATCTTGCAATGGGTTAGCAGTTTGTATGGCGAGCTGAGGCATCTTATGGGCACAGAAAGATATATTTTTAAGCATTATGAGCCAGTACGTAATTTGCTGGAAATGCTGGAAATCAAGCCAGCGGTAGTTTCCGTTGAAAATAGCACGGAGCTGAATTTACACGGAGATATAGAATTTAAACATATTTCATTCCGCTATGAAGGCAAGAAAACAGCTCTCAAAGACGTTTCTTTTCATATCAAAGCAGGAGAAACAGTGGCCTTTGTCGGTGAATCAGGCTCAGGCAAGACAACAGTAGTTCGCTTGCTCCAGCGATTCTATGACCCAAATCAAGGACGTATCCTAATTGATAATCATGATTTGCGAGAGATTAACCTTGAACAATATTTATCCAAAATCGGCGCAGTATCGCAAGAAGTTAAACTATTCGACACCACATTACGAAAGAACATTTTGTATGGCCTGCCTCTTGGCGAAAAAATTAACGACAAGCAGCTCGAAGCTGTTGCTAAGCTTGCCCGTATAGATAAGTTTTACTCTCGTCTGGATAAGAAATTCGAAACACTAATCGGTGAAAATGGCGTGAAACTTTCCGGAGGTGAAAAACAAAGAGTCTCCATTGCTCGTGCCATGATTAAGAATCCAAAGATTCTTATTTTTGACGAAGCCACCTCATCTTTAGACGTAGAATCTGAAAGTGAAATTCACAAAGCAATAATGGCGGCTTCCAAAGGCAGGACCACTATTCTCATCGCTCACAGGCTTTCCACAGTCATTGGCGCAGATAGAATCTTTGTCATGAAAAAAGGCAAAATAGTCGGTGAAGGAAATCATGGCTCACTCATGAAGTCTAATTCTTACTATGCTCGCCTCATGAAGATTCAAGTTTTAGACTTGATTAAGCATAATTTTCCGAATTTGGATCAGGATCATCTGCATAAAGTTTTGCGAGATTTGGGGGTTGAGTAAGTCTTATTTATAAAAGTAAATTTATTAGTAATATTTCAGCCCAGCTATGCTTCCTAATCTTGACTCGCGGTTATTTTCGCGCTAACTTATCGACAGATCAACTAATCTCGAACCATGTCAGGATTTTCAATAGAACATCGGTTTGAAGAAGATCAAGATTCAGGCGACAGCGGCAATGTTTCCGAACTAAACGGACACCGTATTTTTGGAGATAAAGAAATGCGCGATTTTGCATATGTTAGAGAGATATTAAAAACAGAGTATGGCGCAAAAAATATTTTTGAAATTGGCGAAGGTATGTGCTCTTGTGAAATCGCCAGAGAAGATCGGCAAGAGTTATATTTAGTTGATACTTATGTTGGTTGCAAGATGGCAGGGCCAATTCAAGGCGAGCATATTGATCGTTTCCGCGTCATACCAGAATATAATAATATAGCTTTCGGCCTCGTGAAAAGATATGGACGATATTATGCTTTGGACAGAAATGGGCACGAGACACTCATTAATTGTTCAGACACGCATTGCCGTCCGATCATTAGAGTATTTGCTCAATTCGTTGTTCCGTGTCCAGATGAATGGAAGCCATTTTTGAAAGATACGCCAGAAGAAAGTTTAGAAGATCAGGAAGCCAATAATTAAAATTTGCGCTTAATTTATAAGCGCGGTGACCTTAAAAAAGCTTCAGAAAAACTTGACTTCTTGGGAGTTTTTTATTATGGTATGAATCGAAATTTCGTGCAATGCGATATGTTTAACTTTGAATATGCCTAATTTAGATAAATATCGTTTTGTCAGAAAAGAGGTTGGAAGCCAAAAGGAAAATCCGCTTCCGAAATGGCAAGAGTGCTTGATAAATGAGGTTGCTAATGGCAGAGAGTATTTTGTCTGTAAAGAAGGATGTGGGATGACAAGGATAATGTTTTATGGCGAAGGTCCGGAACAACATTATTTCATACCGGCAGAAGAAACTGAAAATGCTAAATTATTTGGACCGTTTGCCGATGCTTATAATTTTCATGAAGTTGAATTATATGGCCCGATTGCCCTAGTTGGAAAATACTCCAAGGCGGAAAATGCCGAAAATCCAACGCTGTCATATTTTTTTATAAACAAGGATGGGATTGAAGTTGATGTTTCAGATCCGAGGAAATTGAAGAATGGGGAAGTGGAAGAGAAAGAGTTAATAGAGCTGCCTTCCCGCGCAAGCGCTAGAATGGGTCCGGCAAACGTAAGCAGAATTTGCGAGAATATAGATTATCCGGAATGGCTCGAACTCAATCCTGCAATTAGCGAAAAAGATAGAGGAGCTATCCTAAACGAAATTTATCTGGGAAAAGATGAAGAACGACGCGGTCATCCAAGCGGAAGCAGAAGACCATTTGGGGGGAGATTTTTATGGGATCAAGAACATATGCCTGGGGCGTCTCCAATGGATATCACAGAGCGTAAAAATCCGGCTGTTGCACAAGATCAGCCTGGAAACCCGCCGAAAAAACAGGATGAATTTGTGATCAGCATGGAGAATCCTGAACTGGCAAGGCTTTTAGCCCTTGGCTGTGGTTTTGACCAAATAAAAATAGTCTCGGTTGATCATACGGATTGCGACGACCAAAATGACTGGATAGTGAGATTCATAGATCATAAAGGCGGATATCACCTGGCAAAAGGTTGCGATATACTCAAGCTTCGAGAGCATAGGGATTGTAGCATCGTAACAGTTGACGCTATATGGATAAGTAGTTTTCGGAAGCTCCCAAAATATACCTCACTTCTCGCGTTGGTCTGCGAAGAAGAACGCAGACATGGCGCATATTGTTTTTATTTTATATCCGGAGATTTAAAAGAGATCTTTCAAATTAGACTATCCGAGAGCCAAAATTTCAAAGATATGCATGGGATTGATGAATTTAAAAGGATCGCGGATATCATTAAGCAGATATTTGAGCAAGCCAAAGAGCAAGGAGGATTTGAATATACTCCAGACGATATTAATGATCTTATAATGGGCCACGAAGGAGCCGCGCCTTTCGATAATCAATTTTTAGGGAATCATGAAAATGGCGAGGAAAATCGGCAGCCAGAGATGTTATGGGAAGAATGGGTAGTATCTTTGGCTGAGGAGGCTGAGCTCGTAGATCCTGATATGCCCACGGATGTGCAGGATCAAGCGGCAGTACAGACCACAACCGGCACGGACACTCCGGATCAGGCAGAAGCCGACCGAGCTGAAATATTTACAAGCATAGACCTCGATGAAATTTTCGATGCATTCGAGGAAGAAAAGGAGGTTATATACTTTGTAGAAGGGCAAACATTGTATGATAATATACAAATGTTGAAATTGCATATATCCATGATAGGAAATGGCCCATCGGATATAGCCGCCGGAAATATAAAATTAGTATCGATTGATTCTAGCGCGTTAACTTTTTTCGTAAAAGGACGGGGACTTTTTTGTATCCAAACGGAAGTCATCAAACGATATCAAAAAGACCCACCTTGGTTCGAGCAGGCTAAAATATACGAGGCAAATCACTGGATTGGCTGCTTCGAAAGCCGACCGTATAAAGGAGGCAAGATGATAATGACGCTTGAGTTACGATTAGGGATTTTTTATTTGGGCGATATAGACGGAAATATATGGGAACCTGATAAATTAGACTTCGGATTGTATAACACGAGTTCATGGCAAGAGGAGGATATTACAAGAAACCTTGCAAGATTGTCAGAGGCAATGGCCCGAGAATATGGTGAATGTCCGATAAGCCCAAATCAATACCCGATATTGTTTTTGGCGCTAACAAGCCGGATAAGAAAGGCTAATGACCTCGGCGTACGTAGACAGGAGTTTTTCGCGCCTCAAGCCGACGAACATAATGAGGAAAAAGAAACTAACGAGACCGAAGCCGATCCGTTTAAGGAACTAAAGGACCATGTGAGATTAGAGATACGCAGATTCTCCTATGAGGATGAAGATGGCTGCCAATGCGGTTTTATTGATGCAAGAAATCTTCATTTTGTAAATAGCTTTTTAATACAACACGCTGCTCAGATCAACTCAATCACATGCGAAGAAGATGCGAATGAAATTATCCGCATATTCAATGAAGAAAAACTAAAGTATAAAGAAGAAAGGAAGATAGGTGTTAAGGATGGATCAGCGACACTTAGCGATAAATTCGTTCGACGAAGACAACCGCCAGCCGCACCAAGACTCGCTGACATCCTGCGGAAAGATTCGTTCCAGGATGTGCTTGAGGCCGAGGGAATGCACATTATAGATACGGCAATTTATATCGGCGAAAATGGGTGGAAATGGATAGGTGAGGCGAATGTTTCTTCGGAAAAAATAGCTGGGATGACAAACCCGATTATATCAATCAAAATAGTAAAAACACGAGACCCAAAGAATATTGAAATGCTTTTTATAAGAAACGTAAGCGGAGGCTGCTTGACAATTGGTCCGGTGCTTGCAATTGGAAAATTCGCGTATGTCAGGCGAAAATCGTGGCAGACAGAAGTGAGAAATGGTGATTTCATGACTCTGATTAGGCTTTGCGGAGAAGGCGGCAGAATGGAATTTTGTTTTATTTCAAACATAGGTGTTGTTGAGAAGCCTCATATCTTAGGCCTGAGTCAATTGGCAAAGATTATGATGAAATGGGCCAATCCGGAGGACTTCAAAGAAGTTTTAAAGGAGCTTTTGAGCCCAGAGGAAATGGATGAATTTTTACAGTCAAAGAAGGATATTTTTAAATTGAAAGAAGAATTGGCGGCGAAAATGGGAATAGAGAATACATTAAGAGGTTTCATACTTAGAGTGCTTAATTCGGAAATGGAGGTGGCTATTTCACTTTCCGATAGTAAAATCAATCTGGATCAGCTAGTCGAAATTTTGATGAAGTTAAATGAAATTAAAGGAGTGCAACTTTTAGAAGAGCATATTGGATTTTTAAAAGGTGGAGGCAACGAGATTTTAATAGAAGCTGGCAGACCCAACCTATATAGAATTTTGAAGTATGACAGCGATTCTATATTAAGGGCAAACGGAAATTGGCTAACAGCTTCCCAAATCAAAGCTATGCTCAGTAGCGATAATCAAATTGGAGCACGATTGCTTAATGTGCAAGGTCAAATAATCGATTGTTGCGTGTATAACTCAAAAAATCCCAGTCAAAATGAAAATATGCAATTTACGAGAACCATCGAATCGGACTTTTTTGAACTATCGCTGGGGAGGCAAGTTGAATATATAAGAAACGTGTTCGACATTAACGGCCAATCACAAGCAGAGCTCTTGGAAATGAAAGATAGAAATATTGGTAAGGTAGTATTTTTTGTGGAAACGGAAATGGGATGTAATCTTGTAATTGCAGACTGTAATAAAATGCAGATTAAGATTCAATATGAAAAGTGGATACGTCCGAGGGAATATAAATCTATGAATCATTTGGCGATGACATGCATTTCTAACGGGGCATGGCCGCCAAAGGATTTCGATGGGTATATCGGGTTGCCGGAAAAGATCATAAAAGGTAACTCAAATATCCCGAATATAGTAAATAACAGAATGATACGAGAGGCGGAGAAGACTTATGGATGGAAAGTTGTCGAGATAAAACAAATATTAAAACTACAAGGATTCAATCTGCCGGAATTACTTAAGCTTGCGAAAATTTCAATGGATGCGCATGAATTGTTTTCAAAAGGAAACTTGTTAATATTGGCTCAGAGAAGAGGTCTATTTACATTTTGTATTGCACATTCGTCAGGAGAGGAAGGGCTGCTTGAGGTGAGACAATTGACCAGCTGGTTTGATATGACTCGCCTGGCTCATTACTGCGAAGCATTTTCATATCCAAACCCAATTCATGATAGCAAATCCGATAAGCCGGAAACTGGATCAAATCAAAGCCGAATGTTATATAGCAGCAGGACAGAAATGTCTGAATTCACAAACGGGATATCTATATCCGTAATAGATCTGACTTTTATGGACAAACTTTGAACTTTAATTTTCGCTGATTTTTCTCCAACCAAACCTCGTCCAAACCTGCTAAAATAGAAGCGTAAAAATACCCTTAGCCACTCACGAAATTGACCCGCTTCTATCTACCATCAAACTACAAACGCCTCTTATCCGCACTCATTATAATTGCCCTTATAGTGCCATTTTGGTGGCGCAGAGATAAGACAATTCACGCAGGCCTAAACCAGCCCCAGACTGTTATTTCCATAGTTGCGATCCTTGTTGAACAAACACTCTGGCAAAACAAAAAAGCTACTTGGAACGATTATGCAATTGATGTCAGCTCCATAGCTGAGAAGATCACTCGGTATGGCCAAGATATTCAAAATACTTTGCCCCTGACTCGAACTGTGATTTTGCCAGTTAAAAAAGATGAGACAAGCACAGCGATTTCAAAAGTTTTGCAAAAAATGTATTATGGCGACTTTAGCGGAACAGGACTTGAGAACTGTGAGAATAAAGAGGAAAAATGTGAATTAGTTGGCACTGTTTTAATAGGTGAGGTGCCTATTCCTGAAGTGTATGACAAGCTATCTGTTTCAGGCGAAGCTGGAAGTCCGACTGGGAAAGAAACAGGAACAGGTGCTTACTTAGACTATTCAGAATTCACTTGCGATGAACTTCCATGCGCTTGCATCGATGTTTTGCAAAATCCTACAGAGTGTCCAAAAAATGGCGAGAAGCTATTTTCCGGAACTTCTTTTGCGCAAGGAAATTTGCCGCTGGATAATGTATATGGTGCGTATGCAGACTCTGTTGATAATGATGGTGATTGCTGGAGTTTGCCAGCTAAAGAGCGTGATTCAAATCAAGATGGCAAGGAATGTTTTACTGGTGATAATAATGTTGATGAAGGCATAGTTCATGATCCAGAGCCTTATCTGAGCATGTTTCCATATACGGATTTCGAAGATCGCGGTTTTAATTGGAGCCCTGTAAGAAATCGCTGGGAGGCAAATCAGGATGTTTCAAAACCGCAAGCAGAGTTGTGGCATGGCGTTATTAGACCGCCTGTGAGTTATGAAAAGGAAAACGAAAAATATCGGCAGTGGCTGAATTTATACTTTTACCAGAATCACGAATATCATACGCAAGGTACAGTCAGGGGCGAAAAATTCGATAAAGAATTTTTGCATATAGACCCATATAGCGAAGCTCAGGCAATCAATAAGGCCAAAATGGGTGAGTATCAAACTTACCTTGATCATCTAGGAGATATTGCGCACCACCGCTTTTCAAAGCATTTGTTTGAAATTCTGGGGCAGAACTCAATAGATGCGGTTTGGGGTGTTCAGACAGAAGCAGAAGAAACCAAAGTAGATCCAAACTGTGGACTTACATGGAAACAGGGCATGTCAGGAACCGATCAAGACTTATGGGATTTGGCTTATGGCGACGGCATTTGGATAGCTGTAGGCAATGCGCCGATGATAAGAAGTCAAAATGGCGTTTTATGGGAACAAGTTAAATTAACTGATGTGCCTGCAAACGAGCATATTACAGGTATCGCATATGGCAATGGCATATTTATAGCAAGCACAATTCGTTCAGGTCAGATCTTGCGTTCAAAAGATAAAGGTATTACTTGGGAAACAGTGCATACTGTCACAGGCTCAAACAATGAAACCAAAGTTGCATATGGTAATGGCAAATTTGTTGTTACTCGTCCGGATGGACTTGTTCTGTCCAGCGCAAGCGGCGATCCTGGAACATGGCAATCAATTGATTTGAAAACTAATATCAGAGCGCTAGCATATGGTAATGGCAAGTTCATGATTGGCGAAGCAAAAGGTGACAAAATTGAAAACATCTACACAAGCGCTGACGGTTATAATTTTGAAATTACGAATGTAAAATCGGCTGAAATTCCTCGTATGGACGCGCTTGTTTATGGCAATGGAACCTGGGTTTCAACAGGCGAAAAAGGTGGCGGATATTGCTTTAGCAATGATGATGGTGCAACTTGGACATGCAAAAATGACTTGCTCAAAGATCCTGCGAAGTTTTATGCAGCAGTATATGCTGGAGGGAAATTCATTTTGGCGGGTGATGGTAATACAGCTCCAATGCCAGTTTTTATAAGCAGCGATCAGAGCCAATCATATATTGAGGCTAAAACGACAGCTCGTAGCATGTTGCTTGGGCTTGGCGCAGGCGGGGGCAAGCTCATTGCAATTGGTGCTCGTGGCGGTTTGTCTTATAGCGATTGCGGACAAAGCGAAGAAACTGAAAATTTTGGGACAAGCACATCAGGCCTTAATTACACGCAAGCATTTGATACTGGTTTAATGCGCGCAGTGGCGCATAAAGACGGACGATATGCAGCTGCGAGTCTGACCGGAGACATTTTTATCAGTAATGATGGTGTAACTTGGGAAAATAAAGGTCAGCCTTTAAAATCCGCAGGCTTTGGCCAGGGCATTACAAGCATTGGATTCGGTAGTAATAACAACATTTTAATTGGCGGCGGTGACGGCGGAGAAACTTTTTACAGCACAGATGGCGGAATCACATGGAAAGTACCGGCTATTCGAATGGGCACTCCTGTACGCGGAATCGCTCAAGCGAATCTTGCCTCAGGTAAAAACGTGCTGGTTATGGTTGGCGGCGGCAGAGTTTACAATAATCCAAATGACTTGACATTGCCAACTTATATAAATTACATTTTAGCGTCTGATGACGATGGCTTAACTTGGATAAAAGTTGATGGCTGGGATTCAGTAAATAATATAGGTTTTCAGCCAGAGGGAGTTACTTACGGTGGAAATAAATTTATAGTCTATGGCCAAGATGGTCGCAGGGCAACAAGCGAAGATGGTCATATTTGGCAATTCTTATCACGAGACTTTTTTACAGATCAGGATTTCAGTTTTCAAGGACTTATTTCAAGCAGTAGTCAATATATGGCTGTTGGCGGAACAACAGATCGCGCACTAAGCAGCCAAGGCAAAATAGTTTATCAAAGTCCAGATCTTGATAACTGGGAAAGCATTCCAACAATTGTATCTGGTGATCATGGAGGATATTTTCAAGATTTGGCTTATGGAGAAGGACAATATGTTGCGGTTGGCGAGGCTGGAATTTATGCAAGTACAGACCTGACAAATTGGAAATCTGTGTTTTCAGCAGATTATATTTCAAAAGTAATTTATGATGGCACAAATTTTATCGCTGTTGGCCGCAATAGCGATTACTACGGCATTATAGTTGCAAGTCCTGACGGCTTGCATTGGGGTGAAAAAGTTTCAGATGATGCAGAAACAACAGATGCGCCGGATTTACTCGGCAATATAGACAATGACAATGACGGCAAAATAGATGAAGATCCTCCAGGAAATATGGCAATGGATGGCATTGACAACGATGGCGACGGTTTAATAGACAGCCAAGATCCTGATTTTGATGGTGATGCAGATACAAGCTCTGACGACGATGATGGAGACGGGCTTATAGATGAAGATCCAGGCAATATTTTCAATATCAAAGACAAAATGAATCAAACCTCGGATATCCGAGGCATGAAGACAATTTATGGTTTACTGACAAATTATTTTGATGTTTTGTCAGCCGCGTATCATGGCAATATCATGAACATGATCGAGAGCGCTGGTCGCTGGCGCACAGACAACATTGACACAATGCCAAAGCTTTTGACTTCACGCGATAATTTTGTGCGAGTTTTGCTCAAGCGTGCAAATGACGTAATGCTCGATGTTACAACCAAATATGCTCATGGTCAGCTAAAAGAAAATTTATTTTCACCCTCTGAAAAAAAGTATGACGTTAATCCAACGTCAGATAGCGTTTCAATTCCAGCGGCTAAAGATCTACTCTGGCTTAACAACGAACTTCAATATGGCAGGCAACCTATGTCAGCTGAAAATTGCACGCTGCTTCGCGGAACAAAGCCATTTGATGAAACAAAACCCAATGAAATTCGTACACTTGTAGAAGCAAACAGAACGTACAATCCGCTTACAGTTCAGGATTTATCTGACATAACATATTGCAAAAATCATCCTCCAGTAAGCACAAGCTGCGCATCAGTTGGTCAGCTTTGCCAAAAAGTAACTGATGAAAAAAATTGTTTAGGTTATACAGGTGTTTGCGCAAAAGGTTATTCCTGCGAAAAGCAATCTCAAATAGACATTGGCAAGTGCGAAGAAGATAGCGCTTGTTCATCTGCAGGTGAAGTCTGCACAATTAGCGTACGCGCTGAAAAAGACTGGAACTGCTGGCAAGGTCAATGCAAACAAAATTATTATTGCAAGGTTGACACGTCACAAGGATCGCAAAAACTAGACACTCCGGCTGCGCAATATGGTTATTGCTCAGCTTCTGCAGTCTCGGAAGAAGCCCTAATGACACTTGGATTTAACACTTACTTTGCATGCGAACCAGGAAAAACAATCAAAGGAGTTGGCGGCAATTTAACGCAAGAAGCCTGTTGTCCAAAAGCTGCGCAAGGTCAAGTCTTTGACATTACTGGCACTTATGAAATCGTGTGCAGCAAAGATCAAGCTTGCCAATTACGCGGACTTAGGTTTTTTGATCAAGATAAATTTAGAGTTTTCGCAGATTATGCTGACGCGCTAAATGCATCTGAATCTACGCTAGATTCGGATTTTGCTTTTCTCAAAGCAAAAAATATAGATGGAATAAGAATTTTTCCAAACTGGTGGAGCGTAAGCGGCAACAGCCGCAAATATTCAAGTTCAACCTTGATAGACAGCTCTGGCAATCTACGCGAAGCAGGTTTAGAAAAGCTTCAAACTATTTTGGAAAAAGCTGAAGAATTTGGGCTTGTTATTGATCTAAGCTTTATGCGAGAAACAGTCGAAAACTTGTCGCTTGAAAATTATCAAAAAGGCTTAGTTGCAGTTGCAAGGAAACTTAGCGAATGGGAATATAAAAATATTCTTTTAGACTTACAGAATGAACATAATGACACAAGCAGCCCGGCAAAGTATTTAACTCGCGTTGAAGCTTTGAACATTCGAAATGCAATAAAAACAGTTAATTCTGATTTGCTTGTTACCGCTTCAATTGGCAACTCAGTCGCACCTTCTGAAGCAATTAGTATGGCTAAGTCAGAACAGCTCGATTTTATAGCATATCATGAGCCGCAAGACGGAGACTGGGTCAAGCGTACAGCAAGCCTATGCTCAGAGCTTCTCACTTATAATAAGCCAATTTATTTACAGCAGCCTCCAACAGAAACCCTGACTGATGATTTTTATGTCGAAAACCTTATACTTGCAATTTCAAGCGCTAAAAAAATTGGCGCAGCAGCTTGGACTTTGCATACTAACGCAGGCTCAAGCTTATCTGAAAAATCTTGGCAATCTCAACTTAGGCCAAATGAAATGTTATTTTTAGATTCTTTATCAGGCGAATTTGCATCTCTTGGCTGGGGACTTGGATGCAGCGGCGGCGATTATAATTTGAATTATTTACTAAATAGCGAAAAACGCGATTGGCAAGAATGCCGTCCTAGGCTGGTTGGCGCTTACGGCGAACAAATACTCATGCCAAAAGATGAGCTTGTTTCTTCTGTCATGTCTTCAGGAATAGAATCAATGGGTGGCTCATGGCAAGAACTTGATTCTACTTTTGTGCATAACGAACCGCGAACACAAACACTCTCAGAACAACTTGCATCTCAAGCTGCGCCAGCAGCATTGCCAATAGATAATCCATATTCAGTTACTTGGCAAAGCGCTGCAGCTGTTGGTATTTGGAATTTACTTGATGTTGGCAATGAAGGCGGAGGCGGCAATGGCGGAGGAGGCGGAAATAATGGCGGTGGCAATCTTCCTCCTGGAGGTGAAAACTATCCGCCAAATCCAAATGCTTCTACTATAAATTCTTCTTCTAGAAACAGTCTCTCGTATTTATCTTCTGGCAAATGGCCCGAGCTCAGTGATATTTTTGGTTTTAATAAAGCTCATGCTGAAACAGGATTTGGAACAAAACTAATTCGTAATCAAGAACAAGGTAATCTGGCTGAGGTAATGAATACTGATTTCTTTGATCCACAAAAAGCAAGAGAACTTGATGAATGGGAAGAATTTTGGCTAAAGCGCGAAATGATAGATCCGAATTTGATTAACAATGCGCCAAGCGTTGCAGATCAGGCAGATGCTGTAACTGCTCAGACAAATACCCAAGCATACCAGTCAAATCGCGACGGTTATCTAAAATATTTTTGGCAGCTGGCAAAGCTTAAAACAGAAAGCGATTGGGCTTATCTGCAAGAAAATAATCCGGTCATGCCTAGTGAAAATATGGATAATAGCAATCAATACGGACTTGGCTGGGACTCAAGCGAACGCAGTTTTCATTTCGAAGGAGGATCTAAATATGGCGAATCCGGAATCAGCTTAGCTTGGAACGAAACAACAGCAAGTGATGGCGCAGCGCACGAATTTTTTGTGAAAGAACTAAAATCCGACGGAACAGAAGTTAAATCTACAATGGCTTCGGAACGCGATCATTTTGATACGGATATTCCTGCAGGCGATTATACTTTCCGTTGCTTTCAACTCTGGGCAAAGACAACTCAAAAATATGAAAACGATTTATTATGCGGCAGGGCAGGCTATGACAGGTCAATCATCTCAACAAGTATTCAGGAGAATGATTACTGCAATGAAATAGATATTGGTGAGGAAATTCAAAGTGATCGAAGCAAAAATTCATATATTGCGCTCTGTAATAGCAGAGGCGGTTTTGGCACAGGATATTTATTGACTGGCGCAATCGGCGATTCTTGGACTGGGAACAATGAAATAGAACAATGCGAATCCACTTTTGATCCATCTTCAGATAGCAGAATCATTGCTCAATTTAGCTGCGACGGCAGCAAGATGCTAAAGCTAAAAGAAGAAAATTTATTTAACGAGGGCAATCTTTTTCGTTATCTAGGAGTACTTGGCGCAAATGCTATACTCAATATTTGTGATCGTGATTGTGATTTCGAAGACCAAGAAGATACAGACAAAGACTGTTTACCAGATACTTGGGAAACAGCACATTCATGCCTTGAAGTTGGAAAAGACGATTCAGGCCTTGACCCAGATAATGATTCTCGTAGCAACAGACAAGAATATCTAAATAACAATGACCCTTGCGCTTACAACGAATATAAAAGTGACGTTGAGCTAATGCCAATGTCAGATATGATCTGTGTAAATCAGATTGCAAACCCGCCCACATTTAACGGAGAATTTGGCGGACAATCATCATTTATGTCTCCGTTCATAAAGGGCATAAAACCTTTGGTCGCGCATGAAAATGTAGATTACCAGTCAGCAGATGGAACAAGTCCTGATGTTGTTGTGGCCTTTCAAATGGGATATTACACAAAATCAGATGGCGATAATCCGCCGATTAAATGGCTTCCGGATGTTTTTGAGCTTGGCCGCAAATCCAATGATGACTTTGGTCAGATTAAAGATCAAGAAGCTCTTATATTTGAGCAAAGCAATGACATAGGTCAAAGCCTTTATCATCCGCTTACTCTTTATCGCTATTGGACTTTTTATGATTTTGATCCAAGTCAAGAGTTCAGGCACAGTCAATGGCAAGGCGATATGCCAAGCGCTTTTAGATGGACAGCACGGAAGTTTTTTGACAGTTTTCTTGGCTTACCGATTTTGGAAATATGGACAGACAGCTTGGAAACCATGCAAGATAGAATTAAAAAGATTTTGAATAATGAGCTTAAACTCACCTTTGATCAATCAGCCAAATTCTTGCCAGCAGAAGAACAAGCAAGCGGCGCAGTTCGCATATGGGATCAGATATCATCTTCTGCTGAAAATACAACATGGCTTTGGAAAAATGTGATTTATAGATTGCTTTCAGCCAAAGATCGCTGTGATTTGTATTTGCCTGGAATCAGTGATTTTGAAAGTCTTGACAGCAATGAGCTTAGCGCGCTACTTGAAACATGGCTTCAAGATAAAAACAGCCTTGGAAATCGCGAAGCTCTTACTTGCATTCAAAAAGTTTGGCAAACAGAAGGCATGTATTTAAATGTTACAGGTTATCAAGGTTATGCTGGCGGATATGAAAATTATTACACCCGCAAAAAAGCAAATCTTGAGTTCATAAACAACTATGTCTTTAAAGAACTGGAAAAAATAGTTGGAACAGATTTGGTTTACAAAAGCGGTTGCTTTGCAAATTTCGAATACGACAGCTTACAAAAATGTGTTTCCAGACAAAGCACTGATATTTTGGAAAACCCTGATACATTCTCCAACTTTCTGAGTGACTTAAGGAGGCGTCAGCTACTTGTCACCGCACCGGAAAAAGATTCCACAAGCTGGAGCAATGGGCAGATTTTATTTTATCACGCAGTACCATTTTTGCCTGCGCTGACTCATTGGGAATATCTACTTCGCAATGGTATTTCAGAGCTTGATTTTCAGAGCAGGCTCATCAAAGAACTTCGCAAGCGCAATGCAAATGATCCTGATTTTCCAGGTAATGACGATAGTTTTTTTGATAGTGGATTTGGTCGTATCTGGTTGGACAAAGTTTCTTCAATAACCAAAAAAGCACGAGCACAACTTTTGGAAATGGCTACAAAATGGAGAGACAATAGTTTGAATGATCGGTATAAAACAACGATTTTATCAGCATTACAAGACAGCAATTATAATCAGAATTTATATCAATACTGGCACTGCTTGCTGAATGAAGAAAGAGAAGATAGCGAGATTGTTTTTGACTCAACAAGCGGATGCTTATCAATGCTACCAGATGATTGGTTTTCAAAATATTATTTAAATCCAGACAGCAAAGATTGGCTTGCTCAAGTTGACTTATTCAATGGGATCAAACAACTAGATCAAAAGTTACTTGGCAATAAAAATTACGGCGGCATTGCCAAGCAAAACTATGAAGCTGCTTTTATTATTGCAGACGGAAAATCAGATGAGCTTTTCTTAAACTTGCAAAATGCAATTGCAAACCCGCTCGATCTTATGGACATTCTAAATGTTGAGCCTGACCAAGATAGACAATATCCTGGATTTGAAGGAGGCGAGCGCGCTTTCGAGTCAGCAGGAAGTGAGGAAAAAGGAATGAATATTTTAAAATGGCTAACCGAAGCAATCAAATCATTGCTTAATATTGGCAAAGGATCAGAGGCATCTTGCCAAGATTGCGACAAAGAATTTTCAGCTGATGATATTATTGCACAAGACCAAGAATTTAATCCACCTTTAAATCAAGAAGAAGTCACATCTAGCGGAAGCTCAGCTTTACCTTTCGCTGACCGCGATAAAGACAATATGCCTGACAATTGGGAGCGAAGATATTGGAAAAATCTAGCGCCAACTCAAGAACAAAAAGCAGAAATAAGTTCCAAGCTTAGTATCAAAGAAGATGAAGTTACATGCCAGCACCTGATTTCTTTAAATAAAATTTTGGAAGACGCAAGCTTTAGCGCACGCTGCTCAGAAACTTATTCCAATGGCGAGACCTGGACATGCGATCAGTTTAACAACACAGATAAAAAATGGCCAAAGCCAAATACTTTTGACGCTGAATCTAAGAAAATTACCTTTAATGGAGGAACAGATAATGACAATGACAAAAGAACAGACTTTCAGGAATTTTGTGAAAAGACAGATCCGCTTGTACCTGATTTAGACGGAGAATCAGTTTTAGCCATGGTTAGCTTGGAGCTAAGCGCAAATCCAAATTTCATTGTTTATAACAAAGACAATGTGCAAACTTCCGAACTTACTGCTCGTTTGATTTCGGACAGTGAAGAGCCTGCACGCGATCAAACAATTGTGTTTGAAATCATTGGCGAATCAAAAGGTCGAGCAAGCTTATCAGAAACAGAAGAATTGTCTGAGTTGGCGGTGAGCTCTAGCCACGGAATTGCAATAGCTACTTTATATCCACAGTCAAAACATTTCGGAGTGGCGCAGGTGATGGCTCACACAGTATCTAAAGGAAATCTCTCGCCCATTTCATCAAACCCAATCGAAGTTCAATCAGGAAACAAAATAGCAAGAGACGGCTTAAATGAAGTCAGGCCAGTGCCGCTATACGTTTCACTTTTAGGAGGAGCATTCGGAGATTTCCGCGAAGAAAACTATTTGGGCGGAGTATGGCTTTTTGCAGGACGAACACAAGCAGTCACAACAATGACAATACGCGGAGATAAAGACAGCCCATCAAACAAAGATGATACGCTAGATGAGGCTGACGCGCTTGATAATTTCAAAATAGGCTTTTCAGAAACAAATCAAAACTTTGTCATGAATATTGCGTCTGGTATGCCAGTCGGTCTTGCTGGTGTCAAATTCGCAAACACAGCTGAGATTCTTTTAGGAGACCCAACAGTAAAACTGTCTGAAAATGCCATGCCAGAAATTATCGCACCAGATAATTTGCTCACAGGCGAAAGTGCGGTTTGGTCAAAATCTGGATATACAAAAGACATAGGCGAAATGATTGACGGAGGTTTTCAAAATATACAAAAGTTACTGCACTTTGATGTTAATAATGACGGACGAGAAGACATCGTTGCCTTGGCTGATAACAAACTTTCTTGGTATGAAAACGTAATTGGCTATCCTCGTTTTCGTAAGCGCGGACCGCTCCTTAGTTTTAACGATCTTGCAATCAAA
>JAPLVM010000039.1 GCA_026397115.1 Patescibacteria group bacterium
GACACCCAATTTCAAGACCCAGAAAAAAGCCCACAAAATAGGCAAGTGAATTAAAATTGGCAGGCAACCACCAAAGGGATTGACCTTATGCTTTTTAAAAAGCAACATAGTTTCATTGGCAATTTTTTGCTGATCACCGGCATATTGCTTTTTGATTTTATCAAGCTCTGGCGTCACTACTTGCATTGCTCTCTGGGAGCGAATAGCCGCAGCCGCAGGTCCGAGCAAAATTATACGAATAACAAGAGTTAATATAATGATTGCTATTGATAAATAGCCGCCTGGAATAACATCTGCCAAAAAAATCAGCGCATTATATAATGGACGAGCCAGAAGTTCGTAGAAGATAGCGATAATTGGATTCACGTTACTGATTTTTTAATTGCAAAGTGCGTTTAGTTTAATTGAAGATCATTTCTTGGGCAAATTTTTGGGGATACAAAAAGGGACATCCCTCTTTTATGACAGATGTCCCTTTGAACTCAACAGTCAAGGGCTTCTGTCAGCTGCTAAAAAATTTTTTAAGTGCAGCTGAGAATACACGCTCAACTCTGAGCCACGTGCTAGGCGACCAACTCTAACAGGTGTTATTTGTGCTCTCTATCTTTCGCAACGTGCTCTCTGAGCAGGCATGCGAGCCCATACCGATCCATATTAGCAAGCTAACGAGATCAGCTCTCCCTCGCGGGAGAAAGTAAGTGGAAACCTTTTATTTTTGTTTTCCAGCAGGCGTAGTACGCCAATCTCAAAATCTGAAGTTTCAATTTGTATCAGGTTTTAAAATTGGCATACTAGCCCAGTCGGCCTTTTGGTCGAGGCCATTGAAGAGAACACAATTTATTAAAGAACAAGGAACTTTTTTGATTTGATTTTGATTTTCTTTGAACCGCCCTGAGCGATTCATATAATTATCCCAGAGGAGTTTTGGAAACGCAAGTTAATAATATTGCAGAAGAAGAAATATTATTGTGCGATATTTAGTAAATCGAGCATAGGTATATTCAGGCATGACAAAATAACCGGGGTGAAATCTGGCTGATTTGGAGAAATTTGGGTAATTTAAAGGGGCAGTCCGCAGACTGCCCCCTGTTGGTTTATGTTTCTTCTAGCTTTCTTTTATGTGGGTAAATCCCACCAAGCTTAATTGATCACCAGTATCCTCATCTATTGTTGCAAAACACACAGTTTTATCGTCCCTTGTTTCGATTGAGGCGAACTTCAGCTTTACTTCGTTTTTTCGTGTGCCGCGATAATAAGTATTTCGGCGTAGAATGAATACGTCATCAGGAGTATGCGAAGAATTTATTGTGAATTCTTCAACATCTGTCCCGAATAAGCGTCCGTTCTTAAGTCTAACGAACAGAGGAGCCTGAAATGTTTCTGCTTTTTTTTCGTTGAGACATTTCAGATCCAGAGCGTATGCATCTCCGCAAAAATTTATTATCTGGGTATGCTGATTGCCATCTATAACATAAAAAGAAAGTTTTATAAACGCTTCATAGGCTCCACGAAAAATCTCACGATCAAGTTCCAGAAAGATATTATCATCGGTTTTTTTCATCACTTTCATGATTATTGGCGAATAGAACTTTGCAGGAATTTCATTTCCGCTGAACCCGATTAAGGATCCTTCACTTACATTTTCCGGCAGGCTTATTTTATAGATTGTCCGGAATGATTTGGGCCCTGCATCAGGATTATTGAAATTCATTACTACGTCGAACTCTTTCGTGGGCGTATTCTTCTCCGTAAACCCCGATTTGAAATAATGGTAATTCGGCTCTTGAGCTTTTTCATGGAATAATGTGCAACTCAATAAACCATTTACATGTGCTTGAATATAACCTGGATTATTGGCTTCGTCCGGACCGAGGGAAGGATAATGAATTAGGGTTTCTCCGGGTATACGCCAACCCACTTTTTCATCTTCATCATCATCCCCTTCGTCATCATAATCATCCAATATCCGTTCCATCACGATTGTACGATCGGGATCTTTTTTCATTGCCTTAAAGGCAATTATCACGACTCCAACGACAAGGCTTAAAAAACAAACGGTTAAACAAACGGCTAACAAATTTAAATCTACTGGCATCAGGGCCTCCTTTTTAACTTTTTTAATTTTTTTGTACGTTCATAGGCATAAATCATTACTTACGCCCACAAAAATATAAACAAACTATCTTTGCCGTTCTGTGAAAGAACTAAACTAAATTCGCTCGAAACAGGAAAAAATACTAACAGCTTATTTAAAATATGTCAAATCTTTTTTAGATTTTATTTCTCCAATATCGCCTCCATCGTCTCCCTACCTATCTCTTTCCAATTTCTTTTCTTCAACTCATCAAACCCGCTCCTTACCAATTTTTCCCGCAAATCATCATCGCTACTCAAAATCTTTAATTTAGCTGCCAGATCATGAAAATTTCCAGCACTAAAATACATCGCCCCATCCTTACCAACTTCCCGCATAATCGGAACATCAGCAATTATTGCTGGAACGCACGCATCCCATGCCTCAAATAAAGGCAAACACGAACCCTCGCGCTCACTTGGATGACAAAAAATACTCGCTTTGGTCAGTAAATCCCACTTTTGCTCCTCATCAAGATAACCGGGCATAGTAATAAAACTTCCAGCATTTAGCTTTTCAATAAGATCTCTAGTTTCAATAACCCCATAGCCAAGCCCGCCAGCCAAAATTAATTGCCAATCAGGATTATTTTCATGAAACTTGGCAAAAGCCTGAACTAACACATTCACTGATTTCTTTTTTTCAATTCGACCAACATAAACAACGAGCTTCTCCCTTGGCTTTTGACGATCAAGATTTTCCTGAATATCATGGCCAAGCGAAATAACTTTGATTCTTTCAGGATCAACCTTATATTCTCGCGCTATTTCATTTTTAGAAAACTCTGAAATTGTAATGATATCACGCGAATGCTTGATATTTTGTCTAACGGCAAACTCCTGCTGTAATCTTTCAAGTCTTGAATAATTGCTCGGACTCGTACGGAATATAATGTCATGTACAGCCGCCAAGCTGTTTTTTGGTGCTGTTTTTGGGATGTAATAACTGGGCGTGAAAAAATAATCTGGCGGTGAGTATCTTAGCTCCTTGGTCAATTTACATTGTGTCCAAAATCTATTTCCAGGAATTACCTTTTGTATTTCTAGCGGCAGCTCGGGAATTGTTCGGGGCGTATATAATCTGATGCGTAAATTATATTCAGGAGCCAGCTTAATCAGCTCCTCAATGATATGCTTGGCATAGATATTTACGCCAGTGCGCCTATTTTCTCCAGGAAAACGCGGATCTTCCCATCGCGATGCGTCAATTCCCAGCACTGGGATTTGCGGATCATTGCTCTCAATAATATTTCGCATCTTTTTGATAAATATTTTTTCATCGTATTTTTTGGCATGCTCAATGCAAATATCTTTTTTTAGCGCGCACCATTCAGGCGTCATAATCTCCGCACCCTTGATCACATCTGCCTCATTAGGATTAGCAGGTATCAAAACACCAGTTTCTCCATCAACAATTGTTTCCAGCAGGCCTCCCTCAGCCACACCCAGAACAGGCTTGCCAGCGGCATTTGCTTCTAGCTGGGTCATGCCAGCATCTTCATCGCTCGGAATATATACTGCGGCTTTGCAATTACCAACCAAATCAATTAACTCCTGATCAGTAACTTTGCCGACAAATGAAATATTTGGGCAACCTTTAATAATGCTTAAAACCTTGTCTTGCCATGGTCCGCATGAAGCAATCTTGAGCTTAGCATCTGGCATTTTTACAAATGCACGAGCTACAAGATCAACTCTTTTTGCTTCATCAATCCGTGCCCAAGATAAAAAATAATCCTCTTGGCCAAGCCATTTGAATTTTTGTGTAGCAATCGGCGGCCAAATAACAGCGCTCACATCGCCGCCAACATAGTTTTTAAAACGCTTCCTAACGTTTTCAGAGTTTGCAATATTTATATCAAATTTACGAATTGCTCGCAGATAGCGCAGCTTCCAATAACGAGTGAATATCGCATACGCTGGTCGCAAAAACCACGGATACATATGTTTTGAAACCTCATACTGATCAAAAATACGCCGCGGTGGGGTGTGAGTGTAGACCATCCTTGTGGCCTTTGGCCTTGAATAATGAGCCACAGCTTCAGTCGCGGTCTGACCCGAAGCAATTAAAATATCATAGCCGGAGAATATGCGCTTATTTTTCCAGTACAGCCATCTGAGCCAAAAAAATCTTATTACCCTTGTGCTAACAGTTTTATGCGTGAGAACTTTTAATTTTTCGCCAAGCTGTTTTTGATATTCAGGAAATGTGTCTTTGTTAGCATAGGCAGTAATAAAATCTGCACCAATCGCGATCGCCAAAATAAACATGGTACGCTCGCCGCCTCCTTGAAAACCAAGGTGGTCATGCACAACAGCGATTTTTGGAGGTCTACCAGATTTTGGATTCATAAAGGTAAAAGTAATAATGCGAGCCTTCGTCATTCTGAGTCGGTATTCTAGACGAAGAATCTACGCAAGTTTAGAGAGCGATTTATTGATTCATTAATGACGAGTTTGCGTCACTTCGCTCAACGAACCTACTGCCTTATTATCGTAGACCCTTGGCTACGCTCAGCGTGACAATTTTTCAGCCGTTTCCCTAATTAGGAGCGGCACATGGTCAGACGATAGCTGCGGCCCGCGCCTAACTTCTAGCCTTAAATTTGAAAGCACCCGATCAAGTGGCAAGGTCAAGGGTCTGAAAGTATTCCAAGTATATATGTTGCCATTGAAATAATCATTAAAGAAATTTCGCCAAACTTTTGAATAATAAGTCGAATTGAAATCTCCAACCACAATGAAATCATTTTTCATCTTAATTTCATCAATCAAATCACGCACCTTAGCAAAATATTGTTTTTGCATATGCCAATAAGATGGCGTAAATGGTGGATGCGGACGTATGACTAGCATTGTAAACTTGGCAAAATCAGCTCGGCAAACAGGATATTTATTAACCAAAATTACTTGCGTGCTGATCGGGGTTTCCTTAGAAAAAATAGCGCAGGAAAAAGAATCATTTGCGGGGTGATACACTTTTGGCTTACCATACAAGACAGTCATTTGGGTCAGAAGTTTACGATTTATTTCAACGAGAGCAATGATATTAGGCTTGGCTTTAGAAATAGCCTCAGTAATATCATGTACATTTTTATTGTTATACCAAGTATTCATAAAAAAAATATCTGGTTTTTCCATTTGACTTGGCAGAAAAGATAACGGCTGCAAAAATGCAGCAAACAAAAAAATGCCATAAATCAGTATTATAAATCCCTCCAGCCAATACTTTTTAGTCAGCGCAAAAATAAGAAAAATAATCAGCGCAATAAAATATTGAAGTTGAAAATGAGAAAATAGATCCAGGATAAATAATCTGTCGCCAAAAAGAAGCGTTATACAAGATAGCGCAATCAAGCCAAAACAAACCAAACGAAAAATGTTCTTTACTATTATCTTAGAATCGTTCATTCCAATTTTTCTAAAATCTAACAATCCTATTCTAAAATGTCTGTCTTGAAATGCAAAAGTTTATCCATGCCAAAATTTAGCTTATCAGATAGAATATTTTTGCTTTGAATTAAACCGCTATGTCCACACTAAGACAAATATTCAGCAATACAGCAGTCCAAATTGCCGGCAAAGTCATCACAGGCTTGCTTGGTATAATCACGATCAAATTACTCACTGGATATTTTGATAAAGCAACTTTCGGTGATTATACGATTGTTTTTGAATTTCTCGCTTTTTTCGGAATTCTTGCTGACATGGGTCTTTTTACTATTGCCGTGCGCGAGATGTCCAAGCCGCATGCCAATGAAGAAAAGATTTTAGGTAATATTCTTGGAATCAGGATTTCTTTGGCATTTTTGGCCTTAGGTTTAGCAACAGCCATTGCCTTTCTTATGCCAAAATATGACTTGAATGTGGAAATTGGAGTTCTGATATCCGCACTCTCAATGGTGGCGGCTTTTGCCGCTGGTTCCAGCTCTACTATTTTGCAATCACATATGCAAATGCGGTGGCAAGCGCTCGGCCTAGTTTTTGGCAAGATTTTCACAGTGGCCATGACTGTTTTGGGCATTATGTTCATGCAACACTTTCTCTATTTTATGGTCGCGGGACTGGCTGGAAACATCATATATCTAATTTGCGTACTTATTTTTGTCACACGCATAGTAAAGATCAATCTGCGATTTGACTTCGCATACTGGAAAGAACTGATCAAGACAGCTTTGCCATACGGTTTAGCCTTGATTTTAGGTACAATTTACTTTCGTATTGATACGATCATGCTTTATGAGATCAAGGGCTCGGAGGCCACTGCTGTTTATGGCGTCGCTGTAAAAGCACTCGAGATTTTGGCTGTTGTACCAGTTTTCTTCTTAAACTCCACATTACCAGTTATGACGCGCTATTTGGCTGAAAAATCCGATCAGCTAAAAAGACTCATACAACTCGCCTTCGATTTCCTTTCTGTTTCTGGACTGGCCATTGCCAGCGGCATGATTGTTTTGGCGACACCGATAGTTTTGTTCATTGCGCAGAAAGAATATATAGACTCTGCCATGCCACTTCGTATCCTGATGATTGCCATGATCGCTTCTTTCCTAAATTCGCTTTTCGCATATATCCTAGTTGTTGCCAATAAACAGGCTAAACTATTGTGGATAAATTTGGCATGCGTAGTAATTAACATTGCAGTAAATCTATATGTCATTCCAAGATGGTCATACATTGGCGCTGCCTACACTTCGATTCTATCCGAAGTTTTTATTCTCATTGCCACCAGCCTGACAGTCTTACCAATGCTTCGCCTGCGTATATCATTAATTCCGTTTGCAAAAATGCTGTTGTCCGCAATAGTAATGACTGGTGTTTTATATATCTTGCCTCGTGAAAAAGCCTTTGATTTACTTCTTGCAGTGCCGATCGGCGCTATAGTTTACTTTTTCATGCTTTGGATTTTGCGAGCGCTAGATCGGACAGCGGTTGTAGAGGTGCTGAAGATGAAACGATGAAGAGAGGTTATCGGTACAAATTAACTTTTATTTTAGGTAATATTTATTTGCATGCTTGAAAAGAATATTAAAAAAATCGCAATATTCATAGATGCAGGAAATCTCTGGAGCTCGTACAAAGAAATAGGGAAAGTGCTAGATTTTAGTAAGTTTAAAGAATTTTTCTCCGATCAATTTATTGGAGATATTTTTAAAATATTTTACTACGTTGCTTTTCCAGAAAATGGTCGGCGTTCTGACGATGAGATTAATAAACTGCACAAATTTTTCACCTATTTGAGGAAAGGACTTGGCATAGAAGTTATTAAAAAGCCGTTGAAAACGATATTTCTAAGGGACAGCAAGGGTGAGCTTATATATGATCAAGATACTGGTGAGCTAAAATCGATAGAAAAAGGAAATTTCGATGTAGAAATAGCTATTGATGCAACTCGCTATTCTAGCGCCTATGATACTGCCATCTTTTTTACGGGCGATTCAGATTTTTTGCCGCTGATTACCTATTTGAAAACCGCAGGCAGGGTCGGTAAAAGGATTTTTATTTTTTCCACGGACAGAAGCATTTCTAGAGAATTAAAAACAGGAGCTCATGGGTATTATGATATTGCCGACTACCCAGAAATACACGGGAAAAAGCTAATTAATAAAATTAAAAATAATCCGCACAAGCCGTAGCCCTGCGGATTATTTTTCTAAGGTCTAATATCCCCTTGAGTTTGTAGCAAGCTGCTAGCTCAAGGACATTTTCATTGTATTAAACGAGATGTAGCATGTCAATATTTTTGCCACCCAATTTTTTCATGTATTTTATCGGCTCCAGACATATTATCTATTTTCTCCCACCTTTCGCCTTGGCTCTATAATCAAGCAAAGTATCCTGCAAAACCTTTAAAAACGACTCAGCCGTTCCATGTGACATATTTATCCTAGAAACAACTTCAACAGTTGATTCTTGCCCAGGCACGATATATCCCATATCAATCACAACATCGTTTTGCGTGACAGAAACAGAAACCGCATTCGAATATTTCCCAACTCTTTGCTGATCCGGAACCACAATTTTGATTTTATTCTCAGCCATTGTTTAATATAAAAAATAAGAAATTGAAGTGAAATTTAATACGTTATATCTTACTTCATACGGGATTTTAGCTTAACTTTTGACAGAACACAAAAAATCAATCGCAAGGATTGATCTTTTGCAAGCCCTGGCTGATGGTATTCTTTCTCCGGGCCCCGTACAACAAGGTGGGAAGAGCCGAGACGTTGCCACGGCAACGGCAAAGAACTCTATTATCCCATAGGCTTAATGAAGAAGCGGAAAAGTACCATCGATTTTGATCCATCTCCAGAGCCGAGTTTATAATAGTGATTCAAAACCCTTTGTACAAGGATTTTGCGTTGACATTTGCGCACAATTTTTATTCACGAATCATATTTCTTTATAAGCTGATCCATCAGCTTGCAGGCATCATTTCTTTTACCAAAAATTCCTTTTAAAGCTCGGTCTACACTTGCTACGCCTTTATAAAAGTTTTTCTTATCAACTAAATCTGAATTTTGCCCAATAGCCTTATATGCGGCGCCAGCAGACTTTTGAAATTGATCGCATCCTGCCGTGGACAAAAATACACTCGCCTTTTGAAGACCAATACTTTCATTCAATATAGTATTTGCAATTAATTTCAGCCGGAGTAATTTCACACCACGTCCAGCCTGACGTAACTGGCTTTCATAAGTTGCTTTTTGCTCAGCTTCGCTTCCTTGAATAGCCAGAAGGGAAGCAACCCCATTATTTTTTGTCATCTCGCGTAGGATTTGCTCTTTGTCCTGGGGTGGTTTCATAACTTGATTATTCAGATTAACACGTAATCGCGCCAAATCCAGCCCACCTATTGACTTCGTAAAAAAATCGCCCATGGCAGTAAGAATGTTTTCGCTCCTTGACTTTTGCGGAGGATAACCAAAATTTTTCTCAAAATCAATCTCGGCAGTTTGCTTTGATTCATCCCACCAAGACTTAACTTCATTGCCAAGTGACTTGAATATATCCTGTCCATTATTTTTACTTACAAGTTCGCGGATTGCTTTATAGTTTTTTGTGAATTCTTTTGAGTTACTCAGGATCTCGTCGAACATTCCTTTGAAATCAAAAGTTGATTTTTCAAAGGACGGGCATTTACAGTCACCAGCATAATTCACATTTAAAAACCGTTCTGATTCAAGGCTGTCTAAGCAACTAACTTGACGATATAAATCCTCGCAATTTGAATCTGCGGACGAGTTTTTTGCACATTGTTCTTGCTCTTGCTTCCATTTCTCAACAGTTTTGTTCTTATTAAGATCATATACTAAATTCAGGCTTGAAACCTGCACGCGGCCAGCTGCTTTCGTATAGAATTTCACAATCGCATCAATATATTTTAATGATTCAGCCTTAGCCGAATACGCGTTGGTTTCGTTGATTTTCGGAGTTTTGCCATATTCGCAATAGAGCGAAATAATCAAGGCTCGTGCTTCTTTCGCATATTTACGCAAATATGAATAATCAGAATAATATTCGCCGGTTCGGTCTTTTTCTTCGCATTTTACATCTTTCAACTCGCAATCTATCTTGCACTTTGGCCCAAGTAAAGTATACCCAGCGCCGTTTTTATCTATTTTTGCAAACTCGCTCGTCAAAAATTTAGTTAATGCTTTTTGTAAATTTTCTTGATAAAACTTTTGCTCTTCGCCGCTGGCTATCTTTACATCTTTCCACCCAACCGAGATTTCATGCCGAGTTTTTATATAATTATTAATCCGATTTTTTAAACTTTGCACCTTGCCTGTTTCGCAAACATTGCCGAGAAGCTTTATTTTGGTTATGCGCATATAATCTGAAGGAGATGAAAACATAGTTATCCATGTTGAAAATTCTTCTTGCGCTTGTACAAAAGTTTCTGGAATACCACCCTTGTCCTGAGCTACATAACTACGAAATGATGACCATGGATTTAGGAACGAAAAAGTTGGATCGCCAGCCTGTTTTGCATTTGCTATGTATGTCGAGTTGCCGATTGCAAGAATAGCAAGCAGAGCCGTTATAATGCTTATAATTATTTTTTTCATGACAATGCAATTATACATTTTTCTGCTACAAAAGCATAGGTAGCCTTGAATACATCAACAGGTTAAAACCTGTTGATATCATATATCATGTAAATAGATTCTAATTGCATCTTATATCAGCGATCCTTAGCTCCAAATTCGCCCAGCCGTTCCAAACATGCTTTTCAAGCCCAACTGCAAGCTCAACAGAATCACCGATGTGCAGACTTGATGAAAAATCGCCACCACCAAAAAATATAGCGCCAAGCTCTTCAGAGCCAACACGAACTCGCATCTTCAAATGAGCCTCAGTAGAACCGACTTTCTTAGTCTCAATTATTGTAGCGCTTGGTAAATAAAACAGAGGAGCTTCATTGCCAACGCCGTAAGGCTCAAGAATTTGCAGTTCTTGCCAAACCTTTAAGTTTAGATCTCTTGGCTCAAGCGTCGCGTCCAAAAGTAATTTTGGCCGCAGATCTAGTCCAGAAAGTTCTGTATGCGCAAGGGCTGAAAGCCTTTTTGAAATCTCTTTCCAGTTTTTATTTAGTGCAGTGAAACCAGCGGCTTGAGCGTGTCCGCCAAAGCGTTCGAATAAATTGGCATGGCTAGATAATGCTCGCGCAATATGCCACTCTGGAATTGAACGGCAAGATCCAACAATAATATTTTCACGTTCCTCGCATACGATTGCTGGTCGTCCATATTTATCAGTAAGCCTCCCTGCTACAAGACCAATAATTCCTGGATGATAATTTGGTGATGAGTGGATAATTAAAGCATTCTGAAGCAGGCTATCACCCAAAGCAGAAACAGCAGATTCAACCGCATTACGCGTTAATTTTTGACGATCATTGTTCATCCGTTGCAGATTTTCCGCATATTGCCTAGCTTCACGACCATCAGCTGAAAGTAATAATTTTATAGCATCTTCAGGATGAGCAACGCGTCCGGCAGCATTGATTCGCGGAGCTATGCGAAAACCCAAATCATCGCTCGAACAATCAGCTGGATCAGTATTTGATATTTCAAACAAAACTTTTAATCCAGGTCTTTTATTGGCTGCAATTGTTTTTAACCCAAAGTGAACTAGCGTTCTATTTTCATTAAAAAGCGGAGCGCAATCAGCTACTGTTGCGATTGCCGCGAGATCAGCATTCCACCTAAGCCATTTGTCCGCGTCTCTATTGCCCTTGACCTCAGTTAATAATGCCTCTGCCAAACGAAAAGCAACAGCTGCCCCTACAAGCTCAGAGTCTTCGTTCAGGCGACGCGGATTAATTATGGCAAAAGCTTTCGGTAAATCAGTTGTCAGCGCATGATGATCAGTAACAATCACATCAATTTTTTTCGTATTTGCATAATCTACCTCTTTTATATTTGTCACGCCGCAATCAACTGTAATTAAAAGCCCAACTTTATCCTCAGCCGCTTCATCGATTATGCCTTTATGCAGGCCATAGCCATCCTCAATTCTATGCGGTAAATGATAATCAACATCGCAATTGATTTCGCGCAGTGCAAGATACATAATAGCTGTTGCAAGAATGCCGTCGGCATCATAATCCCCAAAAATACGTATTTTTTCATTTTTCTTTCGCGCTTTTAAAATCCGGCCGACAGCCTTTTCAATAT
>JAPLVM010000008.1 GCA_026397115.1 Patescibacteria group bacterium
TTTGTGATACTTCGAAACCCAAAATCGTAAGAATTCTTTTTACTCCAGCAAGTTTTAGCGGATAGCCAATACGATTTTCAAGTTTTGCGAGAGAAAATGAAACTTTTTTTTCAACTGGTTCGAAGTTTTTCTCTTGAAATACTTTTGAGCTAACCTTGGCTTTGGGCGAAAGTTTCAGAATTAGAGCAACCAGCTGGTTTAATCCATCCTCAGCAAGATTTGGATCAAGCCCTTTTTCAAAACGCGTTACAGCATCAGTTCTCAGACCCAATCTCTGCGCTGTTTTGCGAATCATAGTTGAATTAAAATTCGCAGATTCCAGAATAATCGAAGTAGTGCTGTCACTGATGGCGCTTTCTTTTCCGCCAATGATGCCAGCCAAATCAAGCACTTTTTTCTCATCAGCAATCACAATATCATCTTTGGTAAGGCTGTGTTCCTTGCCATCCAAACCAAATATTTTTTCATTATTTTTTGCCTGACGCACAATAATTTTTTGGACTTTTCCTGCATCAAAAGCATGAAAAGGTTGTCCCATATCATTCATCACCCAGTTTGTGGCATCTACTATATTATTAATGCTGTTTATACCGATTTTATTTAGATCATCTCTTAGCCACGATGGTGATTTTTCAACTTTTACATTGTCTATTTTGACCATCATATAGGCATGAACAGCTTGCGGATTTTCAACAGTAATATCTAGCTTTGTCGAGCCTTCCTTTATCTTTTCTGTTTTTGGAAATTCATATTTTTTGTTGAATATCACAGCTAACTCACGCGCATAGCCACGATGACAAAATAGATCCGGTCTATGCGTCATATTCTTATTTTCAACTTCAATGATCGTGTCAGCAGGTAATTTCAATTCGTCCTTTAGCTTCTTTCCAATTTGACATTTTTTGTCTAAGACAATGATGCCGCTATGATCATTTCCAATTCCCAGCTCGTCTTCCGCGCAAATCATGCCATTTGATTCTATACCGCGTACCGCTCGACTCTCGATTAGCATTCCATTTGGTAATTTAGTCCCGACAAGCGCTACGGGAACTTTCTGCCCAACTTTTATATTTGGTGCGCCGCAAACTATAATTAATTTCTTTTTTCCAATATCCACGACAGTAACGCTTAGACGATCAGCTTGCGGATGTTTTTCAATTTCCAGAATTTGGCCAATGACAACGGTTTCCGGGACGCCGATTTTTTCTACGCCTTCTATCTCAGCCACGCGCCTAGTAATAAGATCAGCAATTTGATCTGGGTCTTGATCTGACAAATCTATATATCGTTGAAGCCAGTTTATTGAGTATTTCACGGATTAATTTTACATGTTGAAATTTTGTCGTGCTCTGCTTGCGCATGTTGGTTGGATTTTATCAAAACATCAGGTTTTTAAAAATAGGAAATGTTACAATTAGGATACTTTGGATTAATAAACAATCAAAATATGCGATTGAATAAATTTATTGCGCAAGCCACTGGGATTTCTAGGCGCAAGGCTGATGAACTAATTGCAAATGGCAAAGTTAGTATAAATGATCATTTAGCTACTCTGGGTGACAAAGTCGAACCTTTTGCGGATAATATATTTGTTCATGGACAGGAAGTTTTTTTACTGTCAGAGCAAGTTGTTTTTGCTCTTCATAAGCCTGCTGGTTTTATTACCTCAAATACAGGACATACTTTCAAAGACCGCCTAGTTTATGAGTTATTGCCAAAAGATAAGAAACAGCTTCGCTACGCAGGACGCTTAGATAAAGATACTTCTGGTTTGCTTATTTTCACAAATAATGGAGAACTTATTGAAAACCTGACGCATCCGCGTTTCGCGCATGAAAAAGAATATTTAGTGCAAAGTGCTTTTGCTATTCGCGATGAACAAGTTAAGAAGCTGAAGAAAGGAGTAAATTTGGATGGTGAACTTGTTAGCGCTGTGGCTGTTATTTTGAAAGATGTACAGGCTGTTTCCATTACTGTTACAGAGGGCAGAAAACGGCTAATCAGAAAAATGTGTGATGCTGTTGGCATTAAAATTTCTGAGCTTGTTAGGGTTAGGATTGGCAGCTTGAGACTAAGCGAACTTGGTTTGGGAGAAGGCGAAGGGAGGGTACTTCGCGAAAAAGAAATTGCCAAACTTCTTGAGTCGTCGTGATTTTTTAATAAAAAGATTATCATCGAAGGATACAATGCATCTAGACATAGCCTTATTACGGCGTGGCTAATTAATTTTTAATTTAAATGATGAAAAAATCAGAGCAAAAGTCTCGTAAAAAAGCAACGAACAGAGTTTTTATTACAAAGATAGATGATGATGTAACGCCGGTCGAGATTTATATGGATTATATGGCTTATCACTATAAAGTGGAAAGCAGCAATCTCGATTTGGAAAAGCTAAGATTTATCTAAAATTTTATGGAGATTTTGGTAAAATGGAAACAGCGGAATAAGCTATCCAGTTCTATTTTGCGTGATAAACAATAATGATGCTAAAAAAATTACAAGCAAATACAGCTATTCGGGAAGAAATCGTAATAATTCTCGATAAATTCGCAATGATTTGGGCGGGAGAGAAGCAGCATGAATGCTATCGGAGAAACCCGTTAACTTTTAAAAAATATGAATAAAATATCCATCCGTTTCTTTGACGATCGGGAAGTTCGTGCTGCTTGGGATGAAGAGAACAGCAAGTGGTGGTTTTCTGTACTCGATATCATTGCCGTGCTTACTGACCAAGACGACTACACCAAAACTCGCAACTATTGGAAATACCTCAAGGCGAAACTGAAGAAGGAAAACAGTCAGGTGGTTAGTAATACTACCCAACTGAAACTTTTAACAAGTGATGGGAAAAAGTATTTAACCGATATGCTCGATTATGATGGCATTATTGCCCTAGGAAAGACATTTCCAGGAACAAAAGCCAACCGCTTTATTGAATGGTTTACATATAGTGATGAAAGCATAGATGGAAAAAGTAAAACGAAAGCATACGCCTTGTTTAAAAGTTCGTTTATAGACAGCATTGAAGTGGGTACAATCAAAGGCTTGCAACAAATTCATGCGTATTTATTTGGCGGCTTGTATGATTTCGCAGGGCAAATTCGGCAAAAAAATATTTCAAAAAATGGTTTTCAGTTCGCTGCGGCACAATATTTAGACAGCACGCTCAAGCAAATTGAAAAAATGCCAGAAGATACATGCGAGCAAATTATCGATAAATACATAGAAATGAACATCGCCCACCCATTCATGGAAGGCAATGGAAGAAGCACACGCATTTGGCTCGATTTGATGTTAAAAAAGCGCCTGAAAAAATGCGTGGATTGTAGTCAGATAGGTAAAAATGAGTATATGAACGCCATGATGCATAGTCTAAAAAGCAGTAAAGAAATAAAAAATCTTCTAAAAAATGCTCTGACAGATGAAATCAACAGCCGCGAAATGTTTATGAAAGGAATAGATTATTCGTATTCTTATGAAGAAAGTTAATTGAACTACTAGACTTTGTGCGACAGATTTGGTTGAAAAGTAAAATTTGAAATTTACCTAACTCTGCTCAATGCTTCAGTCATCAAATCACTCTGCAGTTCAAAAGCATCTCTGGGACTCTCCGGATTTTTTGATAAGGACATTTCCTGAGTAATCAGGCGCACTACATGAAAAATTAATGTTCTTTCTTCTCTGGCAAAGCGCCTGTATAGAGGATGATCCAAGTTGATATAAATAATACCTTCAGCAGACAAACTCTCGGACTCATCTTTCCCCAAATGCTCCATGCGGCACACAACCCCAGAATTCCTAAACCTCAATCGTCGGATAATTGTTTTCTCGCCTAATGCGATCGCGTGAGGTTTCTTTTTAGATTGCCTCTCATCTTGGCCTTTATTATCAGGTAAATCATCCGGTTGAGGAGTCTCGTATTTTGGACGAGAGACATGAAATCCTTCAGCTAATTCTTTTGGATTTATATCTTCGGGCTTTACCTGCCCTTCCGAATATCCAACCTCCTCACCAAGTGGAGTTTGTGATTTTATATTTTCAGCGATGTCCGGATTCTTACGGATAGCTTTACCTACCAATGTTAATGCTTCTTTGAGAATTTGCGATGCTTGCTGATTAAATTTACTGATTTGCATATCAGTCAATTTTCGTAAGACCTGACGAATTTCTTTTTGTACTAATTCATAAAAAAGCTCATACCGTTCATCATCACGAATGAAATCATCACGGCTTGATGTGATTGGTAAAAAATTGGCCTGCGCCTCTCCGCGAATACGAGCTATCCCCTTTGAACTCTCAAGATCAAAAATATCTCTGCGAATCATAACACCCCTGACCCGGATTTGTAGTCCAGCCTTTCTCATATCAGCCAATTTTGGTCCAACCAAAATAATCTCTCCGGCGATTTTTCCATATTTAGTTTTCAAATCAATAGGAATACGTTGACCAGGGATCGCGTATGGGCGGATCTCTTTATTATTAAGAAATACATTAAATTCCGGACTTCCGAGAGGAACCTTTTCACGCAAATGCCTAGCTATAAGTTTATCATCAAAAAATTTTTCCGGATTTAAAATAGTAATAGTTGTTCCATTAGGACGAAGTGGATTTTTTGGCATAATCTCAATTTTCATATCCCATGAAGAACTCTTCTTCCATTCTTTTTTAGAAAAAACAGTCTTGTATCGCCATTCACTTTTCTGCGTTTCAATGACGAAAATTTGAGCCGCAGCCAAGGCAGCAAATTTTCCGATCCCAAACTCGCCGATACGTTCTCTCCCGAGTTTAGGAGAGACTTGATGAGACTTTTTGAATTCAGAACCAATCGTGAAATATTGCCGCAAGCCATCCTCATCCATGCCGCTGCCATTATCTTCGATAACTATGCGATCTTCCGCACTTGTTATTTGCACAATGGTGGCATCAGCATCATAAGCATTGTTCACCAGTTCCCGAATAAAATCAATTTTCTCAGAATACAACTTCTCGCCAATGGTAATTAAGTGAGTTTTATCAACAATAATCGGAATATTTTTGACAGTCGGGGATTGAGCCATAAAAGCATAATTAAAAAAACAACAAATCCATAGTATATTATTGTTTGGTTATATTCAATCATCATTAGTAAGTCATACTCTTTTGCTATCTCAAAGCAGTTAATTCCCCCCTTATACCACGTAGCTTTCCCTTATTGCTCGATCCAATAATTGATAAGAGCTACAGAGCATTTATTCATTTTAGGTAGGTCTTGTCCGATAAATTTTGGCAATGTTTATTGGTAACCTAAAAAGCGAAGTAGTATAAAATGATTTTTTGATTGGTGGTGATTTTAGTATTCAGATGGAACCCAGAATTTATGATATATCGCCCAAAAAATTTTCGAAGTATCTTGCATTCTGATACTATCAGTTTGAATTTACTGACTATATGACCAAATTTAGGACAATAAATCAGTCCATATCGCGCATCTCTGCTATTAAATCTGATATCGAGATACCCATGGAGGTTTATGTTGATTACATGGCTTATCATTACAAAATGCCTACCAATAATATTGATCAAAAAGAGCTGATGAAAGAGAGCAGTAAGCTATTTCAGAAAGATGCCTCTATTGAAGATAAGAAAAGAATTATTTTTCAATTGGCTCATATAGGCACACCTAAAAGTTTTCAGACATTAGAAAAATATTTGGAAAATCCAGATAAAAAACTACAGGGCTGGGCAATAATTGCTGCAGAAGAATGCCTGACGTTTTTACAAGATAATTTGGATGAAGAAGATGAGGACTCTGCGAGAGTTTCGATTATGACTGGAGCTGGCGGTGATGGTAGCCGTCTGCGTTTTTACTTCATAATTGGTACTGAAAATAATAAGCCTCTTACAAAATTACAAAAAGAAAATATTGAGAAGAATTTTGATCATATATCTAAAAAACTTGATTCTAAAATAGAGCAATTAGAGTTTGGTAAAAACTACGTTCTGATTAAATCCTTGTTATCTATGGAAATAGTCCCTGACGATTTGATTATGACTAGCATCAAAAAATGCAATCAGCCGACCCGGTTTTTATGTGAGCATTATTATGTCAATAATGTAAAGAAGCCAAGTAAGCAAGATATCTTTGAATATTTGGATTATCTGAAGACTGGCTACGACCAGAAAAAATGATTCCGAATTCATTATCGACTATTCTAGAACAACGATTTTTCATTTTCTTTAGGCAATTTTTTATAATACTTGTTTCTTTTCACAAACAGTTTTTCGCAATACTCAATATTTCGATCGCGATAATCGAAGATAATTTTGTCGGATCTGGAGCGCTGAATGCGACCGATATACTGCTTCAGCTTGCCTTCGAAAGAGAACGGGAAGACTAGAAATAGGCAATTCAAATTATCAACATCCATCCCTTCGCCAAATAATTGTCCGGTAGTGATCAGTATTTGAAAATGTCCTTGCTTAATTTGTTCCAGCTTGGATTTTTTACTGCGAGTGGAATCATTACCGGTCAAAGTTATCACCTCGAATGCTTTATTTAAATATAAATTCAAAATTTCAACATGCTCCTTGCGTTCGGTCAGGATTAATATCAATCGTCCCTTTTTAACTTGGTCAGAAATGTCTTGAATAATCAGCCGATTGCGAGCTGAATCAAAAACAACGATTTTGTAAAGTAACTCCAGATAATCGGTTTGAATATTGAAAGGTATGGTCAGATTAGTTTCTCTGATTACCACCTGGAAATGTTCATCTTCTTTTTCCTTGATGTCTTCAGCTTTGATTTCTGCCAATATATCTCCAATAAAAACAAAAATCAGCTTTTCATCGTTGTGTTTGCGCTTGGGGGTAGCCGTTAACCCGTACAGATAATAAGAATTTAGGCGAGGAATAATTGTTCGGAAAGTCTTGGCTGGAATATGATGACACTCATCAATAATGATCAATCCGAAGCTATTCTCAAACTCACTCAGATTATCAATACGCGTTAGGCTTTGCATCATGGCTATGGTAATCTGTTTGCCAATCTTTCTTTTATTACCGCATATCTGTCCAATATCTTTTTTCGGTATTTTTAAAAAAGACTGAATTCTTTCTATCCATTGATCCATTAACTGTTTGCGATGCACCATAATCAAGGCAGGCTGTGATTTTCTAACTATTAGTTCTAAGCCCATAATAGTTTTTCCAGAACCTGGCGGAGCAACAATCACTCCGCAATCTTTTTCATCGGTGATTTCCAAAGCTTTTTTTTGATAATCACGCAATTTGATATGAGTTGTGAAATTCACTGCCGGCAGTTTTTGGCGTTGGTCAATAAACTGATGAGGAAGATGATTTTGATGGCAAAATTCAATCAAAGATCGCGCGAATCCTCGCGGAATGAATATTTTGTCTCCGGATTCTTCAATAACATTGAAATATTTTTCTATCTGAAAAACGCTTTTACCTATTTTTTTACGAGTTAAATAATCGCTGTTGATGAAATTCAAGTTTTCCTGAAGATAGCGCGTTAGAAGTCCATTCAATTCATCTTTATTCAAACAAATTTGTTTATCGACGCTAATACTTATTTTCTTTTTAGATACTGTATCAATTAGCTCTGGTTTACCTTTGCTATTCATTAATCTTTCATAAAGATTATCTAAGTCATCTGGTTTTACTTTTTGGATAGATGCCAAGTATGTCCATTGATTTAGAATTGGCTTGAAAGTGACTTGATCCAAAAAACATGTATGACCGGATTTAATAGACTCGCCCTGTAATGGTAGAGCAATTAGATTGCCTAAGCCAATACCAGAGTGATAATCTTGATTAGGGAATAAACGATCAAAGCTTATCTCTTTAGCAAATTCAGAAATGATTTGTGATTGTTTTAGCAAAGACAGCATTATCTGGCGACTACGATAGGCTGGATAAGATTTGTCAAAAAATATCCACACATGACCACCATTACCGGAACGCGATCTTTCCAAATATGCCGGCAACTTATTTTCTTCACATACTTTCAAAAAATTTTGGCATTCTTTCTGCCAGTTTTCTCGATCAAAATCCGCAGCAATAAAATAAGAGCTATTATCATCCAGCAAAGGATAAATTCCCACCGTAGATCTGCCCAATAAATGGTTTCTGATTACTTCGTTAGTTAATGGTAACGGTTTTTTGTCAGGGAAGTCTTTCATAGTTCCGCCACGAGCTTTGAAAGCCATGAATTTATTCCAATCTAGATCGTAGGCTGGCATATAACCGCTTTTGTCATTTTTCTCCCATCTTTTGGCATAGGTATCTTGGCGACCGCGAAAAATGGAAAGGAAAAGTTCAATCTGTTTTTCAGAGATCATTGGCAACGGAAATCTAATTTGGGATTACAAATCGTAAGGGAATTATATCAAGTTTTGGATTGAGAAAAAGGTTTTTTTATGTAATAATTCGGGGGATGTATTGTCTCTATCTAATATCTTGCTTTAATGCTTAACGAGGAGAGAGGCGAAAGCGAAAATTTTTGACTTTACCAAAATTTTGACTTTTTAACTTTAGCTAAATGGAACCAATTACAGCCACGGCGCTTATTGTAGGAGGAGGAGCCTGGATAGGAGATAAGATTCTTGGGCCAACGGCAAAAATAATCGGAAAAGATTTAAAAAAACTTTATGAAAAAGGTCGCGACAAGATAATGGAAAAATCTGCTTCCAAAATCCCTGATTTTAACGATAGAAAACAATCAAACTTAAGAGTTACACGAGATGTTTTTT
>JAPLVM010000033.1 GCA_026397115.1 Patescibacteria group bacterium
GACCCAAATGTAAGCAATTCGCTTTTGGCAAAATACATTAAACTTATATATAATTATTTAACGGGCATTATTACTGCGTTGGCTGGCGCTATGATTATTTGGGGCGGCGTAGAATGGACAAGATCAGCAGGTAATCAATCTGCCATCGACTCTGGAAAGGAAAAAATATTCTCAGCGCTAATTGGACTGGCCATATTCGCGTTAGCAGGACTTATTTTGTGGACTATAAATCCGACTATCTTTGGCACAGCCTGAAATTTAATTGCAAACCTGCAAACCAAAAACAGTTTTGAATAACTGCTAAGCTAAAGCGCTTGCAAAATTTTTGCAGTTACTTCATCAACTGAGACATCACCATCAATACGAATCAATTCAATATCCTGCTTTTCGTATTGTTCGAGAACTGGCATGGTTTTATCGCGAAAAATCTTTAACCTTTCAGCGACGATAGAGTCATTTTCATCATCACGCTTTTGCTCGCCAGATTCGCGTCTTTTTTTAATGCGCGCGAGAACCTCTTTATCTGAAACCTCAATAAAAATTACTTTGAAAAGTCGACTACGCTTAGCCATCATTTCAACAAAGAATTTCTGTTGATCTAAATTACGCACAATACCCTCATAAACCGCATGGCCGCCTATCTGAATTTGATCTATAAATTTATTAATTTCCTGCTCAAAATAATAATCTGGAAGCAAAGCTCCGCTATTCATAATTTTTTTAGCCTTTGGATCGCTCTGGCACAAGGCGCGCGATGCGTCGCCCATAGAAAAAAAGACAGCTCCAAACATTTCAGCCAAGATTTTGGCTTGAGTTGTTTTTCCAGATCCTTGCGATCCATAGATCACTAGGTCACAGTTCAGTTTCAGGTTCATGATGTTTTTTAATAATTAAGAAGAAAATGGCTTTAATGCCGAAATAATTTTTTTAGTGATGTCTTCTATACCAGAAGCAGCTGATATTTCTAAAACAGGACGTTCTTTTTTATGTTGCTCAATGACAGGCAAAGTTTCCTCGCGATAGATACGAAAACGATTTTGGATTGTTTCTGGAGTCTGGTCATTTCGTCCTTTTTGCTGCATAACGCGTTCGATGGCTAATTTTTCATCAATAAGCAAATGCACGACAATATATTTTCGACCTAACTTATTTTCTATACGGTCAAAAACACCTTTCAAATTCAAAAGCCGGCCAACGCCTTCGGCAACAATAGCCTGTTCTTCATGAGCCCCAGCCATGCCCTTCATATAAATTTGGTAATGGGTTTTATCATCTGGAAATTCTCCAGCATCAATGATCTGTTTGATTTTTTCACCAAAGTTATCTTGAGAAGCGGCTATTTTCCTTAATGTAATCCCAATCGAAAAGAAATGCGCATCAAAATATTCGGCTATGCGTTCGGCTTGAGTAGTTTTTCCTGATCCAGCTACGCCATAGAAGACGACATCCAGATTAAGCCGCAAAGTTCTTTTCATACAACATACGATTAATTTATGAGCATCAGCCAATAAAAGCCTAAGACAGGATGCAAAGTTTGTCCAAATATTCTTGTTTATAATTGAGGCTATATTTTGAAAATCGATTTACCAATCAAGAAAATTATTTTATAAGACATTGCTCCGAGTAAATAAAGATGTTATTGTAAATGCGTAAATTCAAAAATTAAATATGATTCATATAATTACAGAAGAATCTCTTTGGGCTTATGAACCTGGTTGGGGTTATGGCGTAAAAGAAAGGCGAGATGAGCAGACTTATTCTTACGCCTCTTGCGCAAACCAAATTACGTCTTATCCAATTCGCAATGATTGGGTCAGAATTATTACAGAAGTTCAGCCAAACCATCATTGGAAATGGTTTTTTAGGAAAGAAAGATGCCAAACTTTGCCAAGGAATAAGTTCATCTGTGCTCGCACAAAACAGGATGATATAGTTATTCTAAAAGGCAAGGATAGAACTAAACGCTGCCTTCTAATGTTTGGAATACAAAATTTTTTTGACTATAGAAATCCGCCAAAACTTACTGATGCAATGCGGGTCTTACGTAAAAAAACTACAGCTCAGGTCATACTTGAGGCTTTTCAACACACACTCGTAAATTCAAGACGCGGCGATCGCTATATAAGAAATCATTTTTACGGAATCGCTATTTTGAATGTGGATGATACTTTGGCGATTCGTAAAGACCAAGGCACAAGCATAACTTATACCTGGACTGGCCGTAGGTTGATAAAACATGTAGGCGACCTTTTAATTCAAAGCAATCAAGTTTTGCAAAAAGGTATACATGTAGCAGATGTTAAGCCAGAAAAAATCTACTGAAATTAAACCAACTCCGCAATTTTTTCAGTACAAACATTGGCAGTAACATCAGCCAAGGTTTTGATCACTTTCTCCAAATATCCAAGCTGGCTATTGCTGATTTTATACCCTTTTTTATAGCGCGCATCAATGTAAGCAGCCCTGAGCAATTCAAAATTATCTTTTTCTTCCTGTGTACCGAGAACAAATATGTCAAAACGCGGATCAAGCTTGACGATTCTCTCATATAACTTCGCCAAATCATGCGACTTTGGCCTATATGTCGTATAAACCAAACTAATTGCTGTGAACAAATTCTCAGTAGCCTGATGTAGATCAAAAGCTGCGTCGCTATACCAGTTTTTATCAATATGCGTTTTGAAATCCTCAAGCCGCCTATGCGCCTTGATAGTCCATGTAGAATAATCTTCTTCGGCCATGGCGCGCTTTTCCCATGAACTTATTTTTTTGGCCTTAGCCAATTCATATTTTGCTGTGTTGGCAATGCATACACCTTCACGTTTCATATCTTTATAAAAATATCTACCAAGCTCAAGCTGCTCATTTACATGACCAATGCCTTCGACCAATATACTCATCGGCGTCTTAATCTTTCTTTTCTTTAGCTTTTTTTCAATTTCATATTCCAAACCAACGGCGTTGTTATCGGCTTTTTTATCGCCAACCATAATCATGATGTCAAAATCACTGCGGTATTCACGCAAGCTATTTTCTTCAATTGTGAAATCACGGTCAACGTAATCACCTCTAGCGTAGCTTCCGAACAAAACAACCATACATTTACCAACTGTTTTTTGTATAGTCTCTGAGATGATTTCCAGCTCTCGCTGTTTGCCGAGGGGAAGATATGAAAAGCTTGATTTCATTGGTTGGCTAATTGTTTGAATTCATAAGTATTATAGATGGACAGGCATCAAAAGAACATTTAGATTTTAGCAAAAAGCGATTGGAAAAATCGAGAATTATTTTTTGATTTTCAATACGCGCTTATCTTCGCTCGTTCAATCTTGTAGATTGAACGAAATTGCTTGAGATCTTGCACCAATTTTTTATTTAAACTCAAACTTTATGATCCAGTCTGCAAGACTGAATCAGCGTAAGTAAGGCGGCATGAGTAACTAGCACGTAACCGCCTGAAAACATTTTTCGCAAAATACTTTTTCTGGTCTATCTGGCGCATAAGGACTATCAAAAACTACTTGGCAGTTGTCATTATCACAAGTGCGGCGCCAAAGTTGACGCGGATTTCTTAGATTAAACCTTTTTGCATAACGTATCTCAGGATGAAAATGCGGCAGCGGAATATTATTTTTACGATAAAATTTCAATTCAGGTTTTGTGATTTTAAAAGGTTTTCTGCTTTCCGGACACTCTATTGCCCAGTCCAAAATATCATCTGGCACTTGATCTATGGAATCTGGTAGTTTAGAAGCTTGAACGATTTTTGCCACTGCTGGAGCAGGTGATTCATAGTCAGACCAGTTAAAACGTTTTTCAATGGCTTCATTTTTATTTAATGGCCAATGCTCAATTGCCAAGGTTTCGTTATAACCATAAGGAGAAATCAACGATGGGAAGAACTCTCCAAATTCATTAGTTTTTTGCATATGAGCGATAATTTTTTGTACTAGCTGATAATATTCTTCCGAACTATATTTCTTGTTTAAAATGCAATATTGCTCCTTTTTCAAACCAGTGCATCCAAACAAATTTTCCGATGCAAAACATTCATACGAATAAAGAACGTTTGCGCTGCCGCCCCAAATCAGCTTGGAAAACAATATTTGAAAAACGCCATGCCCAACACCTTCATCCTCATACAAAAGTTCGTTATTTTGGGTGACTCCGTAGCAGTCAACATCATAAACATTTTTTGAATTACGCATTTCCGAACAAAACTTGCAATCTTCGAGCCCATGTACGTCATAGCAAAAATGAGCATTTTTACTGTTCTCAATATATGACCCGGAGAAGTCTTCTGATTGTATAAAATTGGTATAAAGACGCGGCCTAGATAAATACAATTCTGGTAATTTCTGCAAAATCTCCTTTTGTTTAGCGCGATTTTGCATCAAATCCTGAAAAACTTCTTTGGTAACAGGCTCATTTAGCACACGATATTTTTGTCCGCGAAGGCCAACACACGCAAACAAAAAGTCGCAGTTTCTACAGTCAATACTGTGAAAAACAGAACTCGAATTATATACTTCGCGACACGATTGCGTTTCATAACATCCAGAGCAATCAACGCAGTCATAGGCTAGTTCACAATGGGCAATATTATAGTTATCAATACAGTTAGTGCAGTCATCCGCGAATTTACCATAGGAGCAATCTTCATCTCTAGCTGATGCAAACAGTAAATAACAATTTTTATTATAGGCAGCACAATGACAATAAGCTGAATTATCCATTTCTCCTTGTTGGACAAGATTCATTTTCGGCACAGCTGAAAGTAATTCGGCAAACTGTTCAAAAAATGGCCTTTGGAAATCAAAATCTCGACCATAGTATTTAGCATCCCAAGAATCGCCCCACCATTCTTTTTGATCAAAAACCTTGATAAATTTATCAGGAGAATAAGAAGAAATAATGTCATTGCCAGTAAAATCGCATCTACGTTTATAAATTTTTCTTTCATTGCGAAAAGATAATCTTCGCTTCGAACGACATTTCGGACAGCTATTTGGCTCAGGAATCGGGCATTTGACTGCTGTTTGCGTCGAGCCTGCAGAAGGAAAAACTGGTGAAATGCGATCATAAAATTCTTTATCAACATCAGCGATTTCAAACTGCGCTTTGCACTTAGAACAAATTTTCATATTTCGAATAAAAACGCCCAGAAACTCATCTTAAGTAAAACACGTATTGAATATTTGTCAAAAAAGTCGACGAAATATTATGCGTTGCCCAAAAGGCAGTATTTATCTAGTGTAAGATATGATATAATGTTGACGATAATTTCGACAGAATATGAAATATGGTCACCTAAATATTGTCTTGGCGAACTTGGGTCTGTCTGATAAAGAAGCTAGCGTTTATCTAGCAATGTTGCCGCTTGGGGCAACTAACGTACTTAAAATAGCTCGTGCCTCAGGCATAAAGCGCACCACTGTTTACTCAATTCTTGATGATTTAAAGCAAAAAGGTTTAGTTAACATTGAAATCAAAGGGCTTAAAAATCTTTATTTGGCGGAAAATCCAGAAAGATTTAATTTGACGCTTAAATCGCAACAAGAAAATTTTCGAGATGCCTTGCCAGAGCTTCTAGACCTATATAATCTAAAAGCAGATAAAGGAAGCATCAAATACTACGAGGGATTAGAAGCAATAAAATCAGTTTATGAAGGCATGCTCCGTGATGTTCAGCCAAACGATCGTTATATGGTAATTTCCGACCAAAAGAAATGGCAAAAGCTTGATGCTAAATATTTTTTAAATTTCATCAGAAGGCGTGGCGAACTGAATATAAATTTGAATATCAGATTACTTTTGCAAGATTCTAAAGTCGCACGCGCCCATCAAAAAGTTCAAAGTCAGTTTAATGAAAAAATTAAAATTCTACCGTCTGGGACAGATTTAAATACAAACCTCGTAATTATTCCAAAGCGTGTTATGATTCATCAGCTCGTGCCACCGTTTTTGGCTGTGGTAATGGAAAACAAAAACATTATCAAAATGCATCAGGAATTCTTTGAAATCATGTGGCAGACGATTCCAGATGATTATTTATCGCCGAAAAAGTAAACTAACCATTGCTCCAAGATAGGCCTTTCCGAAATAGGCACCTTATTTTCTGCTTGCTTTGACCCAGAAAGATCCATAGTAGGCGGGATTACAACTACTGTTTCGCCAGCAACTTTTTGTCCCAAATTTTCCTTAGCCTTTAGCTCACGATATTCGTCTGTGCGCACATATTCCAGAAGTTTCTCGAGCTTGCTTTTATCTTCATCAAGTTTTTTTATCTCCTCAGCCAAATCAGCCTTATATTCTTCACGTTGATATTGCCTGTATAGAGACCCAACATAACTAAAAAAGATCATGCCAAAAATTACAATAATAATCAAAAGTACGATATGACGAGTTGTGACCCTCATCTAAATACAAATTATTTTTTGTCTATAAGCATTTTTAACATCTTAGCCGCTTCACCGCGCGTTATACCTTGATCTGGATGAAAAACTCTTTCCAAGCGCTGCTCAGTATGGCGGATATGATTGCTACCAAGCATTTCTCGCGTTTTGTCATCTGGAAAGCCAAAGGACTTATTCCAAGCGCCATATACAACCAAATGCTGATAATTAAAAATAGCATTAAATAAGTCGCGAGTATAATAATCCGAAACCTGTTCTGGGCTAAAAAATCCAATCTCAGCTAGAGCTGTTCCTAAATCTCGCGCTAATCGTAAATCATAGTGATCTTTAATATCATATTCGCTTATTACGACGTCTACGTTTTCCATCGCGCCAGAAACAATTTTATTGCTGGATAAAATATCTATAAATGATTTCGCTGAATTTTCTGCTGGCACATCAAAAAATTCCAAGGATTTTTCATCTGTTAATTTTAGATTAAAAGCTTTAGCCATCAAAACCGCGGCTTCACTCCGCGTAGCTGCGTCATTAGGCCGGAATAAATTATTATTACTGACAACTTTATTATCTAAAGCCGCCCCAATGTATGGCGCAAGCCATGATTTTTTGGCAACATCTGTGAACGGAAAATCATAATCCATTTTTTTTGTGACATCATACCCAGCCGATCCTAGGGTCATTTTCAGAAGTTCGCCGCGCGTAACAACAGCATCAGGCCTATAAGTACCATCAGCATAACCAGAAATGATCCCTTGCCTAATTAAGTCCAAAAAATATTCTTTTGCCCAGTGCCCATCAAGATCTTGACCGCTGAAAGTTTGGCTAAATTCCTGCAGCTGCGACGCGTTTTTTTCTTTGTTTAATGCAATTGGATTATAAACAGAAGATCCGTCAGTACGGAAATTTTCCCAAGCTATACCATCAAAATGTGAAATGCCGCCCATTGTGCCAAACCAAATATCTCCATTAGAATCTAAAGTCATTGACATAACATTATTATTAACCAAGCCGTTTTCTTGCTTATAACTTGTCCAAACGCCGTCAAAACCAAGCCTGGAAACACCGTTTCCAGTGCCAAACCACTTGTTCCCAGTTTTATCAATAACAATGGCATTAACTGTTTCATCTATTAACCCAGAACTCTTGTTATATTCAGCAGTCCAAAAACCATCTTTGAAAACTAAAACGCCCCTATTTGTCCCAACCCACACCGCATTGTTCTTATCAATTCCCAATGACGTGATAATTTTGGCGAAACCACTTGGCCAATCATATCTTTTCCAGTCACCCCATTTTCCTGGACCATCTGGAGGCACAAAAGAATATAGATCGCTAGCCCCAATCCAAAGCACACCATTATTATCAGCAATTATTGACGATATATTGCTGTCCCGCAGAACAGCGTTATCAGCATCAGTTTTGAAAAATCGCCACTTTTGATCAGGCATATATTCAAATAGTCCGTTGCTTGTGCCAAACCAAACATTCCCATTTGTATCGGGCCTAATAGTCATGACCCGGCCTTGGCTAAAACCTTGCGATTCATCATATTGCGTCCACTGTTTTCCATTAAAAAAGGCAGGCGATTGATTTGTGCCTGTCCAGCATTCCTGATTATCCATAGCCAAAACAGAATATGTTTCAAGAGATGACAATCCGTTCTCAAGAGTAAAATTTGTAAATTTCTTGGTTGCTGTATCAAGGCGAGACAAGCCGCGCAAAGTACCAATCCATAAATATTTTCCATCAGAGGAAAAAGATAAAGAAGTTACCCAGTTTGAAATTAAATTGTCAGCCTGTTGCCCAAGCTCAAGGTTAGCGTCTACTGGCACAGCATTTACTGGAACGCCAATAATGGCACGCGGCCGCTCAGCGGCAAAGGCAGATATAGGTAAACAGAGGAAATATGCGACGATAAGAAGTGCGGATATTTGTTTTTTCATGGCATGGAAGATTGAATAGGTAGAGGTATTTTAAATGAATTTTAACGCGGTTTAAATTATAGGTGTTGACAAAGTGTACGGTTTAATTTGGCACTTGCGCGGAAAAGACCGAAAATTAGTGCCTTGAAAAATATAGGTTTCTGCAAAATGCCATTCTGAATTATGATTTTAATGATTGTATGAAAACTACGATTACGATTAGCAGAAAGTTGACGTCTTAATTTTTTATAAAATATTGATGGCATAAAATAATATATTGTGCGACCTTCTGTTAAAAACAGACAAAATCATAGCCTTCATAAAATCAGCCGAATCATAGCTCAGAAGCAGCAGTTGGAGGCAGCTATGAAAACCTCTCATGCACCTCCTTTAGCCTTTTTGATGTAACGTGCGTATAAACCTGCGTTGTTGTTATAGAAGCATGACCCAATAATTCTTGCACCGCCCGTATATCAGCCCCATTTTGCAGTAGATTAGTCGCAAAAGAATGCCTCAAAGTATGCGGAGTTACCTTTTTGGCTAAGCCGGCTAACATTGCGCAGCGACGCACAATACTTTCTATCGATGTTGTACTTAGCCGCCGCCGACTTTCATCTAAAAGAGAAGCCTTTTTTGATCTTTGAAAATTGATAAATAATGGCGCAAAGTTATCTTCTCGCGCCTCTAAATACCTTTCCAGCCATTCTATAGAACGTTGCGTCAGAAAAATTGGCCGCACCTTGTTACCTTTACCGCGGACATGGAACTCTCTTGTTTTAAAATCAATTTGGTCTCGATTGAGCGCTGCCAGCTCTGATACCCTAAGACCAGTTGAAAACAGTACCTCGAGCAAGGCCCGATCTCGCAACCCGGTTTGCATTTCTAAATTCGGCGTGGCAAAAATCCTCTCCAACTCTTCTATTGTCAGGAAACTTACTTCTCGTCCAGGTGTTTTTGGCAAGTCAATTTTTTCTGGTGACAAGCTTAAAATATCATTTTTCGCTAAAAATCGTAGAAGTGCCCTAAGCGCAATCAAATGATACATCTGCGTTTTTTCGCTGAGAGGTTTTTCATTGTTTTTCCTTTTCCTTGTTTTATTTTGCGAGTCAGAAGTAGCAATTTTGTTTTTATTACTACTTGGGTAATCATACAGCCACAGCCTATAGTTATGAATTAAATCAAGCGTAATGTTTTCCGTGTCTATATTCGAGTCTGCAAATTTAGCGAATCTGTTTAAATAATGAGTATAGTTTTTAAGCGTGCGCAAGCTATGTTGACGCCCGATTTTTTCATATTCCAGAAATTTCTGAATAGCTTCGCTTAGTCTCATTTTATTTAGAAAATTTAGTTTGGACAATGTAATTATAAAACTAAAAAACATTTCTAGCCAATAAGCCTTTTATATTTAAAAAACATTATCTTTCAAATAATCATAAACTTGATAAAATATTTTTAGCTCGCCAAGAAGTTAAATATTTGTCGCGAATAATAAGGGCGAGATCAATTAAAATCTACATTTTTTGTTTTATCCACCAATGAATTTTCAGACTCGCTCCCTGCCAAATATTAAGAAAGAGCAAAAACATAATTTTGAGACTGCGAGAAAGCACTTTAGAATTGGTAAAAAAGACCACTTGAAATATTATATCTTGGTCCCATTAGTTATTATATTGGTATTTTTCGCTTTGCGCGGAATAGGCTGGACATATGATCACGCTGTAAATTTTAAGTTGTTGGACTTTGTCTGGAATCTTACTTCTGACTTGAAAACAACCGATGATCACACAACTATTTTGCTGCTCGGGCATTCAGGCAAAAAGCATGACGGCGGGGAATTGACAGACACGATAATCGCGGCCACATTCGATCATCGTTTAAAAACAGTATCACTGCTATCTATTCCTCGCGATTTATTTGTTTCAATTTCAGGTTACGAGCCAATGCGTATTAATGCGGTTTGGAAAGTAGGTGAGATGCAAAAACAGAATAATGACGATGGCTACAAGCTGGTACAAACTGCCGTCGAAGGCATAATTGGTCAGAAAATTGATTATCACGCCCGAGTTGATTTTGATGGATTTGAGCGTATAGTTGATGCAATCGGTGGCATCGAGGTAGATGTGGAAAATTCTTTTATTGATCACCAATATCCAACCGAAGACTTATATTGGAAAACAATCTCTTTTTCAAAAGGCTTACAACATATGAGCGGCGCCAAAGCCTTACAGTTCGCGCGATCTAGGCACGGAAACAGCGGAGAAGGAAGTGATTTTAAGCGAGCAATACGTCAGCAAAAAATTATAAGCGCGGTTTATGACAAGGCGATGTCGAGAGGCGTTCTAAGCGATCCAGGAAAACTCAGAGAAATTTACACAGCTTTCCAATCTACAATTGAAACGGACTTAAACATCCGAGAAATTCTTGCCCTAGCCAAGTTCGGCCTTGAATTTAATCGCGAGAACATTTATTCGTTTACACTATCAGACGGTGCTAATGGCTTTCTTTATACTCCAAATGTGGAAGAGAGGAATCAGTATTATGGCGGCTCGTTTATTCTTTTGCCGCTTGGCAATGATTGGGATATGATTCATGATTTTGTGAAAATGATTTGGTACTATGGCGAAATATATCAAGAAAAAGCTGCGATTAGAGTTTTGAACGGCACTAGTATTCAAGGATTAGCGCAATCTTGTCAGAGCTTCTTAAAACGCTATGGTCTGAATGTCGTTGATATTGCCAATGCAAAAAATCTTTACAAGAGCACGGAAATCTATGACCATACACTTAATTCGAAGCCAAAGACAATGCAAATTCTTCGAGATCTTACTGGCGGGGAATGGGTTGATCAAATTACAGAGACACAGCCGACAACTGCTGAAATAACTATTATCACTGGTAAAAAAACTAAGTGTAAAACTTGGTAATCATCTCGCGTAATCAAAGTTATCACAACTCAAATGCTTTCAATCGGCATAGTCGGTCTTCCAAACGTCGGTAAATCAACAATTTTTAATTTGCTAGCCGGCAAGAAGCAAGCTGATGCCCAGAATTTCCCTTTTTGCACTATCGAGCCAAACGAAGCTGTGATCAATGTTCCAGATGAGCGCCTTGATAAAATTGCCAAGATTGCCAATTCGCAGAGAATCGTTCAAACAGCAATTAAGTTCGTTGACATTGCAGGACTGGTTCGTGGAGCAAGCCAGGGCGAAGGACTCGGCAATCAGTTTTTAAGCCATATTCGTGAATGTGACGCTATTTTACAAGTAGTCCGTTTTTTTAATGATGAAAATGTAATTCACGTAGAAGGTTCAGTCAATCCAGATAGAGACGTGGCTACAATTATAACTGAGCTTTGTTTGGCTGATCTAGCCTCACTGCAGAAACAAATGGAAAAACTTGAGAAGCGAGCTCGCGCACAAGACAAAGAAGCGAAAAGAGCTTTAGAACTTGGGCAAGCAATAAAGTTGATTTTGGAAAATGGTCACCCAGCGAGCGAAGTTTTTACTGACTCAAAACCCATTTCAGCGCACGAAGAAGATCGCAAGATCATCGAGTCTTTCTTTTTGCTGACAAGCAAGCCATTTTTCTATGTGGCTAATGTTTCCGAAAACGACGTTGGAAAAGATTTCCAAATTGATGGGCAAGATGCCATCGCGATCTCTGCTAAGTTTGAAGAAGAATTGATTGATCTGGACGCAGATTCTCAAAAGGAATTTCTTGCCGACGCTGGGATTACAGAGTCTGGTCTAGACAAGATAATTCGCACTGGTTATGCTAAGCTAGATCTCATTTCTTTCCTAACTGCCGGTGAAAAAGAATCTCGCGCTTGGACTATTAAAAATGGTTTTAAGGCGCCACAAGCCGCCGGCGTGATTCATACTGATTTTGAAAAGAAGTTTATTGCGGCTGATGTGGTTTCCTACGAAAATTTTGTTGTAAATAATGGTTGGGTAGGTGCTAGAGAGAAGGGACTTGTCAGGTCAGAAGGTAAGGAATATTTGGTGAAAGATGGAGATGTGATGATATTTAAACATGGGTAACCAGCGATAATCATTTTATTCACTTACAAAAAATCCAATGCTCTACAATGCATTGGCTATTTAAATTTTTGGGGGCACACTCTATGAAAATAGAGGGCCCCCGAACAGAAACAAACATTTGAGTCTTTAGACAATCAATTTTCCCGAGGAACTACTAGCCCGGGAGGCGATCGTCATGAAGGCGAAGACTCGCCGCCTTTTTAATTTTTTCGTAAAAACAAACAAAACAACTTGCAAGCCGAACAAAAACAAATGCTTCCTATGTACCTCTTAGGTATTTTACTTCAACTAATTTTTTAATTTTATTTTTATTAATTTAACTCAATAATTTAATAATTTGTCATTGAGTCTTCAACCAACGGTTTTAGACTATTTCCATACTCGACTCATCATGACGCGGATATCATAACAGAAAAATTTTCCTTGTCAAGACTTTTTTTGACTTTTTTCTATTTTTCTGTCGTTTTCATGAATTTTAGCGATTAGCTCGTCCATCTTGCTCACATAATCCGGATTTTCGTCGCGGATGAAAAACAGCTCGGGACAAGTATAAGCAGTCAAAGCTTGGGATAGCTGATGCCTTTATTTTCCTGGCTAAAAACGACGCTATGACTGGGCAGGTGATATATGTAGATGCTGGTTTTACGCTGAAATAGTTCTCTTCATTTTTACCGCCGTTTATCTTCAAACGCATTTTCAATAAACCTGATATCTGGCGGCTCTGTGCCACGAAATCGCACAGCAACAATTGAAAAACAAATTTCATCTTTTATTCGCTGATGTTTTGCCAACCAAAAATAAGCTGCTTTAATCAGTCTGCTTTGCTTGCGCGAATTAACAAAATCCTCGGGTAAGCCGCCAAAACCTGAAGTACGTGCCTTGATTTCAATAAAATGAATTCTGTTATTATGCCTTACGATCAAATCAACTTCGCCCTGTTTGACGCGAAAATTCTTTTCTAGAATATGAAAACCATAGCTTGCCAGCCACTCAGCTGCAATATTTTCACCACTATGCCCCACCTGTTTCTTGGATGTCTTGGGTTGATTGACTTTCAGATTTAATGCGTCCATGGCGAATGATCAAAAATATTGCCAGCGCGATAAATACAAGCGCGCTTACAAGCTGATCCCATGTTACATTATTCCATATTTCCACAGCATCAAAACGTAGGAATTCTATTAAAAAACGCCAGATTGAGTAGATCATAATTAGACCTAAAAAACGTGCGCCAGCGAAAAGCTTTGTGCGTGTGAAAAATGAAAATATTAGTAACACAAAAGCAAAACCCGTCTCGTATAAAGCGATTGGATGGTGTCTGACGCCTGAGAGCGGAAAGAAAACATTATCAATGATTATTCCTGGGAAATGATCTGTTTGCTGCCCATAATAAACTCCGCCATCAAAAAAATTACCGAGGCGTCCGAATATAAGCATTGCCAAAAAAACCGGTACTAGAATATCAAGCCATTGGCCAAAAGATTGTTGCGATTTTTTACATAAAATTGCCAAGGCTAGGATAACTCCGATGATCGCTCCCCATAAGCTTAAAATGCCATCCCAAAAATAAAAAATCTGCCACCATGTGCCTTGAAAAATATCAACCCAATCAAGCGCTGCTAAGGCGAATATTCTGGACATGATTAAACCGCTTATTATAAGCCAAGGTAACCATTTTTCAAATAAGCTAACGTTTAAGTGCAAAATACGATTTTGTATGTGAAGTACTAAAAAACCACTTCCAAATGCGATTAAAAGAAAGATTCCAAAAATGAACTGATTGGACAAAGACAGAAAAGACATTTTATAGTATTAAGAAAACCTTATTGTTCGTTTTTTCGGATATCTAATAACTGACAACCAGCATCTAGCATCTATTTAACTTTTCCATCTCCATTTAACTTGATCCTGTAAATACCATTTGTCAGCAAGCTGTTTAAAGCGGTCAGATAAGTCAGATATGCCATCAAGATTCACGCCTTTAAGGCTTGTCTCGTGAACAAAAGTATAGGTCGGTGTGTATAGCCAAACCGCTGGTACGTCATTTAAAAGTAAATCGCGGATTTTGAGTAATTCTTCTCCTTGAACATTACCATCAAAAGTCTGGCGCACCTGAGTTAGCAAACGGTCAACTTCTAAATTTGCATATTGAGATAAATTCAGTCCTGGAAATGTAATCTGAGACGAGTGCCAAAACGGATAATAATCAAGATCTCTACCAATAGATTCTCCGTAGAGAAGAACATCGTAATCACGAGCAGCTAATGCACCAAGGAATTTTTCGCCGCTACGAACGTCGACCTCAACTTTTACACCAGCCTTTTTCCACAAAGATGCGATTGCCTCAGAAACAGCACGAAATTCACTTCTATCTGCAGTTAATAAACGTAGTGACAACGGTTCATTAACGGAATTGCCATCAGCATCTTTTCGCTCAATGACAAAGTACCCATCTTCTCCTTTTTTCCAACCAATATCAAGCAGTGCTTTTTCGCCAGCCTTTGGATCAAAATAGCTTCCCGAACCGGTTTGGATATTGGTTTTATCGCGAACAAAAATCGGATCAGGCAATATTCTCGCCTCGCCAACTTTTTCTAAAACCTGATTCATGTCGATAAATGAACGCAATGCTATTCTAATTTGGCGATATTTAGTTAAGGTGCGGTCAGTATTAAAAAACAGCGCCACATATTGAGGCAATTCTATTTCTTCTGTTTTAAAAGCCAGATCAACAGTAAAGTCTTGTTTCATTTCAACGGGCACGGACTTAATATTTAAAATACGCCTCATATCTTGGCGCAGAGCAGAAATATCCGGATAGAAATTTAAGACGATATTATCAATAAATGGCTTTGCGCCGTGATAACCATTATGCCGCGAAAGTTGAATTTCTGAGGCACTCATTGAAGTAACGCTGTATGGACCGCATCCGACGGGTTTCTGATTGAATGTTGAATTTTCCAGATGGCTAATCGGCTCAGCCAAAAGTAAATGGGCTGGGAGTAAGCCAATAGTTGTATCTCGTAGAAAAAAAGCCTCTTGCCTTGGCAAACGGAATATGAAAGTATAATCATCAACTTTTTCTATTTTTACATCTTTGAAAACTCCGGCATAAGGGCCATTGTATTCTGGGCTTCCAATAACTGTTCCATAAGTAAAAATTACATCATCAGTTGTTACTGGTTTGCCATCATGCCAAGTTGCCTTGTGATTTAAATGAAAAGTATATGAACGATTGTCTTTTGATACTTGCCAATCTGTAGCGACATCAGGCACAACTCTTTGTTTCTCGGAGTCAAAACGTGTCAAGCCTGAAAAAACAAGCGCGCAGATATCTTGATCCGTTGAATTGTTTGAGCAAAAAAGAGGATTTGGAATATGTGGCTGGCCGATTTGAGCTTCCCTATATGTACCTCCAGAGTCAGGGGCAAGATACGTATGATCAGTATAAATTCTATATCCTAAAAAAGAACCGCATAGGACAACCGCTACTAACGCTACGGTCAACAGAGCTTTTTCCAAGAATGTGAAATTTGGAGACACTTGGAAGAAATTAGAAGATAAAATTTGATTTAATTGCGCTATAAAGAAAATCGATTAAAAAAACCGATCTTCAACCAGTATATATCTAGCTTAACATCATCCAGAAAGAGACTCCTACGAATGCTATTGCCAATACTATGGTAATTCTAAAAAGAAGCTTTTCTGCACCACGCTTTTGTGTATAAACTTCGCTTGTTCCGCCAAATGTGAGTGATAAGTCAGAGCCACGCTGGGTAGCAACGATAGCAATGATAAGTAGAATGGCTAGGATTAATTGTATTTGCGCGATCATAGTCTTGATTAAATGTGAAATTGCAGACGAGATTATTTTAAAGCCTGATACTGGAAAAAGCAATTTTAGGTTTTTAAACACATCTCACCCCAAAATCCCTTTTAAAAACTGCCCTGTAAATGACTTCTTGCTCCTCGCGACTTCCTCTGGTGTACCAGTAGCAACAATCTCACCACCAGCATCACCACCCTCTGGCCCCAAATCAATCAGATAATCGCAAGATTTGATCACATCCATATTGTGCTCTATGACCAAAACTGTGTTTCCTGCATCAACAAGCTTTTGTAAAACATCCAGAAGTCTTTTTACATCTTCAAAATGTAATCCAGTTGTAGGCTCATCTAGAACATAAATAGTTTATGGGATATTAACGAAGAAGTCAGCAGCTTGATTCACAGTCATGTCTAAGATATCAGCAATGTGCTTCCCATGATATCTGATTTCAAGAGATTCACGATTGTACCTACTACCGCGGCATTCTTCGCAAGTCACATACACATCAGGTAAAAAATGCATTTCTATTCTTTTTACGCCGTCTCCCTGACATGCTTCACAACGTCCTCCGCGAACATTAAATGAGAATCTCCCTGCTTTATATCCGCGCATTTTTGCTTCTGGCAAATTGGCAAAAACATCGCGCACATCATTAAAAACTCCTGTATATGTGGCTGGATTTGATCTTGGCGTTCTGCCTATTGGAGACTGATCAATGGCAATAATTTTGTCCAGATGCTGCATGCCGCGAATTTCATCGTGAGAACCAGGAAAAGTCTGTGCTCTGTGATAATGAGCTGACAAGGCTTGGACCAGAATGTGATTGATTAGACTAGATTTTCCTGAGCCGGAAACGCCTGTCACGCCAACAAAACATCCAAGCGGAATATCAACTGTGACATTTTTCAAATTGTGTTCGCGAGCATTTACAATTGTTAGTTTGCGACCATTACTTTGCCTTCTTATAGTTGGTACTTCAATTTTATCTTTTTTACTTAAATATCGTCCTGTTATTGATTTTTCGTTGGCGCAAATTTCATCAAAAGTACCTTCAGCAATAAGTCGGCCGCCAAGAGTGCCTGCTCCAGGGCCAATGTCAATAATCCAGTCAGCCGCTTGCATTGTGCCTTCGTCATGCTCAACAACAAGAACTGAATTGCCAATGTCGCGTAAATGCTCTAGCGTATAAATTAATTTTTCATTGTCGCGTTGGTGTAGGCCGATAGATGGCTCATCAAGAACATATAAAACGCCTCTTAGCTGTGAACCAATTTGCGTTGCCAATCTAAT